>JBKJPW010000106.1:0-55267 GCA_046594225.1 Bacteroidia bacterium
TAGTTGTTCAAATTATTTAATTTTTATATTGAATTTTTTTTGTGCAGTAACAACTGCTTGATGTAATTTTTTCTCTAATAATTTTTTTGGAGGAAGTGCGGTTAAATACTCTGCTACCTTAATATTACTTTTCTCGAGTTGTAATAATTCAATGTGTTCATCTGATTTTTCAGCACATAGTATTAATCCAATAGGTGTATTTTCGCCTTCTCTTACTTCATTTTTCTCTAACCATCGTAAATATAATTCCATTTGACCTTTGTACGAGGCTTTGAATTTACCTAGTTTTAAATCAATAGCAATTAGTCTTTTTAATCCTCTATGATAAAATAATAAATCAATATGATAATCTTCTGAATCAATTATGATTCTTTTTTGTCTTGCTATAAATGCAAAATCGGAACCTAATTCGATAATAAATTTCTGAAGATAATTTAGGATACTACTTTCTAAATCTTTTTCGCTATACGTATCTTTTAATCCTAAAAAATCTAATAAGTATGGGTCTTTAAAAACTAGTTCGGTATTTGTGATTTCTTTATTACCACTATGCTTTATTAGTTCTTGTTTTATTAAGGCTTTCGGCTTTTTTGAAATAGCAGTTCGTTGAAATAACATACTATTTATTCTTTCGCGAAGTTGCCTAACACCCCATTTTTCAATAGATGAAATTTGTTCGTAAAACGAACGCTCAGTAGAATCTTTTATAATTAAAAACTCTATGATGTGACTCCAACTGAATTGTTGCGACAGTGTCGCAACTTTTTGGTTTGTTGTGTAATACCTAGCAAATACAAGCATCCTAGTTAATGCTGATTTTGTATATCCCTGCCCATATTCTTGTGTCAATTGTTGCGACAGTGTCGCAACAATTTGACTTCCGTATTCTGCGCGTTTATTTTTTAGGGTTTCTTCTAGGATACGTTTACCAATATGCCAGTTAAGAACTACTAAGTTACTATTTATATTATAAGCAACTTGTACTTTTGTTTTTTCTATTAAAAGCTTTACATCCTTGAATAAATTTGGCTTAACAACTTTAGGTTTTATAGCTTTGTTTTTTTTTGGTATCGTTTTTATTTTTTTCATAGATGCAAACTCATGATTAAAATTTAATGCCAATAATTAAAATATCATCAACCTGTTCAGTACTGCCTTTCCATGTTTCGATGGCATCGTTTAGTTTATCATGTTGTTCCTTAAGCGACAATTGCGCAATGTTAACGAAGAGCTCACGCATTTGTTTATACATAAACTTCTTTCCTTTGGTACCACCAAACTGGTCGGCATAACCATCTGTAAATGTATAGATCAATGAACCCGGCTTTAATTTATATTCGCCAGCAGTAAATGGTTTATATATGCCATCATGCGTTACGCCAACAGGCATTTTATCTGCTTTCAGTTCTACAAACTCATAAGTGTTATTTTCTGTTGGTTCTAAAATCACAATAGGATTGTTGGCAGCTGCATACTCTAATGTATTGGTATCATAATTTATTTTGCAGATCACGGCATCCATACCATCTTTTCGTTCCGAATTCTCACTGGTCTTAAAATTACTAACGATCTTATCCCGCACTAAATTAAAGATATGATTTGGTTTGGTGATGCGCTGTTCTTTAACTACTTCATTTAAATAACTGATGCATAATAAACTCATAAATGCTCCCGGTACACCATGCCCCGTACAATCTGAAGTAGTTAATATAAAACTGTTTTCCTGTTCGGGTTTGTAAGCCCAGAAAAAATCGCCGCTTACAATGTCTTTCGGTTTATATAAAATGAAATAATCTTTGGGAGTGCCAACTTTTTTTAAATTGTCATCTAATAACTTATCAGAAGCCATTAAGGTGTGTTGTATCTTTTGGGCATAATTAATACTATCTGTAATTTCTTTATTCTTTTCTTCTATTTCGTGTTTCTGGATAGTGATCTCATGCGTTCGCTCTTTTACTTGTATTTCCAGGTTATCTTTTTGAGAAGCTAAAATACTTTGCTTTTCTTTTTCCTGCGCTATACTTTTTTCTGAAAGGCTCTCTACTTCATCCAGTTTATTTTTTAAATGTTTATTAGTAAGAGCAAATTCTCTGGCCAGGTAGATACTCATCGATAAGGGAATACTAATGATGCACAAAACAACCAATAGAATAGAAAACACACTAGAATTGTCATCTAATGCAAGGTCAAAATCGTTTTCCACAAAGGCTAGTATGAGTAACGTAACTACAAATAAAAAGAACACAATAACACCTGTTCCAATGATCGATGCGCCTGATTTTTTTTGAATTACAGCCACAATAATAGTTCTTACTGATTCGATAGCGGTAAATAAAATAAACGCAAATAATATAGATCCGTATATTCCGTTCAATAGGTCGTTATAATTTGATAACCAGCATAGAATAGCTAAACATATTTCTATTGTAAAAAGTAGTTTGGCATGTGGTGGTTTAAATAACGAATATAAACAGGCAACGATGCTTGGCAATAGAAATATGGTTGGAACAATATAATAATATTGAATTTTAAGTAGGAGGGAAGGGTCGTTTGCATTGAACAAGGCGTAGGGAGAAATGATCATTATTGAAAAAAGAAAAACAAAAATGGAGTAGTATAAATTTTGTTTTTGCTTGCGATAAAAGAGAAATAATAGAAAATGGACAATACTTAGAGTCATGAAAAAACCAAAGAGTAAAACCATTACGGATAAAAACACTTGTTCTATTACCTGCTTAGTAAATAACTCGTCTGGATTTTGGATAAACTCCAATTCTATACCTGCTTTTTCTTCATGATAGGCTTCGTAGTATGCGGCGGCAGACGTGTTGGAATAACGGATGGCTAATACGTGAATATTAGTGTCGCTTATCGAGAACATCACCGGAATTTTAGGAATAAGGGCTTTTTCCTCTTCTTTGTTTTCCGACACTATACCAAAACTACTGATCAGCTTACCGTCCAGGTAAACCTCAGATGCACCATTGTGGATCATTTGAATGCCTATCACTTTATTCACATAATCGGAACGTAAAGAAAAATGATTTCTAAACCAACCTATACCTGAAAATAAATTTGCAGGAATGGTATCAAGATCGAGTTTAATAGAAACTGTTTGCCATGAGCTATCATTGAAAGCCGAATTGGCCCACTGACTGTTATCTCCAGAGTGATAATACCATTTTTTCTGTAAAGGAGTGTAATGATCTGCCGTATCTTTAATAACGACTTTTGATACTTTTGCTCTCTCTTTAGCGGCCTCGTTCTTGTTTCTTAAAATATTCAGGACATTAAAAAAAACAAAAAAGAAACTCGCAATGATGATTCCTATTTTTGCTTTTTTATTTATTTTCATAATGGAATTATAAGGAGCTTATTTTTTAGTTAATGCTTTAAACACATCTTCCAGTTTTTGCTCTTCTTTGTTTAGTGTTAAAATACCAATATTATGTTTAACAGCATAGTTAAATAATTCCTTACGCACATCCTTTTCTACATCAGAAATTATTTTCCAGGTATTACCTTCTATTAAAACTGCATCTTCAACACCAGCAATTGATTTTAAAGAATTAACAGAAACGCTTTTATCGAATTCAACCGTAATAATTTGTTTAGTCGTATTTTTTTGTAACGTCTCGGTTGTGTCGTTTGCTACAATTTCACCTTTATTGATAATGATTACTCGGTCGCAAACAGCTTCTACTTCCTGCATAATGTGAGTGCTTAACATCACTGTTTTTTCTTTTCCCAATTTTTTTATTAGTACGCGAATTTCTTCCAATTGATTTGGATCTAATCCTGTTGTGGGCTCATCCATAATTAATACTTTGGGATCATGAATCATAGCTTGCGCTAAGCCAACACGCTGACGATAACCTTTTGATAAAGCGCCAATTTTTTTGTTTTGTTCAATCTGTAAACCAGTAGCCTCAATCATTTCCTTTACACGCTCTTTGGCATTTTTAATTTTGTATAGTCCACCAATAAATTCTAAAAACTCTTTCACATACATATCCAAATACAATGGATTATGTTCTGGTAGATAACCAATTTGTTTTCGCACTTCAATGCTTTGGTTGTTAGTATCAAAACCACATACAGTAGCTGAACCTTCAGAGGGTGGAATGTAGCAAGTCAAAATTTTCATCATGGTGCTTTTACCAGCGCCATTTGGACCTAAAAAGCCAACAATTTCATTTGTTCCAATTTCAAAAGATATATTGTTTAGTGCTTTTTGGGCACCGTATAGTTTAGTGATATTATTTACTTTAATGGACATAGTGGTATGTTTCTATCTCAAAAATACTGTTTTTTTGTTACATTTTAACTAGGATTATGGAACGCAGATGACGCAGATGGTTATGATTAAATAAGATAAAATTGGGTAATGATTGATGAAAGTAAAAAATCATATAGAATCATAGGTAATGTGTCACGCCAAGGTTTGATCAGCATTCTATGGCTCTAAAAAATGAAAATTAGAGGGAGTAGATAATTATTGAAAAAATCATATAAAATCATAAGCAATCAGTGTCATCAGCGTTCTATTTGTTACCTTTACCGAAATGACAGGCTTAGTTGTAAAATCTACTGGAAGTTGGTACGCCGTTCGCATTGAAGGCGGCGAGGTAATAGAATGTCGTTTAAAAGGCAAAATACGTCTTGATGACCGAAAAACAACAAATCCTGTTGCTGTTGGAGATATAGTAGATATTGATAGAGATAAAGATGGCAGTAATCAAATTACTGGGATTCACCCACGTAAAAATTACATTATTCGTAAATCTATTAACTTGTCTAAACAAGCGCATATTATTGCCAGTAACTTAGATCAAGCCATTTTAGTAGCTACGTTGGTTGCTCCAAGAACTTCTTTAGGATTTATTGATCGATTTTTGGTTACAGCCGAAGCGTATGAAATTCCTGCTAAAATTATTTTCAATAAAAAAGATGTATTGGATGAGGAAATGCTAGACTTACAAAACGATATCATTAAACTATATACTGATATTGGATACGAATGCTATTTGGTTTCTTCTTTTGATAAACAGGACATTGAATTTATCAAAACACTTTTAAAAGATAAAATTACTTTAATGTCTGGTCATAGTGGAGTAGGAAAGAGCACTTTAGTAAATGCTATTGATACAAAATTAGATTTAAAGATTGGGGATATTTCGGAAGCTCATTTAAAAGGAATGCACACGACTACTTTTGCAGAATTGTTTCCTTTATCTTTTGGCGGTGATATAATTGATTCGCCTGGGATTAAAGAATTAGGCTTGGTAGAAATGAAAAAAGAAGAGGTTGCACATTATTTTCCTGAGATGATGAAACGAATGAACGATTGTAAATTTAATAACTGCCTACATGTAAATGAGCCCGGTTGTGCTATTTTAAAAGCAGTAGATGCTGGAGATATTTCACAGGAACGTTATCAAAGTTACCTCGGTATTTTAAATGGAGAGGAAATGGATTGGAAAGAATGGGAAATTAGGTAAAAAACTTATTTTGTTTTCACTTCCTTAATTAAAGTACTTTCTTGCATTACCCTAAAGGCAGTTCTTCTATTTTTTTGATGAGCTGCTTCAAACTCTTCACTTTTAGGAACCATTGTAGCTATTCGATCATCACTAATTAATGGCTTTGTTTCGCCGTATCCCGTTGGCAATAATCTATCTTTATCAATTCCTTTGCTTAATAAATAATCTACACATGATTGTGCACGCGCTTGAGATAATTTTAAATTTAATTTATCACTACCTCTTGTATCTGTATGCGCATTAATTTCAATACTAAAGTTGTCATTTAAAATTAAGTAGTCATAAATTTTGTCTAAAATTTCTTTTGATTTTGGTCTTAAGGTTGCTTTATTTAAATCATACTCAATACCTTCAATAACTACATCCTCCTGAGGAATTACGCTTAATGTAAAATCCTGAACAATATGTGTAGTTTCTGTTAACCCTTTAGTGGTAGCACTAGCAGAGCTTGCCTGATATCCTTTTTTTTGTGCTTTTAAAAAGAATTGCTTATTTTCTTTTAACGGAGTCGTGTAAAAACCTTTATCATCTGTTATTACAAACAATGGATCATCATCGCCACTTACATCTTTAATTGTTATCAAAGCACTTGGAATTGGCTCAAAAGTGTCATAGTCATATACAACACCGCTTATATCAAAAAAGATAGGCTCATTTTCAAACTCATAAATATCATAACAGTTTCCGCCTTCACAATCTTCTCTATCACTTGCAAAGTAACCTTTAGTTTGAATCCTATCTAAAATAAAATAGGCATCATCTTTACTAGAGTTGATGGGACTTCCTAAATTTTTTGGAACAGCATAAATTGAGTCGTCTGTATTTAATGCGCTTTTAAACACATCTAATCCTCCAAGCCCTGTATGCGCTGTTGAACTAAAAAATAAAGTATTAGAAATGCTATGATAAAAAGGAGTTGATTCATCACCTGAGGTATTAATAATTGGGCCTAAATTTTTTGCTTCTCCAGTTAAACCTTGCTCATCAATATTACAAACATATAAGTCAAATCCGCCTTGTCCACCTGGTTTATTTGATGAGAAAAACAATTTAGTGCCGTCAAAGGAGATATAGGGTTGTATAGATTTGTAGCCAACTTTATTTACTGTTTCACTTAACTTATAGGATTCATAAAATAAACCATCTTTCATTTTAGCCATATATATAAATGCTTCATTACGATTGGCATCACTCCAACGGGTAAAAAACATAATATCATCAGATGAAATAACATTAGAGCCTTCATGCAGTCCTGTGTTTACCGGTCTGCCAAAATTTACTGGTTTCATCCAACCAGTATCTTTTAGTTCAGTATAGTATAAGTCGCATAAATATTTTGAATCTTGTTTTTCAGGATTTAATAATACGCCACCTTTTCTGGCACTGGTAAATAAGAGCTTTGTTGAACTATTCCAATACATTGGAGCAAAGTTGGAAGTGCCTACATTAAATGTAGTGGTATCCATCTTTTTAACGATGATTAATTTTTTATTGCTATTTGTGTCTAAGGCAAAAAAACAAGAGCTAATGCTTTTTTGATAGATTTTTTTAAGGGAATCATTTTTAGATGTTTCCATTAAGTTTTCTAAAATTGCCATCGAGGCATCATAACGCTTTATTTGCATTAAAGATAAGGCATAAGCATATTTATCGTCGGGGTAAGATCCATTATCTATTACTTTTTTGTAATAAGTAACGGCTTTGTTATAATCAAAATTTAAACGATACGAAGAAGCTAATTGATGGGTAACATAATCTGATTTACTGATTTCTTTTTTTTGTATCGATTTCTTTATAGTATCTGGCTTAAAGTCTTTTGTTTTTAAATTAACTATTTGAACTTCATAAGGCAAAACAAGTTCGGCTAATACAGTTGTATCGTCTAATACTTTAGTGTAATAACTAATAGCGGTAGTATAATCTTTTTTTACAAAAGCTTCATCGGCATATTTCAACCAAAGTTTTTTTGATTGACCAAACACCTGAACTGTTGCAAGAAGAATAGTAGCTAGTAATAATTTTCTCATAAACTTTTATAATCTTGGACAGTGACGGGCTTCTTTTTTGTTAGATTTTTTACCTAAATAGGTGAATGATATTTCAAATGCTCCACGATATTTTGAGACATCTTTTAAAGAAGAAGTATTGGCATCATATCCTATTTTTGCAATATAATTGTTTTTGCGAGCTCCTACATAAAACACGGCAGCATCCTTATTTCTATAGTTTAATCCAGCTAATACATAAAACTCTTGTTCTTTAAAAAAGTAACCCATATCAATAGAATACAATTGCTCTGTGGCATTTTTTTGCATCATGATTAATACTTTTGGCAACACATAAAATAACTCAGTTACATTAATTCTTAAACCAGCATGTATATAATGCCTAATAGGTAATTTATTACTGCCCGAATAATATGTTTCTTTTTGGTTAGTTAAGTTAAATGCCGAATAACCAAAAAATGGGTTTAAACGAGTTTGCTGTTTAGCATTAAAATACATGAAGCCAGCATTTATTTGTTCTGTAATAAATGATTGTCTGTTGTAAGTTTCGCCAGATGCTAATGATTTATTAAAATATCCGCCATCAGTGGTTGTGTATTGATTATTGAATGTGTATAAACCAGCTTCAATTGTTTTTTGTGTAGCACCTGCCTGAATACCAAATGATAAATTGTGAAATTTGTTTTTATCTAAAGGCACAGCGTATGAAACAGAAAATAAACCTTGTAATACATTGTAATTACCAACGCCTGCTCTCATATTCATAATCTGGCCACCAAATCCCCATTTTCCTTTTGGCGCATCTAAACTTATTAAAGCCGTATTATATGGTTTAAACGCTACCGAACGCCACTGATTTCTGTATTGAGCATGTAATCTAAAATTTGCATCTACAACACCAGTTAGTGCAGGATTTAAAAATAAAGGTCCTGCATCATACATTGATAAATGAAAGTCCTGTGCTTTTATAGCTTGGCTAGATAAAAGCAAAATACTATATAATATTAAAAATGTTTTTTTCATCTTATCTTAATAGAGTAACATCTCCTGTTTTCTTAACTTTTTTTCCATTCAACATTTCCACTTCTACTACCCAAACATAAACACCAATAGGTTGCTCTGTCCCATTAAATGTCCCATTCCATCCCTCCATTTGATCAATGGATTCAAAGATGAGTTGCCCCCAATTATTATACACTCTTACATTAATAGATTTAAATGGACCGCCTCTTACTAAAAATAAATCATTTTGACCGTCTCCATTTGGCGAAAATGCCGTTGGTACATCGGGCAATAATACAATCACAATATCTTTTCTTGTGGAGTCGATACAACCATTAATATCTTTTACAACTAATAATACTGAAAAATCTCCTTGACTATTATAGGCATGACTAGTGTTTTGCGTATTGGATGCAGTTGAATCACCAAAGGCCCAATACCAATTTACTAAGGAGCTTGGCCCTGTAGATAAATCTGTAAAGTTGGTTACTTCTAAAGCTTCAACGGGATTAGGATTAATACTGAAATCAGCATTAGGTCCAGCAATTACAGTCACTACTTTTTTAATGGTGTCTTTGCAGCCAAATGAAGAAGTAGCAATTAATGTTACCGTATAATTGTTGGCACTACTAAATGCATGCTGAGGATTTTGAATGGTTGCTCCTTGAGAGTCACCAAAATTCCAATTCCATTGAACAATTGATCCTGATAATGTTTTTGTGGAGTCAACAAATTGAGTTTCATTGCCTACACAAGAGGCTGTTTGATAAAACTGAGCTTGCGGTAAAAAATAAATTTCAATCGGTTTTTTAATAGTATCATTACATCCATTACTACTATAAGCTACATGCGATACTGTATAAGTACCTGGGTTTGTATATAAATGAGAGGCATTACTAGCTATTGATGTTCCTGTATCGCCAAAATCCCAATACCAACCTGTTACACTTCCCGAAGGAACACTTGAATTATCAGTAAAGGTTGCTAATTTTTTAGAACAGACATTGTTTGTATTGAAGTCAGCATTTGGCGAAGATTTAAAACTTAATTTTATTGTATCATTTACCGCTACACAGCCTTTATTGTAAGTAGATGTTAAAACTAATTGAACAAAGCCATTTGATATATCCAGTGGCGACGGTTGATAATTGGTTGTTAATAAAGAATCGTCTGGTGTAAATACTCCTGTTCCTAATGATGTCCATGCGCCAGTTGTAGTTAAACCAACAACTGTTCCGTTCAATACTATTTGTTGATTATCACAAATCATATTATCAGCACCTGAATTTACTAAAGGTGATTTTGCAATAATAACAAGAACAGTATCTGTTTCAGGTAAACAATTACCTCCAGTAGAAGTTAGAACTAATTGTACTTGTCCTGCTAATGTATCTGCTTGTCCTAAAGTATAAATAGTGTTTAAATTATTTGCATTTCCAAATGCGCCATTACCTAAAGTTGACCACATTCCTGTACTAGCTCCACCAGTTATTGAACCATTTAATGGATGAAAAATATTGCTCGAACAAATGGTGTCATTAATTCCAGCATCAACGGTTGGTTTAGGTGTAACATTTACAATCAAACTATCTACCGAAGAGTTACAATTTCCATTGTTGGTTGAAGTTAATTTTATAGTAACAGTTCCTATTGCAATATCTGATGGACTTAATTGATACGTTGTATTTAGGGAAGTGGTTGATGGAGAAAATAATCCAGAACCAGTTCCTGACCAGATACCAGTAGTAGATCCTACAGTTACCGAACCATTTATATTTACCGTTGGATTATTTGCACATACAGATAAATCTGGACCAACTGTTACTAATGGCGAACCAGTAAACATAATCTTTATTGTATCAACAACTTGATTACAAGTGCCGTTATTAGTAGAACTCAAAATTAAATTAACAGAACCAGCTGCTAATTCTGAGGCGCTTGGTGTATAGGTTCCTGTTAATGAAGTATTGTTTGGATTAAAAGTACCAGAAGTTCCACTCCAAACACCAGTTGTTGTAGCACCAGATACTAAACCTGAAAGATTTGTGATAGCATTATTTTTACATATTGATAAATCCACACCAGCATTTACAAATGGAGCACTTGTTAAATTAATTAATACTGTATCTTTTACCTGATTGCAATTTCCATTATTTGTTGAGTTTAATATTAAACTTGCAAAACCAGCAGCAACTTCGGCAGCACTTGGTACATATGTAGCGCCTAAAACTGTACTATCAGGATTATAAGTTCCTGTTCCTCCGCTCCAATATCCAGTACTTGTTGGACCTCCTACGCTTCCAGAAAGGATGCTCACCGCATTATTTGCACATACTGTTAAATTAAATCCTGCATCAACCAAAGGTGCATTTGTAAAAGTAATTAAGATACTGTCTTTTACCTGATTACAATTTCCGTTATTAGTGGATGCCAATACTAAATTTGCAAACCCAGCAGATATCTCGGCAGCAGTAGGTGTATAGGTTGTACTTAAAATTGAATTACCTGGATTAAATGTTCCTAAGCCGCCACTCCAAATTCCTGTGGATGATCCTACAGTAACAGAACCGTTAATAGCAACTGTTGCATTATTAACACAAACCGATACATCTGGACCAATAGCAACTATTGGTGCACCAGTAAATAAAATCTTAAGAGTATCAACAGCCTGATTACAGGTGCCGTTGTTAGTTGAGCTTAAAATTAAATTAGCATACCCTGCACTTAATTCAGAAGCACTGGGTGTATAGGTTCCTGTTAATGCTGTATTATTAGGATTAAAAGAACCTGATGTACCACTCCAAATACCTGTTGTAGTTGGGCCATTTACTATACCCGAAAGAATAGTTATTGCATTGTTTTTACAAACAGAGATATTTAATCCCGCGTCTACCGAAGGCGCATTAGTAAAATTGATCACTACAGTATCTTTAACAACACTACAATTACCATTATTAGATGAGTTTAATATGAGATTCACAAACCCAGCCGAAATTTCTGCAGCACTAGGAGTGTAAGTAGAACCTAATATAGAACTATCTGGATTAAATGTTCCTGAGCCACCGCTCCAATATCCAGTACTTGTTGGCCCCGATACATTACCTGAAAGAACAGTTGATGCATTATTGATACAAGAAATTAAATTAGTTCCAGCATTTACTAACGGAGCGCTAGTAAAGCTAATTAAGATGCTATCTTTTTCTTGATTACAATTTCCATTATTGGTTGATGATAAAACCAAATTCGCAGACCCAGCTGCAATTTCGGCGGGAGTTGGAATATAAGTGATAGATAAGGATGTATTACTTGCGTTATAAGTTCCATTACCGCCACTCCAAATACCAGTTGTAGAACCAACAGTTACTGAGGCATTTATCGCCACTGTTGCATTATTAGCACAAACAGATACATCTGGTCCAATTGCTACTATTGGCGCTCCTGTAAACAATACTTTTACAGTGTCAACTACTTGGTTACAATTTCCATTATTGGTTGAGGTTAAAATTAAATCTACAAAACCAGCACTCAATTCAGAAGCGCTTGGTGTATAGGTTCCGGTTAAGCTTGTGTTATTAGGATTGAAGGTTCCTGATGTTCCGCTCCAGATTCCTGTAGTAGTTGGCCCTGATATTAAACCTGAAAGTATTGCAGTGGCGTTATTTTTACAGGCAGTTAAGTTAGTTCCAGCGTTTACAATTGGAGCGTTAGTGAAATTAATAATAATATTGTCTACTGTTTGATTACAGTTTCCATTGTTTGTTGATGATAAAGACAGAGTTACAGAACCAGCTGAAAGTTCAGAAGCACTAGGGGAATATAATCCATTCAAAGTAGTATTGTTTGGGGTATATGTGCCTGTTCCGCCACTCCAAATTCCTGTTGATGTTGGACCAGATACTAAACCTGATAGTGCTGAAATCGCATTGTTTTTGCAAGCTGTTAAATCAGTACCCGCACTTACATTTGGTGCATTTGTAAAACTTACTAAAATACTATCTTTTACTTGTTTACAATTTCCGTTATTAGATGACCCTAAAACTAAATACACTGAGCCTGCTGAAATTTCGGTTGGAGTAGGAGTGTAAGTAGAGGTTAAAGCTGTGTTTGTTGGACTAAATACTCCAGTACCTCCAGACCATGAACCTGTTGTAGAGCCTACAGTTACCGAACCACTTATTGCAACCGTTGCGTTATTAGCACAAACAGATATGTTTGCTCCCATTGTTACAACAGGTGGGTTTGTAAAGGTAATTTGCAAACTATCTTTTGTATTAGGACATCCATTTAAACTTCCTGTAGAAGTTAATTTTATTTTTACGCCACTAGAACTCAAATCACTTGGTGACGGTAAATAGGTTGTATTTAGAGCTCCTGAATTCCCAAATGAACCTGATCCAGAAGTTGTCCAGTTTGCACCAGCTGCTAATTGCAGAGAACCGTTTAGCGAAATAGTTGAAATGTTATTTTTACAAAGAATTAAATTATTTCCAGCATCTACAATTGGTGATTTGAAAATATTTAATGTCATAGTATCTCTTATAGGAGTACAATTACCAGTTGAAGACAATACAAATTTAATTTGCGATTGATTTAAATCATTGGCGCTTAATGTGTAGGTTGTGTTTAAACTGGTGGTATTACCAAAAGTTCCTGTTCCGCCTAGCGTTGTCCAAATACCTGATGTGGCGCCACCATCAACACTTCCGGTTAAGGAAATTGTATTTGTTGCCGTACATAAATTTTGATCTATTCCAGCATTAGTGTACACTTTTCTTAAAAAAGATGACATGTAATGATATAAACAGCCGCTACTTGCGCCACCATTAATAACACCCATTGCAAATAAACTATCTACTGGGTGTGAGTTAGATAATAAATTGGTTACACCTGTAGGGATTTCAACTGTTGTATAGCTTCTTTGAAATCCGCTCCATACTCCAGCTGTGCCTGGTACAACCGTAAATTGAGCAGCAGGAACTAAAGTTGAACTTCCGTTTAATAAAAAATTACTTGTAGCAGTTGTTTTGCAGAGAATGTTTAAAATAAATGTTTGGTTATTAGTTCTAGTAAAACTTACCTGATCAGAACCAGCACAATTTAATGGAGGAAGAATTGCCTCTCCTAACTCACAACCAAAACCACTAACATGTATAACGTATACTGGTTTGTCGCCGGTAATGTATGTAAGTGGGTTTACAGTTTTATAAAAATAAGTATCTCCTTTATTTAGCAGTGCTGTTGTTATAGCGCCATCATTAATTGTAATTTGAGTAAAGTTTTGTGTGGCTACAATATAAGCTCCTTCAAACTGAGCTGCGTTTAATCCACCTTTGTTAATAATATATTCTGTTCCAACAACATCCACAGGAACAATTTGGTCACCCATTAAATCAAAACAGCCCGAAACTCCGCCAACGGAGTCATCAGATACTGTTACAGAAATGTCTTTATTAGAAACAACAATAGTTCCACTTAAATTTTGGCCTGCAACTGATGCAAATCGAGTTACGTTTTCAATATTATATGTTTGCCCTGCATTTAAACCAACAGAATAAGTCACATTTGCTGCATGCCCTACAACGTTGCAACGAGGTGTAATCCAAACCACGGTACTATTTTGAGTTGCCACAATACAAATTTGGGATTTAGGGGTAGGAGTATATCCTCCATTATTACCATTAGTTTGAAAAGGGCAAACAAATTCTTTCCCCATACCATTTTGTCCTTTCATCGAATAGGTTTCTGGATTATTTACTACACTTACTACTTCATATATAGCAGTAATAGGAAAGTTGGCAGTGATTTTTAAACCCCTATTAAAAACAGTATTTGCTGGTACGTTTTCTATTTGATTAATTAAATGAGATAATGATTCAGAAACTAAAGAATTAGCCGGAATAACAAAAGTTGTATCAAATGTTCCGGCTGGTTGCCTTACGCGAACTGTAGTCGCGTTGTTAAATGAGGAAAGACGTAATACAACAGGAATATTATTTGCATGCCCAGTTGTTACCCATGGTGCGGCAAACCAAAAAACCGTATCTATTTGCGATATAACTGATTTACTGCTTAATATAAGCAGAACCAATAATAATCTATTTAGAACCTTCTTCATTTTGTTTTTTTAATTTGGATTTAATACTATTATCAATGTCGTTTAATTCCTGTTCATCTGCATCTATTTTTTTCTTAGGTTTCATAAATTGGAAGCAGATTGCAATTTCGTGTGAACCTTTTGAGTAAGATCTAATATTAGATGTCGTTAAATCATAAGAGTAACCGATGGTTAGCTTATCTTTTATAGTAACTCCTACTAAAGCACTAGCGGCATCATTCATCCTGTAAGAACCACCAATCCAAAATAAATTTTTGTACAAAGCTCTTAAGCTAAATTCTGGTTGAACAGGAGTAGGAACATTAAATTTAATTAACGCTGAAGGTTGAATAGACATTGTTTTTGAAACTTTGAATGTATAACCTAAAGTAGCATACATGTGCTGAGATAAATTACTCTGAGAATCTTTCCAAGTGATTTTATTTCCAATATATTGATAAGTTGCTATTCCAAAAAATAATTTATCACTATATAAATATAATCCACCATTAGAATCAAATACATTGTTGGATAAAATATTTCCAGTCAACAAATCATCACCAGTATCAGCTATTTTAGCATCATACAACTTAATACGGTATTGCACCATTCCTGCTGATACACCTAAACCTAACTTGTAATCTTTATTAAGTTTAATATGATATCCAAAAGTTAGGTATCCAGATGTTCTGCTTAATAAACCCGTATTATCAGAGTTTATTAAAGTGCCAATAGCAATCTTTTTTTGTTTTCCAATTGTGCTATGTAAACTCATTAAATAAGTTTTAGGCGCATCTTGAAAGCCTGCCCATTGATTACGATAATTTAAATTAAGAACAGCATGTGGTTTAGAACCCGCAACAGCTGGATTGTATGCGTAAGGATTTAGAACATAATTTGTATAAATTGGTAATTGTTGACCAAGACAAAACTTACTAATCATTATCGTGTTTAGTAGGAGAATAGATATGTAGATATTCTTTTTCATATTATCGTATCAATAGGATGCCTCCTTTAAATGGTTCTGTATTAGCTGGATCATTTAATTTTAAGATGTAATAATACGTGCCAACAGGTAACGCTTGCCCTTTGTATGTTCCGTCCCAAGGAGAACTGTAGTCACCTTCTGCATTATAAACTTTCTCGCCCCATCTATTATAAATTTCTACAGATGCATTAGGATATAAGAGATTCAAGAAATCCAATTTCCACACATCATTTTTTCCATCTCCATTTGGCGAAATGGCATTAGGAATCAAAGTAGATATTTCAGAAGTGACATTATTTATTTTAATAGCTACTCTAGCAGTATCTGAACATCCGTAACCATCACTTACAATCTGAGTAATTATATAAGTCCCATTGTCATAATAAATAGTAGATGGATTTTGCAAAGAAGAGCTATTTCCTTGTGAATCTCCAAAACTCCACAACCATGTGTTTGAATAGCTTGAGGTGTCAACAAAATTAACCGTAGTTCCTACGTTAAGACCTGACGAAATTGAATAGGCAAAACCAGCCGAAGGTCTTGGTGTTAAGTTAAGTTGTTTAACTAAAGTGTCTTTACAATTTTGATTAGAAGTAGCAATTAAAGTAATATTATAAAATCCAGAACCAGGAAATAACTGCGATGGATTTTGAACGTTACTTTGTCCAGCTCCACCAAAATCCCAAAACCATTGATTAATTGTTCCAGGAGAGGATACTGTTGTACTATCAGAAAAAATCAAGGTCAATAAATTACTATTACAAATTCTATTAATTCCAAAATTTACATTTGGCAGCGAGTAAATAATAGGTGTTTTTTTAATGGTGTCGGTACAATTATATGAATTGCTTACAACTAGTTGAGTAGTATAAGTGCCCGAGTTAGTAAATGTATGACTTGTGTTTTGTGAGATTGAAGAAGCACCATCACCAAAAGACCATTGCCAAGAAGTTATTGTGCCAATGCCTGGCAAAGAAAAATCAGTGTAGTTTGTAGTGTTATTTAAACAAACATTATTAAAATTAAAATTCGCAAAGGGTTTTGGCACAAAGTTTAATTTTACTAAATCGTTTACCGAGTTACAGCCTGCATTATTTGTTGATGTTAAAGTTAAGTTAGCAAATCCAACAGAAACTTCAGCAGCACTTGGTGTATACGTTGCTGTTAGTACCGTATTGTTAGGGTTATAAGTTCCTGAACCTCCAGTCCAAATGCCTGTTGTGGTTGGCCCAGTTATGACACCTGAAAGCACGGTAGAAGAATTGTTTTTACAAGAATATAAATCAACACCAGCATTTACGGAAGGAGAGTTTGTAAAATTTATAACGATAGTATCATTTGCCTGATTACAATTTCCATTATTGGTAGAATTTAATGTTAGACTTACAGAGCCTATTGCAATTTCAGAAGCAGTAGGAGAGTATGTTGTAGTTAAAGCTGTATTGCCAGGATTAAACGTTCCATTACCTCCTGTCCAAATACCTGTTGTTGTGGCGCCCGACACAGTGCCCGAAAGAACAGTAATTGGGTTGTTTTTACAAGATGACAAATCAACACCTGCATTTACTGTTGGAGAACTTGTGTAATTAACAATAATACTATCCTTTACCTGATTACAATTTCCATTATTAGTAGAGGTGAGTATTAAGTTTACAAAGCCTGCAGCAATTTCGGCAGCACTAGGAACATAAGTAGGATTTAAAGAAGTATTACTTGGAGTAAAAGTTCCTGAACCACCTGTCCAAATACCAGTATTAGTTGGCCCATTTACTGAACCTGAAAGAACAGAACTGGCATTATTTTTACATGAAAATAAATCAATACCAGCATATACGGAAGGAGCTGTTGTGAAATTAATTAAAACATTATCACTTGCTGCATTACAGTTTCCGTTGCCAGTTGATGTTAAAATTAAATTCACAAAACCTGCAGCAATTTCAGATGCACTTGGCGTATAGGTTACGGTTAAAGCAGTGTTGTTTGGATTAAAAGTTCCCGAACCACTTGTCCAAATTCCTGTAGTTGTTGGGCCTGAAATTGTACCTGTAAGAACAGTGGCTGCATTATTTTTGCAGGCTGTTATATTAAGTCCCGCATTTGCCGAAGGGGAATTGGTGTAAATAATAACAACTGTATCTGTTACTTGATTACAGGTTCCATTATTTGAAGAAGTTAATATTAAAGTTGCTGAACCCGCAGCTAGCTCCGAAGCACTTGGGCTGTAAGTTGAATTTAAAACTGAGTTACTAGGATTATAATTTCCAGTACCACCACTCCAAATACCAGAAGTCGTTGCTCCAGATACGGTTCCTGAAAGAACTGCTGCCGCACTGTTTTTACAATTAGTAATATCAAGACCAGCATTTACTGAAGGAGAAATTGTGTAATTAATTTTAACACTATCAACAACCTGAATACAATTTCCATTATTAGTTGATGATAAGGTTAATGTTATAACTCCTGCAGCTAAATCAGCAGCACTAGGCATGTAGCTTGGATTTAAGGATGTGTTGCTAGGAGAGAATGTGCCTGTTCCCCCTGTCCACATGCCAGTTGTAGTAGGGCCTGAAATGATTCCGGAAAGAGATGCATTGGGATTGTTTTTACAAGAAAATAAATCAACACCAGCATACACCGATGGTGGAATAGTGAAACTTATCAGAACATTGTCGCTCGACGCATTACAATTTCCATTACCAGTTGAGGTTAATGTTAAATTCACAAAACCAGCAGAAAGTTCTCCTGAACTTGGAGTATAGGTTGCTGTTAAAGATGTATTGTTTGGATTATAAGTTCCAGCTCCTCCACTCCAAATACCTGTTGTAGTTGCGCCAGTTACAGAACCAGTGAGAATCGAGATGGCATTATTTTTACACGTAGATATATTAATTCCAGCATTTGCTAAAGGAGAGTTTGTGTAAACAATCATCAATGTATCTTTTACCTGATTACAATTCCCATTATTAGATGAACTTAAAATTAAGTTTACAAAACCTGCCGTTAATTCTGATGCGCTAGGAGTATAAGTAGCATTTAAAACAGAGTTACTCGGGTTAAAATTTCCCGTTCCACCACTCCAAATACCTGTAGTTGTTGCTCCAGATACGGTTCCTGAAAGAACGGCCGCTGCATTATTTTTACAAGATGAAATATTAAGCCCTGCTAATACTGATGGAGCAATTGTATAATTGATTTGAATATTATCAGTTACTTGAACACAATTCCCATTATTAGTTGAGGTTAAGGTTAATGTAACAGAACCAGCAGAAAGTTCAGAGGCGCTAGGTGTATAAGTTGCATTTAAAGCAGCACTATTTGGACTATAAGTTCCTGTTCCGCCTGACCAAATACCTGTGGTGGTGGTTCCAGATACAATACCTGAAAGAACGGCCGATGAGTTATTTTTACAAGCTAATAAATCAACGCCTGCATTTACATTAGGAGGGTTTGTAAAACTAATTAAAACATTATCGGTTACCTGATTACAATTACCATTACCAGTTGAACTTAGTGTTAAATTAACTAAACCAGCCGAAACTTCAGATGCACTTGGTGTGTATGTTGCCGTTAATACCGTATTATTCGGTGTAAATGTACCTGTTCCTCCCGACCAAATACCTGTAGTAGTTGGCCCAGATATGACTCCCGAAAGCACTGTAGCAATTTTGTTTTTGCAAGTACTAATGTTAACACCTGCATTTACAGAAGGAGGGCTTGTAAAAAACACAGTTAAACTATCTTTTGCGGCATTACAATTTCCATTATTGGTTGAACTTAAGTATAATTTTACTTGCCCAGCCGTAACATCCGCTGCACTTGGTAAATAGTTTGTTGATAATGAAATATTGCTTGGATTAAAACTACCAGTTCCAGTAGTTGTCCATTTACCAGTAGTTGAAGAGCCTCCAATTGTTCCACTTACAGCTACCGTTGGATTGTTAGCACAAACAGAAACACTAGTTGCAGTAATATTTGAAGTTGGAATAGGTGTTATCGAAACTTTCATTGTATCCTTAGCTGCGGCACAAATTCCGTTTGCTGTTGATGTTAATATAAGTGTAGTAGTTCCTGTACTTATTTCGGAGGCACTAGGCACATAAGTACCATTTAGTGTAGTATTATTTGGAGTAAAAGTTCCTGTTCCAGCACTAGTCCAAATACCCGTCGAAGATCCGCCAGCAATAGTTCCATTTAATACAACATTACTGTTGTTACCACAAACCGATTGATCAATAGATGCATTAACTAACGGAGATGGTTTCACAGACAATAACAAGGTATCTTTTTGTTGAGGGCATTGGCCATTTGTAGTTAAGAATAATCTCACTGGTTTTACAGTAGTATCTAATTGACTTGGAACATAGGTATTTGTTAAAGCAGAAAAACCTCCAGTAAATGAACCATATCCATTTGTTGACCATAGGCCGGTAATATTACCACCACCAATTTGTCCGTTTAAAGCAAGATTACCGTTAGCACAAATAGTAAAATTACTTCCTGCATTTATAGAGGGATAAGAAACAAATTCAGATAAGTAAGCATAAGCACTACCTTTATTATATGAACCATTTAACGCGCTCATACCAAAAACATCACCTGTATTAGTAACAACATTATGAGAGCCAACCGGAATAGTAGCTGTTGTATAATAAATTTTAGCCGATTTAATATTACCCGAAGAGCCAGGAACTATCGTAAAAGCAGAGGCTGGTATTAAAGAAGCACTTCCATTTAATGCAAAGTTTCCTTCAAATCCTGTTCTGGTATAAAGATTTAAGGCTAATGAATCAGAAGAGGTTCTTGTAAATGAAGTTGTATAGGTTCCTGCGCAAAAGAAAGGCGGAAGTTGAGCGCCACTTAATCGACAGCCGTAGCCAGATACATGTAACGTATAAATTGGTTTATTAGCATTTACATAAGTAATACCCTGACTTGCAGTATAAACAAAATTTTCTCCAAAATTTGATACGTGAGTGGTTATGGAACCATCATTAATAGTTATTTGAGTATTATTTTGAGTGGCTAGAATAAATATTTTTTCGGTACTAGCAGTTCCTTTATTTACAATATAATCTGTACCTAAATAATCTGATGTTGTAATTTGGTCACAAACAGAACTTAAACAGCTTAATTCGTTTAATCCACTCGATTGAATTGTAACCGCAATTGGTTTATTGGCCGAAACAATTGAACCTGCTAGGCTAGTAGTAGCTGTTCGAGCAGTATCCTGGCAGGAGAACGATTGACCTTGCTGAAGTAACACTGTAAATGTTGCATTAGCGGCATGTCCGATAATAGTAGTTTTAGGAGTAATTAAAACCGTGGTATTATTTTGAGAAGCAACAATATCAAAGGAAGAAAAAGATTTAGGGGAGGTTGCAGGAGCTTGATTCCAAAATTCCTGCATAGGTACATAAAAATCTACACCTAAGGCTTTTGGCCCTTTTAAACTAAGATATTCTTTATTAGTGGCTGATCTGATAGAATATAATACAGAGATTTTTTGTGTGGAAGAAATATATAAACCATTATTAAGAACAGAATTAGCGGTATTATTTTCAATAGTTGCTATAAAAGCAGTTAAATTAACAGAATCAATCGAATTGGCAGGAATTACTTTTGTAATAGCAACGAAAGCTCCATTTGCGGGTTGCCTTACCTTTAGCGTTGCTGCTTGTGAATAGGTGTTAAAATATAAATAAATGGGCCTATCGCCTAAACCTTGAGAAATATCAGGAGCAACGAACCAAAAGGAAGTGTCAATCTGAGACTTAACATTCAGAAAAAATGTTAAAATAAACAGGGTTGTAAATAAAAACTTCTTAATCATAATTAATCAAAGATAAAGTACTTTTTCAATTCGACAAACTATTTTTTTACAGAAAAACTACAGAATTACGAAATCATTACAAATTATCAATAATCTAGCCGAAAATATTTTCACGGAAACTTGCAGAACAAAAATAGTTTCTTTAGTTTTGTGTCCGAAATTATAAATGGAACCACAAGAAAAAATATTAAAAACATCACTAGAGCTTTTTTTTAAGTATGGAATAAAGCGTGTAACAATGGATGACATTGCTAAAGAGCTGGGCATGTCAAAAAAAACAATTTATCAGTATTATAAAGAAAAAGACGATATCGTTAATCAATTATGTGAAATTGAAATGACGAGGCATGAAAAAAAGTTTGAGGAAGTTTTTATTCAATCCAAAAACCCTATTCATGAAATTATGTTGATTTCTGAAAATATTAGAGAAATGCTGCAAAATGTGAATCCTATGTTTTTTTTGGATTTACAAAAGTTCCATCCAACTGCTTTTTTAAAATTCCAAAGCTTTAAAGAAAACTGTGCCCACAAGGATATTGTTAGAAATATTAAAAAAGGAAAAGAAGAAGGTTATTATAGACCAGAAATTGATGAAGAATTTGCCGCAAAACATCGTTTAGCTCAAATTGATATGTTGTTTTTTGGAAATTATTTTTCGTTTGATAAAATCAGTTTCACGCAATCGCACGAATTGATTTTAGACATGTTTGTTTATGGTATTTGTACTATAAAAGGACATAAACTAATTAACGAATACAAAAAAATTAAAGAACAAGAATAAATTATAATATATATGATAAAATTAAATTCATACACTTTACTGTTGGCTTTGTCAGTTGCAGTGTTACAATCAAAAGCACAAGAAGCAACATCAAACTCAAACTCGTTTTCACTACAACAATCAATTGATTATGCTTACAAGAACAGCCCTAATTACTTAAATGCACAAAACGATGTGTTAATGGCTAAGTACAAGCGAAAAGAAGTGATTGGTATGGCAATGCCACAAGTAGGTGTGAATGTGGATATGAAAAATTTCTTAGAAATACCAACATCTTTAATTCCGGGAGAGATATTTGGCGCTCCTCCAGGAACGTTTATTCCAGTGAAATTTGGAACAACATTTCAAGCAACAGGAACAGCTCAAGCTTCATTGTTGGTATTTAGTGCGGATTATTTAATCGGATTAAAAGCAACTAAAGAAATGATTGGGTTAATGAATATAAATGTTGCAAGAACTAAAACAGAAACCGTAACTCAGGTTTCAAAAGCATATTATGGCGTTTTGGTTAATAAAGAACGCATTAAATTACTAGAGGCTAATGTTACTAAACTTGAAAAATTATTAAATGATACAAGGGCCTTTAACAAGCAAGGATTTGTAGAACAAATTGATGTAGATAGATTGGAAGTGGCTTTCAATAATTTAACTACAGAAAAACAAAAAATTGAACGCCTAATATCATTAAGCGAAAATGTATTGAAATTCCAAATGGGTTACGCTGGAAAAGATAATTTGGTATTAACAGATTCTTTAGTTGTAACTGATAATTCAGAAATTGATGCTTCAAAAATCGATTTCACTAAAAGATCAGAATATCAATTATTAGAAGGTCAGCAACGTTTAAACACAATTAATATTAAGCGTTTAAAATTTGGGTATTTACCTTCGTTAGTTGCTTATGGTAGCCTTGGTTATTCAGGAATGCGTAATGATTTAAAGTTTTTCACAAAAGAACATAGCTGGTTTCCTACAGCTTTAATTGGAGCTACATTATCTTTAAATCTATTTGATGGTTTTCAGCGTCATTATAAGATACAGCAAGCCAAATTAGAATTTAAAAAAGGAGAAAATAATTTTAAAAATTTACAACTTGCTATTGAATTAGAAAGCGCATCTTCTTCTATTAATTTCAATAACGCAGTGTCATCTCTGCAAATTCAAAAACGCAATTTGGAGCTAGCTCAAAACGTTTACAATGTATCACAAAAAAAATATGAGCAAGGTGTTGGCAGTAATTTAGAAGTGATTAATGCCCAAGCTTCTTTAAAAGAATCTCAAACTAATTACTTTAATGCTGTTTATGATATGTTGGTTTATAAAACCGATTATTTAAAAGCAACAGGAAGTCTAGTAAAGTAAAATTAATTCTCATTTCAATATTTAAAAAATAAAAATATGTATACAATTCAACACCAAAAAATCAAAAACTTTATCATTCCATTTATGACGGCTTCATTATTCTTAGCATCATGTGGAGGTGGTGATACCGAAAGCTTAATAGATTTAAAATCCAAACAAGCTGAGTTAAAAACACAATTAGCTGACATTTCTTCTAAAATTTCTAAGTTAGAAGGAGATTCTGCTAAGAAATTTATATTGGTTGAAGCATCTGTGATTACTCCAATTATTTTTAAAACGTACATTAATGTTCAAGGTAAAGTGGATGCTGAGGAAAGCGTATCTCTTTCATCTGAAATGCCAGGAACTATTACAAAAATAAATGTAAAACCAGGCGATCAAGTTTCTAAAGGACAAGTGTTAGCTGAAACGGATGCGCGCGTTCTACAACAAAGCATTTCTGATTTACAAACTAATTCTGAATTAGTAAATCAGTTGTTTGAAAAACAAAAAGCATTATGGGATCAAAAAATTGGAACAGAAGTTCAGTTTTTACAAGCTAAAACTCAAAAAGAAAGCATGGAGAAAAAAATGGGTACTCTTCAAGAACAAGTTCGTATGACGAAAATTATTTCGCCAATTAATGGAACCATTGATGCGGTTGATATTAAATTAGGTCAGTTAACTGCTCCAGGTATGCCTGCTATCAGAGTCATTAATTTTAATAACTTAAAAGTGAAAGCAGATTTAGCAGAAAGCTATGCATCGAGAGTTCACAAAGGTGATGAGGTAATGATTAAGTTTCCAGATTCAAATGATACATTAACAGCTCGTATTAATTATTCATCTCGTGTTATTAGTGCTATGAATAGGACATTTGGAGTAGAAATTTTATTAGCTAATACGAAAGAGTATCACCCAAATCAAATTGCAATTTTAAATATCAACGATTACAAATCTGCAAAACCTGTTATTACAGTACCTATCAATTACGTACAAAAAGATTTGAAAGGAACACATTTTGTATTAGTTGCCGAAGGGAACAAAGCAGCAAAACGTAATATTGTTTTAGGAAAAGAATATAATGGTATTGCTGAAATTAAAGAGGGTTTAACGGAATCAGATTTATTAATTACATCTGGATATGATGGATTAAATGAAGGTGACGCCATTAAAATTAAACAAGGAGGTAATTAGTCGATGTGTCGATTAAAAAGTTTAAAACAAAAAACATTAATAAATAATAATCAACAATTGTCAAATTTTCTAATTGACTAATTGTCAAATTTAAAAGATATGGATTTCAAACAATTTAAACCCAGTAGTTGGGCCATTGATAATAAAACAGCGATTTATATCGTGGTGGCTATTATCACATTAATGGGTATTAGCTCATACAATTCTTTACCAAAAGAAAGTTTTCCAGATATCGTAGTGCCTAAGTTTTTTATAAGTACAGTATATGCTGGTAACTCACCTAGTAATATAGAAAATACTATTACTAAGCCTTTAGAGAAAAAATTAAAATCTATTCCAGGAGTCAAAAAATTAACGAGCAACTCCATGCAAGATGTATCGTTAATTACGGTAGAGTTTAATACAAGTGTTACGATTGATAAAGCTCGTCAGCAAATTAAAGATAAAGTTGACGAAGCAAAATCTGATTTACCAACGGGTTTAACTCGTCAACCTTTTGTGAAAGAATTAGCATTTTCTGAATTACCAATTATGTATATCAATATCGCCGGTGATATGGATTTGACGAAGTTGAAAGAATATGCAGATGATTTAAAAGATAAAATTGAAGGCTTAAAAGAAATTACTGAAGTTAAAATGGTTGGTGCTCCTGATAGAGAAATTCAGGTAAACTTAGATATGTATAAAATGCAGGCTATGTTGCTAACGATGGGTGATTTAGAACGAGCTATTGGAAGCGAAAACATTACTATTAGTGGTGGCCAAATTCCCATGGATGGAACTAAAAGAACGATTAGTATTAAAAACGAATTTAAAAATGTTGATGAGTTAGGTAATTTAATTATCTCTTCTCAATCGGGAGCTCGTTTGTACTTAAAAGACTTTGCGCAAATTGTAGACACCGTTGCCGAAACACAAAGTTACGCACGTTTAGGCGGTAAGAATGTAATTACGTTAAACGTTATTAAAAGAGCTGGAGAAAATTTAATTTCAGCATCTGATAAAATTAAAGAAGCTATTGACGAGTTAAAAGAAACTGAATTCCCTAAAAACATCGACATTAAAATTACTGCCGATCAATCGGATAAAACAAAATTAACGTTGCATGATTTAATTAACACAATCATTATCGGATTTATTTTGGTGACATTAATTTTGATGTTCTTTATGGGTGTAACTAACGCCTTGTTCGTTGCCTTATCAGTTCCCTTATCCATGTTTATTGCTTTTATCTTTATGCCAACCATGGGCTTTAGTTTAAACATGATTGTGCTCTTTGCCTTTTTACTAGCACTAGGTATTGTGGTGGATGATGCCATTGTGGTAATTGAAAACACGCATCGTATTTTTGATAACGGAAAACTGGATATCAAGGTCGCAGCTAAAAAAGCAGCAGGAGAAGTTTTTTTACCAGTATTGAGTGGAACCATTACAACATTAGCACCTTTTATTCCCTTAGCATTTTGGCCTGGTATCATTGGTAAGTTCATGTTCTTTTTACCAGTAACTTTAATTGTAACTTTATTAGCGTCTCTATTTGTTGCTTATATTATCAATCCTGTTTTTGCAGTTGATTTTATGAAACCACATCACGAAGAATTTAAGAGCTACGGTAAAATAACTCGTAAAGCTTGGTTACGTTTGGGATTATATGCTATAGTTGCAGTTATTTTTTACGCAGGTGGAAGCATTGCTTATGGTAACTTAATGATTTTCTTCGCTCTGTTTATGGTTGTTCACCGTTTGTTTTTATACAAGGTGATTGAAAATTTCCAAACAAAAGCTTGGCCTTCATTCCGCAGAGGATATACTAACCTTTTAGTTTGGGGATTAAAACGTCCGTATACTTTATTATTGTACACTCTTTTATTATTTGGTTTCTCTATTTTCTTAATGAAAGTACGTTCGCCAAACGTTGTATTCTTCCCTCAAGGAGATCCAAACAATGTATTTGTGTATGTGAAGCTACCGGAAGGTACAGATCCTGTGAAAACGAATGCAGTGATGAAATTAGTTGAGGAAAAAGTGAATACAATTATCGGAGATAATAATCCTGTGGTATCATCTATTATTACCAATGTTACTATTGGTGTCACTGATCCACAAGATGAAGATCAAAGTTCATACTCAAACCGTGGTAAAATTGCCATTAACTTCGTAGAGTTTAGTGAACGTAACGGACAAAGTACCATGAAGTACCTGAAAGAAATGCAAGCAACTAAATGGGATATTGCAGGCGCTGAAATTACAGCTAATAAAGAGCAAGCAGGTCCGCCGGTTGCTAAGCCAATTAACATCGAAATTAAAGGTGATAAGTTTGAAGAGTTAGTAGAAAATGCTCGTAATTTAAAACGCTTTTTACAAGAATCTGATGTACCAGGTGTTGCTGATTTAAAGACAGATTTCGTAGATAATAAACCTGAAATTGTGTTTGATATTGATAGAGAGCGTGCTAATAGAGAAGGAATTTCAACGGTTCAATTAGCGATGGAAATTCGTAAAGCGGTTTTTGGTATTGATAATCCTAGTAAGTTCAGAGATGCAAATGATGAGTATCCTATTCAGTTGCGTTATAATTATGATCAACGTACCAATGTTGAACAAATTAAAAATATAAAAATCACGTTCCGTGATATGAATATGGGCGGGCAGTTACGCTCAATACCTTTATCTGCTTTTTGTGATATCCGTTATGAAAATACATACGGTGGTATTAAACGTAAACAAAACAAACGTGTGATTACTTTATCATCAGATGTATTAGAAGGATTTAATGCTAATAATGTGGTTGCTAAATTAGAAGACGTAGCCAAAGGTTACAAACCTACTGGTGCAGTAGATGTTAAATTTACAGGGCAACAAGAGGAGCAAGCTGAAACAGGAGAATTCTTGGGTAAAGCTATGGGATATGCCATTGGTATTATTTTATTAGTATTGGTAATTCAGTTTAACTCTATTGGTAAACCAATTATTATTTTATCTGAAATTGTATTAAGTGTTATTGGAGTGTTATTAGGTACTGCCATCTTTAAAATGGATATGAGTATTGTTATGACGGGTATTGGTATTGTTGCCTTAGCTGGTATTGTGGTTAGGAATGGTATCTTACTAGTTGAGTTTGCAGAAGAAGAACGTTTAAAAGGAATCAGTTTATATGAAGCCATTGTAGATGCAGGAAGAACTCGGATGACGCCAGTAGTATTAACTGCCTTTGCGGCTATTTTAGGTTTAATTCCTTTAGCGGTGGGTTTAAATATCGATTTCGAAGGTTTATTGGCACATGGTTCACCACATATTCACTTTGGTGGCGATAACGTAGTGTTCTGGGGGCCATTAAGCTGGACCATGATTTTTGGTTTAGCATTCGCAACCTTCTTAACCTTATTATTAGTGCCTGCCATGTATTTAATTGCAGAACGTTTGAAACGTAAAGCGGAGGTTATTTTAGAACATTATGACTTACCAAGAGTTGTGATGTATGTTCCGTTTTTTGTAGCTGTTTGTCAGTTGATATTATGGATACAACGCAAGAAACTAGATTATGGAGATTTAGATAGATAATATCAATTATTACGGCTCACGATGTTGTGAGCCGTTTTTGTTTACCTAAACTTATATATTTAAAAATTATGGAAATTGTAAGATTAGTATCAGGCAGTATATGCGCGGTAATATTTATAGGTGTTGCTGTGATTCATTATTACTGGGTATTTGGAGGTAAGTTGGGAATAGATGTTGCTTTACCAGAGCTTGAACAAACTCGTGAAAAAGCGTTTGTTCCTGGTAAATTTGCAACTTTTGTTGTGGCAACTTTATTTTTAAGTATTGGTATTATATATTTTATAATTGGGTTTAAGGTGGAATCATTTTTTTTAGTTTATAAATTATACTTTTTATATGCCTTAAGCGCTATTACATTTATTAGAGCCGTTGGAGATTTTAAATACGTTGGATTTTTTAAGAAAGTGAAACATAGTAAGTTTGCTGAATATGACACTAAGTATTTTAGTCCATTATGTTTGGCTATTGCTTTTATTACAGTTTTTCAGCTATTACTTTAGTATTTATAACTTATGCTCATTCTCCTTTTAGTAAAAAAAGCGTTAAGAAATTGGGAATTATTCAATGTTTTTAAATAAAAATTACCTAAAATAAAAAAACCGATTATATTTGCTTAAAAATTATTTAAAATGAATAAACTACTTTTTGCAACTAGCATCTCTTTGTCAGTAATTTTAACAGCATGTGGAGATAAACCGACTGAAGAAACAGCCGAAAATGTTGTAGCTGAAACAGCAATGGATACAACTCCTATTACAGTAAATGAGGAAACAAAATTCAAATTTGATTTTGCTATTGCAAATATCCCTTCTCCTGTAGGAAGTGTTAATGAAATATCTAATTGGGGTGTTGATTACAACAATGCGTTATTGGTAGACTCTAAAAAACAATTAACAGCTAGTAATGAGTTTTCTAAAGCATTAGCGTTAGGAGTTTATAATATTGATATGTCTTATGCCATGGTTAATAACAAAGGCGAAGACGTTCTTAAATACATGAAAATAGTTGTTAAAACGTCTGATGATTTAGGTTTAAAGAGTGCAGTTGATCAAATGGTTGGTAAACGTGCCGAAAAAAACTTAGGAAATAAAGATTCTTTATTAAAAATATTAGATGAAATTTTTGTGAAAAGCGATTCTTATTTAAGAACTAATGAACGTGTTTACACTGCATCTTCAGTATTTGCAGGGTCATGGGTTGAGAGTTTATATTTAACATGTAAAATTACTGAAAGTGCTACAGACGCAGCTATTAAAGAAAAAGGATATAAGCATTTATGGGATCAACGTTTTTATTTAAAAAACTTAACAGACTTGTTAGCTGATTATAAAGACAAAAAAGAATGTGTTGCTTTAAATGATGAATTGAAAAAAATACACGCAGATATTGATGTAATTAAAGACCCTAAAGAAATGAAGGATGCTAGCTTTAAAGCTATTGCCGAAAAGATTTACGCTTTAAGAGCTTCTTTAATTAGATAATTTTAATTAAAAATTATAAAGCCCTTCGATACTGTCGAGGGGCTTTTTGTTTGATAAGAAGATGGAACGCAGATGACACAGATCTACTATGATTAAGTATGATTTTATATATCAGTCATATTACCCCTTCATTTTTATCATAATCAATCTTAAACAATCAGTGTTATCTGCGTTCCATTAAAATTGTATCTAATTCATAACGAATCATAAACATCGGTTTTCTATCCATTCAATTAGCAGATTTTGTGTAAATTTACTGAGCTCGAAACAATGCGTAAACTCCGTAAAATAGTCTTAAGAACCTTATTAGTATTTACCTTACTAATTATTGGCTTTGCTATTTATTTTGTGATTGCCATTCAGATAGATGTTCCAAAAATTGAGAATGACACAACTCTTAATTGGAAACGAGAAACCATCGATAAAGAGTTTTACAAAGTCAATCATAATTGGTTGCGACATAGTAAAAGCGGGTTGTGGGAATTATATGTGGAAGGCGATGGCTATGAGCGAGGTATTGCTAATGGTATGTTGACTAAAGAATTACATCAATTTCAGGAAGAAGCATTTTTTCGTCAGATACAATTATTGGTACCTAATTTAAATTATTTAAAATTTTTAAAATATTTTGTTGGATACTTCAATCGTCATTTACCAGATCATATTACAGAAGAATATAAAGAGGAAATTTTTGGCATCTCTAAATATGCTAGCGATGAATATGATTTTATTGCGCCAAAATATCACCGTATTTTAAATTATCACGGAGCGCATGATATTGGCCATGCTTTGCAGGATAAGAACATGACAGTGGGTTGTACGTCTTTTTCGGTGTGGGATAATAAAAGTGCAGATGGCAAATTGTTAGTCGGTCGTAATTTTGATTTTTATAGTGGAGATGATTTTGCGAAAAATAAAATAGTTCAATTTACGAATCCAACTAAGGGTTATAAATTTGCGACAGTTACTTGGAGTGGTTTTATTGGCGCATGCAGTGGCATGAATGAAAAAGGACTAACGGTAACAATTAACGCAGCTAAAAGTTCAATACCAACCGATGCAGCTACGCCAATTGCTTTATTGGCGCGCGAGATTTTACAGTATGCTTCTAATATTAAGGAAGCTATTGCTATTGCTCAATCACGAGATGTATTTGTATCAGAAAGTATTTTAGTGGGAAGTGCTTCAGATAACAAAACAATTAGTATTGAAAAATCTCCTTCTAAAATGGATGTTTATGAAGTGCCAAACTCCAATCAAATTATTTGTCCTAATCATTACCAAGGAAAAGATTTTACAAATGATTTAGCTAATTTGAATAATCAAATAGAAAGCTCTTCTTTATACAGAAGCATCCGTTTAAAACAATTGTTAGGTAACAGCGATACTATTAACTATTTGCAAGCAGCTTCTATTTTGCGTAATCAAAAAGGATTGAATGATAAGAATATTGGTATGACTAACGAAAAGGGATTGAATCAATTGTTAGCACACCATGCTGTTATTTTTAAACCACAAGATAAATTAATGTGGGTGAGTGCTAATCCTTTTCAGTGTGGCGAATTTATATGTTATAATTTAGATTCTGTTTTTGCGAATGCAAATTGTTTAAATACAAATCATGAAATTAATTTAGCCAATTTAACTATTCCTGCGGATCCTTTTTTAAAAACAGATGGTTATAGAAACTTCTTACACTTCAAAAATATAAAACACTACATTCAATTTATAACGAAGGCTTCTGATAAAATTGAATTATCTGCTCAGTTCGAAAATGCCTTTATTCACTCAAATCCTGAGAGTTATTACATGTATCAAATTTTAGGAAACTATTATGTGGCTCGCAAAAATAATCCCAAAGCTATTGAATACTATAATTTAGCTTTAACCAAGGAAATAGCTACGCTTAAAGAAGAAAGACAAATTAGAGAAAGTGTAGCTAAGTGTAAAAAGTCAATTTAGTTTGTAGCTCAAAATATCTTCAAAATGAGCTCTATTTAATAAGTATTTGAGCTCAAAATGTAAATAAAGCTCATTTTATTATTTTTGTAGCTCATTTTTAATTAAATTTGAGCTTAAAATAACTACTAACTGAGCTTTAAGATAAATCCTAAATTTAATGGTAAAAGATAAAATCGAAGATATTCTTGAATTTATAAACGAAAATCCATCGTTATCGTCTAAAGAAATTCATATCGGATTAAAATCTGACATGGCTTACGCTACTGTAAAACGTATTCTAACAAAATTAATTTCTGATAATTTAATTCTCTCCGAAGGAAAAGGAAAAGGAACAAAGTATAGTATTGGAATAGCGTATCAATTATTTTATCCAACAGACATCAAACATTATTTTGATAAAGAAATTGATGAACGTAAAATAAAGGAGCGATTTAATTTGTTATTAATAAAAAACGAATTAAAAAATGTTAGTCTATTTACAAAAGACGAAATAGGACACTTAGTGCAACTACAAAATAAATATCGAGAAAATATTTCTAAATTATCTGAGTTGGAGTATAAAAAAGAATTAGAACGTTTAGCAATTGATTTAAGTTGGAAGTCATCACAAATAGAAGGGAACACCTATTCGCTTTTAGAAACCGAACGATTATTAAAAGAAAAAATAACAGCAGAAGGGAAAGGAAAAGATGACGCTGTGATGTTATTAAATCATAAAGAAGCTTTAGACTTCATTATTGAAAACCCATCATACGTTAATCCGCTAACAATTGGTAGAATTGAAGATATTCATAGTATTTTAATTAAAGAACTAGGAGTAGATAGAAATATTAGGAAAAGTAGAGTAGGGATTTCAGGAACTAATTATACACCCTTAGATAACGAATTTCAAATTAAAGAGGCATTGGAAGATATGTGCGAATTGGTAAACAATTGCGAAAACGTATTTGAAAAAGCATTGCTATTACTCATGTTGATTTCTTATATACAACCATTTGGCGATGGAAATAAAAGAACAGCTAGAATTATTAGTAATGCTTTATTAATTAATAATAACTACTGCCCTCTATCTTTTAGAACGATTGACTCTATCGAATATAAAAAAGCCATGTTACTATTTTATGAGCAAAATAATATGACAGCGTTTAAACATATATTTATGAATCAATTTGAATTTGCTGTAAAAACTTATTTTTAAAAAATAAAAGAAAATAAACAATTCAAAAATTATTTTATCTTTGATAAACAAACCAAAACAATATATATGAAAAGATTTCTACAACTGTTTTCTGTTTTAACTATTTTAGTATCAGTACATACCGTAAGCGCTCAAATTATTAACCCTGGGTTTGAAACTTGGACAAACGATGCCATCGTGCCAACGGCTATGAATCCTAATAGCGGTAACGCAACTAGTGGCTGGTGGGATTTTAATTATTTCAATAGCTCATTTTTAGGCAGTAGCCCTATTTCTGTAACAAGATGTTCAGATACTGTTCGTACAGGAAGTTATTCGGCTCGTATACAAACCAGAGTATATTCAACAACTTCATGGAATTATTATAATAGCTGGGGCATTCCTTTTATTGGCCATGCCTATGATGATACTTTAGGTATTTTGTTTAATGGTAACGTCAATGTAAACACTCAAAAATATTATCCTGGTACTCCTTTCGTTCAAAAAATTACCCAGCTTAAATTTTATTACCAATACAAACCTACAGGGAATGATACTGCTATCTGTCGTGTTGCTTTGGTTAATCAAAGAAACCTTATAGCAGGAGGAGTGTTTAAAACCAATGTCGCAACCGGTGCATCAGGTTGGCAACAAGCCACGATTAATTTAACTTACATTAATACATTAACTCCTGATACTATATGGGTATTGATGAGTTCATCGTCTTTGGATAAAAACCCTAAAGCAGGAAGTATTTTATGGGTAGATGATATGAGTGTGACGCTGCCAACAGGAGTTAATGAGTTAATGAGTGCTGAAAATGAGATCGAGATATTCCCTAATCCTTCAACTGGTGTTTTTACAATTCATTCACAAGCATTAAATAGCGAAGAGCAATACATTGAAGTGTATAACATGCTTGGTGCAAAAATTCATACTTCTGCTAAAAGTAAACTATCGGCTTATACAGTTGATCTATCTCATCATTCTAAAGGAATTTATTTTGTGAGAGTTTATAGAGGTGAGAAATTTACTACCCGAAAAATTATTGTTCAGTAATTATACCTGTCAGGTTTTACTGCACTTTGCTAAAAACCTGACAGGTTTAAAAAATAGTTTAAATAATGGAAACTTTAAAATGGTATAAAAGCAAAAGAAAGCTTGACGAATTGTTAACGATGGTTTTGATAGATGATATCAAAGAATATTACGCTAAAGAAACAACTACCGACCAAACTAAACTATACACAGCTTTAGGTAACTATTATATCAAAACAACTGATTATAATAGATTGTTACCCTATTTGGGCGGTACTGTTTTTGAAGAATGTGATAAGCCTGCTAGAAAGAATTTGTCGCCACTTTAGATTATTTAAATTTTAGAAGTATTACGGATGCTGTCTGTCGGGTAGATACTGTTATAGGGCGTTTTTTTCTTTTGAAACACAGTTCACTTAGGTCTACAAATAATATTTACTTAATTGTTGTCGACCGTCGTGTCATTTGTTATTTTAATGGATTTTATTTTTCTATTATTAAATTCAACCCTCACGGAAATGTTTTTGGTAAAAAACATTAAATGCTTATAAGACTTACTACAAACTAACACCATGTCATATTTTACAGTCTCTTGCGGAATAGAAACTACGTCAAAAAATAATATAGAATCTTTTATATTTTCTATTTGTCTTTGTTGGCTTGGATTTAAGTTGTCAAGAATAAATTTCTCTATTTCAGATGAATATTTACTATAATTGATTTTAAAATCATTATACGTGTCAACTTGCGTTTGTAACAAGATTTCATTTTTACTATTAAAATAAATGTCGCAAAAATCCCCATGTCCAAGAAACTCGTCAGTATTATGATACGATTCAGAGTTACCTATTAAAGCCTTTGTATAAGAAAATTCACTTTTTATGGTTTCTATTGTCAACATCGATGATTGAGTTTTACTATTTTTATGAGTGTCAATATTGCTGTCTATAAAATGCCCTATAACGGTTTGCGGCTAGTTGTAGTGCGGTTTGAAACACTGTCTACCGAAACGTTTAAATAAAGATACTATGTTTCTACGCATTTGCAAAGCAAAATAAGTGTCTTTCGCGAAGCGGCTTTGTTTGCAAATGCTTTGATGTCTGCCCGCATTACAACTAACCGCTGTTAGCTGCTGTTTTTGTTTTTTGCGGTTTTGTTTTTTTTGCTATTGTATTCTTTTACGATGTCTAAAGTAAACTCTCGATATTTTTCTTTCTCAATGTTTCTAGTAACTACAACTTCTTTTATGTGTCTTTTGTCATCAAATACAGTTCTTAGGTAATCTGAACTTGGAAACCTTCTTAGTTCAGTACGTTCTAGTAACTTACCATTTTTGTTATATTTCTCATGCCATGTAAGAGTGTTGCCATTTTTTTCAGTAATTCCTTTGTCGCAAAATCTCTTCGTTTCTGTCGTATAATAATTGGAGTCCGTAAATAAAACATTAAATAATGATGCATTACCATCAGAATTGCAATCTGAATAAAGGTCTTTGAATTTTTTTTCACAAAATTCTTTATTTACATATTCCAGTTTCTTTTTCTTTAAAAGGTTTTTAACTGAAGAAAGAATGTTTTTTTCGTCTTGTGTTAGTTTAGTAATAGGACCGAATTCATAATAATCATTCTTTTTATCATATGTCATATAATACAAGTCGTAAGTGTAACAAGGAATTATGTCAGAAACGAAAACCTGTAAAATTCTCGCTGTACCATTACATTTTAGAGCTAATTTTTTGTCCCAATCATATCCTTTGTCTATATTTTCATTAAGCAATATTTCAATAGTCCAGCTAAGGTCGCCGATCCAGTTCCAGTTTATTTCTTTGGCTTTACCTTCTTTTATCCATAAAATGACATCTTCAAATAACTTGTATTGTATTTCGTTTGGATTTGATATTATCTGATTAATTTCTGCTTTCCATTTTTTATAATTCTCTCCGTTAAATTTATATGTCAAAACCAGATCTTTTATAAAAGTCCTATCATTACCAAAGTAATGTTTTGCTTGTTTTATGATTTCTGTTTTTGTCATAATTTAATTGTCTGTAAAATTGCAGCTAACTAATCGCTAAGCACCATTTATCCGTTTATAAATAGTTACAAGCGTTTATTGTCATTTGTAGGCAAATAGTTTTAATCAAATATAATATAAAAACCGTTAAGCTTGGCTCAACGGTTTTATGTTTGTTAATCAATAAGATCTGTCAGGTTTATAGCACAGTGTGCTAAAAATCTGACAGGTATTTGAGAGGTTTAAATCCCCGCAGCAATTACCTCTTTATACAATTGCTCATACATCGGTAAAATAGTTTCTATGTCAAATTTCTTAGCTTGCTCAAAAGCATTTGCTCTAAATTGCTGAAACTTTTTATCGTCGGATAATAAAGCAATGGTGTTTTTTGCCATGTCTTCATAATCTCCTACTTTACTCATATAACCAGTTTTGCCATGTATGTTTAATTCGGGTATACCGCCTGTGTTTGTTGAAATCACTGGAACTTTCATTGCCATTGCTTCTAAGGCTGATAAACCAAAACTTTCAGTTTCTGATGGTAAAATAAATACATCCGAAACAGCTAACACTTCTTTTGGGTTGGCAATTTTTCCTACCGAAATAATATCGTTACAAGTATCTAGTTCTCTACATAACTTATCAATGGCCGGTCTTTCTGGTCCGTCGCCTACTAATATCAATTTACATGGAATCGTTTTTCTTACTACGTTAAATACACGCAGTACATCTTCCACACGTTTCACTTTTCTAAAGTTAGAGATGTGAATTAGAATTTTTTCGTGCGGTTCTGCAAAGTTTTTCCGGTGACAGGATGCGCTATTTTCTTCGTAATCTTTTATTTTAATAAAGTTAGGTATCACCTTCACATCGTTCGCAATCTTAAAGGTTTTCAAAGTATCCTTTCTTAAACTTTCCGATACGGATGTAATGGCATTGCTATTATTTAAAGAGAAGAAAATCACGGGCTCAAAAGAGGGATCTTGTCCAACTAAAGTAATATCAGTGCCATGTAAGGTTGTAATGTATGGTAATTTAATTTTACGTGACTTTAAAATTTGTTGTGCTAAATAAGCCACAGAAGCGTGCGGAATAGCATAGTGCACATGTAAAATATCCAAACGTTCATAAATAGCTACATCTACAATTTTACTGGCTAATACACTTTCGTAAGGTTGGTAATCGAACAATGGATAATCATTGACGTTTACCTCATGATAAAATAAATTCTCATTAAACTGATTTAACCTAAAAGGTTGAGAGTAAGTAATAAAATGTACTTTATGACCTTTATCTGCTAAAGCTATTCCTAATTCTGTTGCTACAACGCCGCTACCGCCAAAGGTTGGGTAACATACAATTCCTATATTCATTTTTTTTAGTTTAAAAGTTGTAAAGTTAAAAGGTTTAGAAAGTTGTTTGTTTTAACTTTCTAAACGATCAAACTTTCAAAACTAAATTTAATTAACCTTATTTCCGTTTACATCTAACTCAATCATTTCATATCCAAGCTTAGATAATTTTTCAAAGTTAGTTGCTTTATCACCAACAACTAATATCACCATATTGTTGTAAGGTAAATTCTTTTTAGCTAAAGCATCAATTTCTGTTTTGGTAATGGTTTTAATAATCTCTCCTTGTTTAGCAACATAGGTTTTATTCAAATCATAATCTAAAATACGTTTCACGAAACCTAATTTTTGTTGTGGTGATTCATATTTTAAGGCATCTGCTTGCGCCATGGCATTTTTAGTAAATTCTAATTCTTCAGTAGTAATGCCACCTTCGCTATATTTTTTTAATTCATCCATTATAATTACCACCGAACTATCTGTAGTATTTGCTTTTACTCCAGCGCCAATTGTATATGGAGCAACAAATTTATTACCACTAAAACCACCTCGTGCACCATAAGTAAAACCTTTTACTTCTCTTAAAATATAATTAACTCTACTATTAAATGCCCCAGCAAAAGAGTAATTCATGATATTTGATTTAAAAAACTCATCAGTAGCATCATACGCTAACGACAAATTACCAACTCTAATTTCTGATTGAGGAGCCCCTTTTTTATCTACAAAATATAAGCGTGTTTTGTCAATTTCTGGTAATTTATATTTAGCTAATGGCATCGTACCAACTGATTGCAATTTATTTAAGAAATTCATTTTTTTTATTGCACTTACTTGATCAATATCACCACTTACTGCTAAAATAGAATTAAAGCCTGAGAAATTTTTATAATAGGCTTTTACATCGTCTAAAGTAATAGAAGAAACTGTTTCTGTAGTTCCATTAGAAGGCATCGATAAATTATATCCATTTCCATATAGCAATTTCGCATATACATTATTAGCAATAGAAGTAGCTTGTGTTAATGAGTTGGTAATACCATCTAACTGTTCTTTTTTTACTAAGTCAAAATCTTCTTGATCAAATTTTGGCATCAACAACATTTCCTCTGCAATTTTTAAAGTAGAGTCCAAATTTTGTTTTAAAGAAGAAATATACATTCCTACTTCATTGTCATTTGCAAAAAAGGAAACATTACTACCTAAACGTTCTAGGATACTACTAATTTCCTCGGCACTATGTTTTTGAGTGGATTCTTCCATTAAAGAAGTTAATAGAACAGCTAAGCCCGATTTAGATTCATAACGGTGACCAATCGGCATACTGAATTGAATATTTACTTTTGGAATATCATTATTATTAATTCCAATAGCTTTAATGCCGTTTGTGAAACTAGATGTCCAGTAGTTTGGTAATGGCACTAATTTTGCAGCTTTTGCAGCTGGGACTTTACTTCTGGTAAAATTATCTTTTGGTTCGGTATAGGATAAATTTTTGTACTCTGCACTTTCTTCTTCAATGGTTCGTTCATACATTTTCCAGGTATCAGGCTTTGCAGCTAAATCAGCTTTGCCTTTTGGCACACAACTTAATACAACGCCAAACTTACCTTTGATATAGGTGTTATAAACACGCATCACATCAGCTTTGGTTACTTTTAAATTGTTTGCCATTTCAATTTTTAAGTAGTTCGGATTGTTAGTATACGTTTGGTAAGCCGCTAATTGTCTACCTTTACCTTGAACCGTTGATAAACCTTCATATAAGCCACTTTGATAAGAGACTTTGTATTTTTTCATATCATCATCTGTAGCCCCAGTTTTTTCCCAATCCGTTAATGATTGATTTAACATGGCTTCTATATCAGATAATTTTGTTCCCGCATTTGCTCTGATTAATATTTCAAATTGCCCAGCCAATTCACGACTATAATTATAAGCATTGGCAGAAACTGCTTTTTGAGATTTGATAAACGTTGTATACAACGGAGAACTTTTTGAAGCAGATAATATTTGACCCAATACATTTAATGCTACTTCGTCCTTATCCATTGATGCAACAGTTGGATAGGTTACTTTATACATAGGGAATTTTACATTATCTTCATAAGAAATATATTTGTTTTCTGTTAAAGCAGCAGCTTGTTTAGTCATATTTTTTACTTCTGGTCCGCGAGGTATAGAACCAAAATATTTCTCTGCTAACTTCACTACTTCAACAGTATTCACATCACCCGAAACAGTTAAAACCGCATTATTTGGGCCATACCAACGCATGTAAAAACGTTTTAAATCATTTACGTCAACTCTGTTTAAATCTTCAATGTAGCCAATCGTTGTCCAAGAATAGGGGTGACCTTTTGGGAATAAAGCTTCACCTGTTTTTTCGCTTACTAATCCATAAGGTTTGTTATCGTAATTTTGTCCACGTTCATTTTTTACAGTAGCACGTTGTACTTCAAATTTCTTTTGAGTTACAGAGTCTAATAAAAATCCCATTCTATCTGCTTCTAACCAAAGCATTTTTTCTAATTGATTAGAAGGAACCGTTTCAAAATAATTTGTTCTATCAGAGTTTGTTGAGCCATTTAATGTTCCGCCAGCTTCGGTAATAATTTTAAAATGTTGTTCATCCGCTACATTTTTTGAACCTTGAAACATCATGTGCTCAAAAAAGTGAGCAAAACCCGAACGGCCTTGTTGTTCTCTATTAGAACCAACATGGTAAGTTACATCTACATAAGCAATAGGATCGCTATGGTCTTCGTGAACTACAATCGTTAATCCATTGGATAACATATATTTTTTGTAAGGTATAGAGATCTCTTTCCCAACTTTAACAACAGTTTCTAATAGTTTTGGAGCAGTACTTGTTGGTTTAGCAATTGCTGTTGTAGATATAGGCTTAGATGCTGAGTTTTTAACTGCTGGCTTAACTTGCGCAGTCATACTTAATGATACTACTGCAAGAATTGAAAAAATAGATTTGTTCATATTTTATGTATTTGAATACTTAAATATATTAAATAGAATGTAAAATCGGGCTAAAAAAGGATAAATGGCAAAATTTGCTATTAACAGGTCGACCCTCTGGGACTTTCTTGTTTTTATGCTCCGTAGGAGCATAATGTTAGTAGAAATAATTAAGAGAATATGGATTTTAGCTCCGTAGGAGCGACCTGTTTAATCTAACCATTCAAACAGATATTTTTCAGCATAATCAATTCCAATTTTTATTGTATAAATTTATTCTTCAAAAAAATCTATTCTTTTAAAGTAATCAATCAAGGCTTCATTCATCAGTTTGCTTTGGCTTTTAGCGTCTAGATGTGGTATTTTTTCCTTTAGTTCCCAATGTGGCCAATCATCGTCATCACGACCTTTGTATTCGTAAAAGCCATAAGGTGCTAATACAGTACAAACACCAATATGCATAATTTCTAACTTCTCGTCTTTTTTGTAAGTACGGTGTGGTTTATCTAATTCTTGTAAACCAATCATAAATAAAATAGCATCATGATCCATTTCTGAATCAAAACGTTCTTTTAATTTATTTTGTAGTTGTTGCCACTCAGATACCATCGTCGTCGTTTTCGAATTCATCATCAAACTCATCCTCCTCGTCGTTAGTTGCTTTTACGCCTTTTGGTGGCGGAACAAAATATTGCATATTTTCTCCAATATAATCTAAAATAGCCTCTTTCCCTTGTCTTTTCTCTGCACTGGTTTCAAATACTTGTGGTAACTCTCCCCAATAATCCATTAAACGTTTTTTGTATTTGGCAAAATTACTAGCCCATTGATTTTTGCCTAATTTATCAATTTTAGTAAAGGCTAAGCAAAAAGGAATTTCATGTTGTGTACACCAATCCATGAACTCTCCATCAATGGGTTGTAGTTCTAAACGGCTATCAATTAAAATAAAAACACAAATTAAGTTTTTACGTTTGGTTATGTAATTGCTAATTAACTCTTCAAATTTATCTAAATTAGTTTTGCTAGTTTTAGCATAACCATATCCAGGTAAATCAACCAAGTACCATTTATTGTCAATAGTAAAATGATTGATGAGTTGTGTTTTTCCGGGTTTAGAAGAGGTTTTTGCTAAATTTTTTTCGTTGCATAACATATTAATTAACGAAGACTTTCCAACGTTACTTCTTCCAATAAAAGCAAATTCTGGCTTATCTGGTGGGGGACAATGTTTATTGTTAGAACTGCTTTTTAAGAATAGCGCTTTTTTTATTTCCATGTTGTTTAATTTAGAACGACGATTGACGGAGTGCGAATTACTATTTTTAATAAGATCAATTCGTAGCTCGAAAATCGTCAATCGCAATTCATTTAAATTCTTTCTCTTATTTCCTTGTTATAAGTTTCAATGTGTCTATCGGATTTACTTTTGTAAATATCGGCAATGGTTACTAATATTCCTGTTTCTTCAACACCGCCAAAGGTAGGATTGATAGCTGTGCCAAAAGATAACATGGTTATTGATAAATTGCTATAGGCATTTACCATTGGAGGAATGTTTTCGCCTAATTCTCTAACATGTTTATTTAAAATAGCATGCCCAGCTTTATAATCTTTTCCTTCTATTTCTTTTAAAAATTCAGTAACATCTGTTTTGATCTCAACGCTGTAAATTGGGGTAACCAGTTTTTTATGATCGGGGAAATAATATTTTAAGAATGATAAAATATAATCACGCGCTTCCACATTAAAATCAGTATACATGGTTACTTTACCGTAGTAGTATTTCATGTCAGGATTATCCACTACAATAGCACCTAAGCCGTCCCATAAATTATCGAGGCTAAATAATCCTTTGCGAAATTGTTCAGATGGCTGATATTGTGGTTGAATAAAAGAGCGTCCTAATTCAATGGTATAAGGCAAATAGCTTTTATAAAATTCTGGTGAAAAATCAAATAATTCGGTTGTTGCTAATAATACTTTTCCGTCTTTGTATTCAGCATCTCTACATAAAATGAAGCGGTAAGCGCCAACAATTTCCTGATCCTCTGGATTCCAAACCAATAATTGCTGATAAGGGTGAGGTCCGGTATCAAATTCATCTAGGTCGCAAGCCAAGCCTGTTCCGCCGCCGGCATGCCTGAAACTTACTTCGCGCAAGCGCCCAATTTCCTGCATAGTGTTAGGCGAATTGTGGTGAGTGATGATATAAATATCATTTTCACCATTATTGGTTTTACGTATGTAGCGATCTTTAGTTAACTCACTTAGTAATGCTTCGCGAGGAATTTTAGCTATGATGTCTTGCATAATAATATTAAGGCTCCAAGGTAGTAAAAAATGAGAATTATTAACGATTTAGAAAAGAGTTTCGGTGTTAAAAGATATTAACGTTCGGGTATTTAAAATAAGACTGTTTTAATAAAAAATTAACCTTCCAATGACTTTATCTTTAGGTTATGTCGCCAACACTCATTATCTCATGCATTGCCTTATATTTTGGAGGATTATTGTTAATAGCCTATTTAACCTCTAAAAATTCAACAGCCGAAAGTTATTTTTCAGGAAACCACGCTTCGCCTTGGTATGCGGTGGCTTTTGGGATGATTGGAGACTCTTTGAGTGGCGTAACGTATATTTCGGTTCCGGGCAAAGTAGGAGGGGCTAATTTCTCTTATTTACAGTTGGTGCTAGGTTATTTTGTTGGTTATTTTATTATTTCTAAAGTATTGCTGCCAATTTATTATAAAATGAATTTAGTTTCTATATATACCTATTTAGAAACTCGTTTTGGAAAACATACCCAAAAAACAGGTGCTTTCTTTTTCATCTTATCCCGTATCTTAGGAGCATCTGGCAGATTATACTTAGCGGCAGGCGTGATTCAGTTTTTTGTATTTGATCAAATTAAAAGTGTTCATGTACCTTTTTGGTTAAGCGTTTCAGTTATTTTAGTGTTGATGTTATTGTACACTTATAAAGGAGGTATTAAAACATTGGTATGGACAGATACCTTTCAGTCGTTGTTTTTAGTATTGGGTGTTGTTGTTTCTATTGCTATTATTATTGATAAAATGGATATTGGATTTGGACAAGCTATTTCTAATATCGCAAGTTCAGAATATTCGAAAACATTTTTCTGGGATTGGCATAAATCTAACTTTTTTGTGAAAGAGTTTATCGGGGGAATTTTTATTGCTGTTGCTATGACTGGCTTAGATCAAAACATGATGCAGAAAAATTTAAGTTGTAAATCATTAGGCGAAGCACAAAAAAATATTTTTTGGTTTAGCATCGTCATGGTGATTGTGAATATTTTCTTTTTGTCATTAGGTGTGTTATTGTATCAATATTATGCTCATGCTGCTATTGATTTACCAATGAATGCTGAAACAGGCAAAGTTATCACCGATAAAGTATTTCCAAATTTAGCGTTGAATCATCTAGGTATTTTTGCTGGTTTAATTTTTATTATTGGATTAACAGCGGCCACGTTTAGCAGTGCCGATAGTGTTTTAACCACATTAACCACATCTACTTATATTGACATGTTGGAGTATGATAGAAATACAACGTTAACTGACGAACAAAAATCAAAACGTAGAACCTATATTCATATTGGATTTGCTGTTGTTTTGTGGTTAGTCATTATTGTATTTGATGTTTTAAATCAACGCGCTATTATTGATACTATATTAATGTTAGCTGGTTATACGTATGGGCCATTATTAGGATTATTTGCTATTGGATTATTTACTAAACATCATTTAAATGATAAATTAGTGCCTATTATTTGTGTGATAGCGCCAATAATTACTTATGTTTTAGCAAACTACGTTGTAAAACCAATGACTACTTACGAAATAGGTAATGAATTGATTTTAATAAATGCAGGGATAACTATGATAGGACTGATGTTTGTGAAAAGAAAAGAACTAGCTATTGCTTAAATTTTTTCAATCTCTACTGTACAAAATAATCCTAACTGTTTGCTAAAAGGTTTACAAATCCATTCCATAGCTTTAGCCACATTATACATAAAGTAAGGAATCATCGCGCTTCTAGAAACGCCTCCGCTTAACACATACATAAAAGGGGAGTGGTAAGTTATTTTATTGATTTTTAGTTTTGGAAAATCTTTAGCAAACTGCTCTAAATCTCTTTCAAAATAAATGTGTGGCAATGCTTGATTGGAATTACTTAAAGGATTACCTGGTTTAATTTCACGCGGACCATTTTCTTCAAAAGGTTCGTGGTGAAAACGCTTATAGATAAATCTGCCTAAATTTGAATTAGCAGGTTCAATCATCACAATTTTACCACCTTTTATTAAAGTTCTTTCTGCTTCTTGCAAAAATAAATAGGGGCGAGGAATATGATGAAAGACATTGAGCATCATAATACAACCCAATTCATTTTCTTTATAAGGCATTTCTTCAGCACTAAATACTTTATCTACAACTGGTAAATCTAAAATATCAGAAGTAACCACTTCAGGAAATTCATCCTTTAAAAAACCACCACCAGAACCTATTTCCAAATAAATACCTTTTCCTACTTCTTTACTTTTTTGTATAAAAATTTTATACCAATCTTGATACAAACGTTTTAAAAAAGGTTTTTGTAAAATAATATCTCTGTGCGCCAAGGTTGCCCTTGGATCATCTAAATCAAATGCTATGGTGTATTTTTTAAACACGGTCTTTACTTGCAAAAATGTTCATGTAGGTTGTTTCTGGTAAATCCAAAAACGTTTTTACTTTTTCTTCTGTCAATTCTATTAATTGATTGTTGTCAATTAAGTAAATATGAAAGTTGTATTGTTTTAAAAATTGGTAATACTCTAAAACACTTGTTCCTGCTTTACGCATGCCATAAGGCCAAAACTCAGAAAGCATTTTTAAATTAGGGCTTTGCAAGGTTTTAATCATGCCTTTTACTGCACTCATTTCAAAACCCTGAATATCCATTTTAATGAAATTTATTTCAGATGTTGATGATGCTAAATATTCATCTACTGCTATAGCATGAATGTCAATTTCCTGATCATATTCATCAGGTTTATACGTTCTATGATCTACATTTAGTTTTTTAGATGTGTAAATTTTTATGGTTTCTGTTTTATCTGAAACAGCTTTATTATTTATTTGAACATTGCTTAGTTTTTGACATCTATTTTTTAGATGAGAAAAATTAGTAACATCTGGTTCAAAGCAATGTACTTTTCCTTTTTCTCCAACAATATTAGAAAGAATTTCGGCATAAAACCCAATGTTAGCGCCAATATCTAAAACAGTATCTCCTGCTTTGATGTATTTTTTCATTAATGAAATTTCAAAAGCATCTTGTTTTTCTTTAAATGATTTATACGTCATTTTATAAATAGGAAAACAGTTCTTGTATAAGAAATTACCGAGTGCTATGCTTAATGATGATGCCATTATTTAGTAATTTCAAATAAATAGGTTTGTTCAGATAATCCTTCGGTATGCACTAATTTTAATTTGTTAGGATACTTTTGAAAGATAGGTTGAGCAATGTTATGAACTGTATTTATAATATCTCCACTATTAATTTTTGGATTAATTCTTAGGCTAGCTAGCATAATATGAGTAACACCTTTAGCTGCAAAAAATGCTAAAGCACTATCAGGATTAGATTGTTGTGTTAATGAGTCTTTTGTAATAACACTATAAATGGGAAAGAATTTTTTTCCTTTTCCATATACAAAACTCATAGGCGCTTTTCTACTAGCAACTAAAGTGTTTTGAGGTAAACTATCTGCACACCATTCGCTGCACTTTAAAAAGTTTTGCCAATCTGGAGTGTATCCATAATAAATGTTTCCTGCTAAATTTTTCTTTACAATGGGTAAGTTTTCTGTTCCTCTTTTAAATGACGACATTAAAACTGAAATACTTAGTATTCCTACTATTACTAAATATATCCCTTGTCCCATACCCGATGTTTTAACTGTATTATAAAATAGTTGATACATTAAAATCAACATAATAGGCATACAGATTAATACTATACGTGGTTGATCCCAACGCGCTTGAAGAATTACAAAAGACAACAATAATTGTGCTCCTGTAAATAATCCGAAAAACAATAAGGGCTTATTTTTTTGTTTAATTACTTGAAATAAGGCAATCACTAAGATTATAACCACAAAAAAAGCTAAGTATTTATATTCGCTTTGTAATTTATCAGCTTGTAGTTGTGTTTCAACGGGCTTTGTGTATTCTTCTCTTAAACCTAATAATTCGTAAAAGCGTTTCCCTAAATACAAATTACAGTTGTCAAAAAAACGACCAACAAAACCTGGAAAATCATCGTTGCCAGCTGCCTTATCATAAGGGTCTTTAAGTAATAATATTTTACTTTGTCCAGCAAATTGGTTTTGAGAACCCCAAATTAATTTAACTAATAATTCGTAAGGAATTTTAAAAACTAAATAAGAACTTAATGCAAAACCAGCATTTTTCCATTGTTTTTCTATTAAAAAATAAATTATTAATACGGGAACGGCAACAATAGCAACGCTTTTACAGGTAGCTATTAAAAAAGTAAATAAGCCTAACATTAACCATAGCTTATAATGCTTAGAGGCATTAGGTTCTGTTTGCAAAGCATCATATAATTTAAAAAACCAAAAGAAAAATAAAGATTGTAAGAATAAATAGAAGGCTTCTGTAAATGTCATACTTGCATAATACTGGATTAAATGGTTACAGCTTACAAATAGCATTACTGGAATTAAAACAATAATTGGAATGCGTTTATAAAAAGCCTTGTAAAAAAAGAATACGGCAAAAAAACTAAAAACAACATTAAATAATTTAAATAGTAATAATTTAAAGCCAAATATTTTAGTCAGTAAACCTAAAAACAACACATATAAAGGGGCATTTTGAGTATAGAAGAAATTGGGAAATTCGTTCACATAACGCCATCCCCCTTCTAAATATAAGGCATCATCATGCGCTTCGCTAATACGAGCATTAAAAAGCATGAACGAAAAAAATAAAGACAATCCTAAAAAAATAAATAATAATTTTTTTTCATTATTTAATCCCCAAGCTTCTATTTTATCAAATAAAGTTTTTGAAGTAGAATAGTTTGAACTCGTATTTTTTGATGTGGTTGTTTTTGCCATAATGTATTACACAGATTTACAAAAATAACAAATAAAATAAGCCTTGCTAACTTAAAAATACCATCTATTTTGATTAATTTTAGAAACTTTTAGTGTTTTTAGTAGAATACTAAAAAAGTATTAATAATATTATAATTAACGAATGTTTCACTTCATACTCCGCACAATACCTCGTCCTATATTAATTAAACTCAGTTTAATTTTTAGCAAAATAGCACCATTAATATATTATGGTAATAGATTTGAAGATCCTATTAGTGGAAAAACCTACCGTAAGTTTTTGCCTTACGGTTATAGCAAAAGTGTAGCTCGCGATAATGCTTTATGTCCAGGAAGCTTATCATTAGAAAGACACCGATTGTTATGGTTGTATTTAAAAGAAAAGACCAATTTTTTCACGGCCAAACATAAATTATTGCATATTGCTCCTGAACAGTGTTTTTATAAGTTGTTTAAGGCAATGCCTAATTTAGAGTATGTAACTGGCGATTATAATTCTCCTATTGCCGATCATCATTTTGACCTACATCACGCTCCTTTTACTGATAATAGTTTTGATGTCATTTTTTGTCACCATGTGTTAGAACATGTAGAAGATGCTGACCAATGTATGCGCGAATTATATCGTATGATGAAACCAGGTGGTTTTGGTATTTTTCAGATTCCTCAAGATGTTAATCGTTACGAAACATACGAAGACAAATCCATTACAAGCGAAAAAGACAGGGAAATTCACTTTTGGCAAAAGGATCATGTGCGTTTATTTGGTTTAGATTATAAAGATAAATTAATTGCAGCGGGATTTAATGTTACTGTTGAAGATTATACCAAAGAAATTAGCCCTGAATTGGTAGAAAGATACAGATTGCCAAAAGGAGAATTATTATACATGTGCAGAAAATAAGTTATTATATAAGAAAAGGAGCAATTTGCTCCTTTTCTTATTGATGTATATTTTAAATTTTGTTAATCTTATTTTGTTAGATCTACTTTTGTAATTAGAATCTTATCTCGTTTCTTAGTTTCGCTAAAAAAGATTCTTGAGTTGTTCATTTTGTATATGCCAACGTTCTTCATAAGATATAATTCTTTTCTTTCACCTTCTCCAAACGTTTTAACCGCTGACATTTTTCCATCAGCCAGATTTATGCTTCCATATTCAAACTGAAACAATGGAATTTCTTTTCTGGTTCTGGATTTAAAGCTTATTGGAATAATACAAGAAGCCATTTCAGTTGTTTCTTTTTCAGTCTTAAAGCGTTGTGCAGACTTTAAAAAAAAGTATAAACTCTTCTCATCTCCAGAATCATATAATTGAACTCTTGTTGACATATAACGAGCATCTTTATCATCTCTATCAATATAGATTCCGTAATTGTTTTTTAAAGCACCTGTCTTATCAAAACGGAACATGTAAATTCCTCCATAGACGTTTCTCTCATCTTTTAAAGAAAAATCCTGTCCGTTGATAAATATATCGCCACTTTTAGTGAAAGAGATTCCTGTAATGATGAATTTTTTTCCGTCAAATTTTACAAATTTTTTCTGGCCTTCAGGTTTGATTTGTTTCTCTTCAAATTCATCAATATTAGGACATGAAATAAAATCAAGTTTGCCATTGGATATTTTGGCTACCTGGTAGTTTGTATATTTTAATAAATCTAATGCTACATCTAATTCGTCCTGATTTGCGCCCGTTTCTGCCGCACCATTAAAAGAGTTTGCAATCCCCATTCCCGGAATACTGCTACCATGAGCCGCCGATGTCATTGCTTTCTTATCTTCTGCAGATGTGGTAGTTGTAGGAACATTGCCACCTTTAACAACCTCTGCGAAAAAATTTTCTTCCGGCTTCTTAGTTACAGCCGGTCCGTATAAAAATATTGAACCGTCTTTTTCATAAGCTCCGGTTATTCTCCATCCATTAGCAGTAGATTTAAAAGTTCCTTTCTCAACTAATTTACCTTCTGCTGAAATGCGTAAATAAGTATAGTTAGTTGGTTTATCCTGATATTGAATAAAATATTTCCCTGTTTCCATTGGGGCAAACACAATGATCCAATCTCTTGGACGGTCTTCGTTTGAAACCATATCAATTTCATCATCCTCTAATTGTTCTGAAAAGATGGCTTGATTAGCCATTGGTAACTCAATTGATGCGGTTACGGTAATATTTACATTATTGTCACATTTTAATACATCAAAAAATCTATAAGCATTCAATGTTTTTTTCTCAGGTCTGCATGCCAATACCAAAACACAGCTATCTCTTTTAACTTCAATGCCAGCTGTATAGCCATATTTATTACCTTCCTCGGTTTTAGGTTTAACAGACTCTAATACTTTTATATTTTGCTCATAAACATCCATGCAGTCGTTGTACCAAGCATTAATTTGTTTTTTTCTGAAAACTAAGCCAGGTTGAAAACCATTAAAGGCATAACTTGCTGATAGAAAATTTGTAGTATAAGTTTCACCTTTCCAGCCACTGTAAAAAACATATTTTATGTTTTCAACAGGCGTTTCTTCTTTACGAGTGTCAAAGAGATTCAGGTCTTTATCGTAGCTGTAAATTTCCTGCCCGATAATTCCTTTTTTGCGGGTGTTATACATGTAAACCATGTCAAACGTTTCCTTCTCTTCATTGATAACAACACCTTTCAGGTTTCCTTTTCTTGCACCTTTAGAAATCTCATATGATTTTTCAATAATAGGTACTTGTGCGTTCATAGTTAGTATGCCTATTAAACACAAGCAGATAAAAGATAATAGTTTTGATTTTTTCATATTTTTTTGATTTGTTAGTTAAAGGATCGGTACCATTTCGTTTACAAAGCTACAATACTCGGTTTAAAAAATCGTACCCACTGCAGGGTATTTTTATAATGATAATCCTGTATTCCGGTATTATCAGGTAGGAAGACAATTGATTTAAGAACCAGATCATTAGCTAAACAGATTAATTATAGTTTATTAAAGATTTTTGTATATTTATAACTTAACTTCTAATTTAAATTTATGAAAATCAAATCAATTCTTTTTACTTGTATTACATTGCAAGTAGCATTAACCAGTGGTTTAAAAGCTCAGCTAAAAGCAGGACCCTATGTTGTTAAGAACTCTGAAGAGTTTGAGTCACCTAAAAAACATGTTATTTCAGACCCTATACCTTATGGTAAAGACGGTATAATTCAGGTAAACAGAAGAGGTTTAAAGTCAATCTCGTTTCAAAAATTCTCAAATGATTTAAAATATGAAACTGAGAAAACAATAGATTTAGAAGGAAAATTCAACGATAGAGTAAACTACCAAAGTTTTATTAAGTTTAAAAATAAAACATATATGTTTGCTCGCGAAGTATTTAAAGATGAAGAGAAAGAAGGAATTACAGCTTTAGAATTTTCATACAAAAATTTAGATTTTGTTGGCTCAGCAAAAAATTTATTTAAATCGTCTGATAAAGTGCAAATGCAACGCTTTAGCATAGGATTTGCTCCATATGGTGTTCCTGTTTATGGTACACCAGCCGATATGGGTGGATATGACCTTAAGATTTCAGAAGATGACACTAAATTTTTATATACTTATTCTTTAAAAAATAAAGAAAGAGATGATAAAATCAATAAGGAAGTAATTGGCATGCAAGTATTTGATGAAAATCTTACAAAAATATGGGGCGAAGATTTTGAAATGCCTTATACTGAAGCTAAAATGGATAATATTGGATTTATATTATCTGATGATGCTACTGTTTATTTAATGGCAAAAGTATATGAAGGCGATACTCCAAAAGAAGGAAAAGATAAAAAGAAACCAAATTATCATTTTGAGATTTTAGCATACAAAAAAGGTGCAAAAACTCCAAAAATCATTAAGATTAAGTTGGATAATTATTTTCCTACTGAGGCTTGGGTATACGAAAATGCTAATCATGAAATTGCAATTACAGGATTTTACTCAAAAGCATTAAATAAACCAGTTGACGGCGCCTACATGGTTAAATTAGATGTTGAAACAGGAACATTTACTAAAATAAAAGGTGGTTATTATGAAATTCCTACAGATGTTATTAAGGCATTTACTTCTGAAAGAGAAAAACGTAAAATGGATAAGCAAGCTGATAAAGATGAAGATGGAGATATTGGAATCAGTAATTTAGAGATTAATGAGATTTATGTAATGGATGATGGAACAACTAAAATTGTGGCTGAACAATACCATGTACAAGTAACTTATTATTACGATATGAACTGTAAGTGTATGAAAACAAAATATGATACCTATGCTGATGATATTTTTGTTATGAGTATTAGTGCTGATGGAAAATTAGAGTGGACTAAAAAAATCCCAAAATCACAACATGCTAATGGCGCATACGGCGCAGGAATATCTATCAATACCATGAAAAAAGGTAATGACGTTCATATTTTTTACATTGATAACATTAAAAATTTAAATCTACCTGCAGATCAGGCTCCAAAAAGACATGAAGATAGAAGAGGAGGTTTTTTAACAGGAGTTACTGTTACAGCAAAAGGTGATGTGAAAAAATATAGTTTAGGTGAAATTGAAACCTATGACACTAACTTTTACATCAGAGAATTTGTTGACGGAGAACGAAATAATTTGATTAGTACCGAAAGAAGAAAAAAACAAAATATTTTATTTTCAGTTGAAGTTAACTAAACTTAATTTTAAACACTTTTTAAAACCTCTTTAATTAATTTTAAAGAGGTTTTTTATTTATATTTATAACTTAAAACTGTATCATGATAAAATACTTATTGCCATTAACATTTTTTTCGTTCTCTTGCTACTCTCAACAGAATTTAAAGGAAAACTTCGCCCCACTAAAATCTACAGGTTCATTGCCAGATGTATTTACTCAAAACATTAGAAATGTAATCGAAACTGATATTAAAGAGTTAAATAAAAGACAGGAATCGGATAACTCACTTAAAAGAACTTATTTAACTGAGGCCAATTATGAAATTGAAAAAATAGTAAAAAGTGGTAACACTTTAATTAATGATGACGTAACTACTTACTTAAATAAATTAGCCGATGTTATTTTAAAAGATAACCTAACACTAAGAAACGAGTTACATATATATACTTTAAAATCCCCAGTTGTAAATGCTTATAGTTACGATAAAGGATATATTTTTATTGACATCGGATTAATTGCTCAAGCCGAAACAGAGGCTCAATTGGCATTCATATTATGTCATGAAATTTCACATTACACTAAAAAACATCATATTGAAGGATATGTGAAAAATAAAAAAATAGACAGGCAAAATTATGATCGTAATAGTGATGATAAACTAATTGAAAAATGCCAGTATTCTAAAGAAAAAGAAAGCGAAGCTGATATTGAGGGTTTTAAGTTGTTTGAACAAACTGGATATAATTTTAAGCAAGCAGAAAAAGCATTTGATGTATTGCAATATGCTCATTTACCATTTGAATTACTAGAATTTAAGAAAACGTTTTTTGAGACAGAATATTTTAAACTACCTTCAGGTTACTTTTTAAAAGAAGTTTCTTCTATCAGAAATAATTCAAATGAAGATGATACCAAATTAACGCATCCCAATACCGCTAAAAGAAAACAAGCTATTTCCGATTTAATTGCAAATAGAAATAACAATGGGAAAGTTAACTACATTATGAGTCAAGATAAGTTCGAATACACTCGTGATTTGGCTCGATTAGAACTTTGTAGATTGTATCTTAAAAATAGAGATTATCCAAACGCATTATACGCTGGTTACATTATGGCCAGTAAATATCCAAATAATGAATATGTTGCAGAAGTTATTTCAAAATGTTTATACGCCATCTCATTATATGGAAACGGTATGATTAATTATAGTAGCGACTCTCATTTAGAAAATGGTTTTGCTGACTACAAGGATGTTGAGAGCTATCCACAACAATTATATCATCTAATAAATAAGATACCTTCTAATGAATGGACGATGATGTCGTTGAATTATGTATACAGGAGTCATAAAAAATTCCCTAATAATAAAAAAATGGCAAGTTATTCGGATAGCTTATTTAAAATGATGCCTAAAATAAGTTGGGGTATTCGTGATTTTGTTAGGATTTCTAAGAAAAACAATGCAGCTTCTTCTGCTATAGATTCTACTCAAGTTAAAACTGAGCCAAATTCAAAAACAGATTTAATTGCAAATATTCAAAAAGAAAATAATTTTAAAAAATATGATACAGCTTATTATAAGGAGATGTATGTGGATTTATTTGAATCTGATAAAGAATTTATAAGCAAATTTCCATCAGCTGGTTTAGAGGATAATCAAAGTAATTCTGGTTTTTCAGAATATTCAATCAGTAAAAACAGAACTGAAATTAAAAAAAACAAAAAAGTAAAGGGAGCTTATGTTTCGAGCGAATCTAAAATTGATAAAGTTCTTTTATTAGAGCCGTTTTATTTGAAAGTAGATGAGTCGCAAAAAGAAGAAATGACTTATATAAACTCCGACAAAAAACAAGAAAGATTTATTGTAACCGTGAATGATTGCGCTAAAAGGCAAAATTTTGAATTAGTAACATTAGATCCAGGTTTAATTACTAGCTCTGATGTAGATAAAATAAATGACTATTCGGTAATAAATGATTGGTTTAGTGAAAAATTTGATACGGACGATGGCAGTGGCGATCCCATATTTAATACAAACGATATAGATGGACTTATAAGTAAATATGGAACGCAATATGTATTAAAAACAGGAATTGTAAATTACAAATCTAAGAAAGGTAGAAAAAGAACGTATTTCTACAGTTTCATTTACGATATTAAAAACAATTATATAATATATAAAAAAAACGAAACGTTTAGAGATAAAGATTCTAAAGATTTAATAAATGCTAAAGTGTATCAAACGTTTTACGAGCTAAAACATTCTAAATAATAAAACGATGAAATATATTTATATAACACTTTGTTTTTTGTGCACTAACATATTAGTTTATTCTCAGTCTACTGGCTATATGGGAAAACGGCTGCAAGTAGGTTACGGGTTTCATACAAGCCCTGCAATTATAGGTTCAAATGCTAATAACGAATCTTTAATAGGTAACGGAGGCTCAGCTACTACTGGTGAGTTTGTATTTAATACGTTACATGAAGGTTTTTTAGAATTTGCAGCATCTAGTAAATGGATGATTTGTTTTTCAGCAAGATATTACAAAACAATTAATGACAATAGTAAATCCTTGAAAAATGATTACTACTATCAATATACCTCAAGTAATATTAATTATATAAGCGATCATCCAGAAGGATATTATGAAATGAAGGGGTTAACCTATACATTATATTTTAAATACTATGGAGCAAGATATGTTGCGCCATGGGGAAGATACGTAATGTTTGGGCCAGCATTAAATACTGTTACAACGAGTTATGATCCTTCTATCATGAAAATAAGAGCAACGTATTATAATGCGAATTCTTATTACTACAGTTCAGATACTACTATTACAAATTTTGGCCCTACAGAACAAAAATTTAGAAGACTAAACTTCATGTTAGGTTTTGGAAGATCACGAATTATTGCCAACAGAGTAACTTTAGATTACGGAGTTAATATTCATTTCTTCTCAGTGTTAAGCACCCTATTTGATGTTGGCGGTTCAGCTGCCAATTTAATAGATAGAAAAGGACCAGTTAATGAAAATAATTATATTGAGAAAACGGTGGGATACAGAGTTCGAGGGGTAAATAGATTTAATGT
>JBKJPW010000128.1:0-21918 GCA_046594225.1 Bacteroidia bacterium
AGCAAAAGAAATGGAGCGTTTAAAATTTACCACACCACTATTAATTGGAGGTGCAACCACTTCTAAAGTACACACCGCTGTTAAGATTGCTCAAAATTATTCAGGACCTGTGGTTCATGTAAATGACGCTAGTAAATCGGTGCCCGTTGCTAGCAGTTTAATTTCGAATGAACTTCGTGATGCATTCATGATTGAAGTAAATAAAGATTATGACCGTGTTCGCGAACAAAATAAAAATGCACAATCACAAAATAAATTTATATCGTTAGCCGAAGCTCGACAAAATAAATTTACTATTGATTGGAATAAAACAGAAGTTACAAAACCATCTTTTATAGGAACCAAAGTATTCGACAATTACGATTTAAAAGAAATTGCTGAATACATTGATTGGACACCATTCTTTATCTCTTGGGAAATGAAAGGTTCATATCCTAAAATTTTAAAAGACCCAACACGCGGCGTTGAAGCCACTAAATTATTTAACGATGCGCAAGCCATGTTAAATAAAATTATTTCTGAAAAATGGTTACAAGCAAATGCCGTAATTGGAATTCATCCAGCTAATACAGTAAATGATGATGACACAGAAGTGTACGATGAAAAAGGAAATGTAATTGCTACCTTCCACTCTATTCGTCAACAAAGTAAAAAACCTGCGGGTCAGTATAATGTTGCTTTATCAGATTTCATAAAACCAAAATCATCGGTGGCTGAGGCTCTCGAAGCGACCGACTACATTGGCACCTTTGCATTAACCACAGGCATTGGCATTGATGCTCACGTTGCTCGTTTTGAGGCTGACCATGATGATTATAGTGCTATTATGTTAAAAGCACTAGCGGATCGTTTAGCAGAAGCTTTTGCAGAATTAATGCATAAAAAAGTGCGTAAAGAATATTGGGGTTATGCTAAAGATGAAACTCTTGCAAACGAAGAGTTGATTAAAGAAAGCTATGCTGGAATTCGTCCTGCGCCTGGTTATCCTGCACAACCTGACCATACAGAGAAAAATACGATTTGGAAATTATTAGATGTAGAAAAAAACACAGGAATTGTTTTAACAGAGAGCTTAGCAATGTTTCCCACAGCAGCAGTAAGTGGTTTGTATTTTGGAAATGAACATTCACATTATTTTGGCGTTGGAAAAATAACTAAAGAACAAGTTGAAGATTATGCAAAACGTAAAAACATGGAATTTACTTTGGTTGAACGTTGGTTAGGAAGTGTTTTGGCATATTAATTGATGCTTAAAAAGTATCATTACCACTAAATCCTAACATTTATGAAGAGATTCGAGACTAAAGCTTTCTTAATGACAGTTCATGATGATTTACTCATTGAGTTTTTAGTTAAAAAAAATGTGAATCTCCAAGCAAGTGATATTTGGGAATCAAGGGATTTATCGGTGGAATATATTCCACTTAAAAAATTTTTCGTGTTGTTTGAAGGAGATGAAGATGCTGAAGTTTCGGGAGAAGCTCGAAGAGCAGGCGCATCAAAAGAATATACGGGGCACGTAGCTGCGTTAGCCTTATATAGTAATAAAGCTTATGAACGAATTATTGGAAGTTTATTTTTAAAAATAAATAAACCCTTAGTTCCTACAGAGTTTTTTGACGATAGAGATAAAGCCATTGCTTGGCTCAGAATTATGCAAAAAACCTTACATTAATTATTGCAATTTATTAGCATTTTTTAGTGTCACTTTTTATAATATATCGTTATATTTATAGAACTACTATTTTACATCTTATGCGCTATATATTCACTTTACTTTTTATTTTCTTAACTATTTTTTCTATTTATGCTCAGGGTTTACCTCCAGGTACATACTCAAGTACTAATAAAAAAGCTATAAAATATTTTGAAGAGAGTAAAAAAATGTTTCAAGCTAGGAAAGACGCGGATGCTGAAAAATTGATTAAAAAAGCCATTGAAGAAGATCCTCAGTTTATAGAAGCTCATTCTGCATATGCTGATTTTTTGATGGGAAATAATCGAGTAAAAGAAGCCATTCCTTTATATGAAAAAGCCATTCAATTAAACCCTAAAGTATTTATTGATAATAATTTTTACTTAGGAGGAGCTTATCTTCATGAGGCACTTTACGAAAAAGCTATACCTTGCTTTGAAATCATTTTAAAAACAGAAAGAATAAATCCCAATTTAAAAGATGAGGCGGCTCGTTTTTTAAAAAACTCTAAATTTGGTGCTATTGCTATAAAAAATCCACAACCATTTAAACCTGTTAATGTTGGCGCAGGAATAAATACAGCTGAATTTGAATATTTCCCTGCTTTAACAGCAGACGGAAACACATTTTTATTTACAAGAAATATTAGAGAAGGCGAAGGTGTTTCTGCACCAAGACAAGAAGATTTCTATGTGAGTAAAAAAGTAAATAATGTATGGCAAACAGCTAATCCTATCTCATCTGTTAATACATTAGGTAATGAAGGTGCTCCATCTTTAAGTGCTGATGGCGAAATTATGTTTTTTGCCTCGTGTATGGAAATGACAGGAGATTATGGTTCATCTGACAGAAAAGGTTATGGTAGTTGTGATATATTTTATGCTCAAAAAATAAATGGTAAATGGACAAAGCCAAGAAATGCTGGATCTACAATCAATACAAAAAACTGGGAAACACAACCAAGTTTTAGTAGCGATGGAAAAACCTTATACTTTATAAGAGGAATCGTTGCAAGAGAAGGCATTAAAAATCCCGATATTTACTCTTCTACAATTGGAGAGGATGGTAAATTTACTGAACCAGTAAAATTATCGGATAATATTAATACTCCTCAAAATGAAGAAAGCGTATTTATACATCCTGATAACCAAACTTTATATTTTAGTAGCGAAGGTCACCCAGGAATGGGAGGTGTAGATATTTTTGTTAGTAAAAAGCAAGCTGACGGCAGTTGGGGAAAAGCTGTAAATTTAGGATATCCCATAAATACATTTACAGATGAAAATAGTTTAGTAGTAGATGCTAATGGAAAATTGGCATACTTTGCTAGTGAACGAGAGGGCGGTTTTGGCGGATTAGATATTTATCAATTTGAATTACCAGAATCTGTTCGTCCCGAAAAAATAACGTATGTAAAAGGTTTAACTTATAATGCAAAAACAAAAGTACCCGTAGATGCATCATTTGAATTAATAGATTTAGAAACTCAACAATCTGTTACTAGTGCTTATAGTAATAGTGCAGGTGAGTTTTTAGTAACTCTAACATCTAACCATAATTACTTAGTAAACGTAAGTAAACCAGGCTTCTTATTTTATAGTGATAATTTTTCGTTAAAAGATAAAGTAGCCGATTACAATAAACCTTATCAATTACAAATTCCTTTACAACCTATTGATACAGGAATTATTGAATTGAAAAATATTTTCTTTGATGTGAATAAATCGGATTTAAAGGCTGAATCAAAAGCAGAATTACAAAAAATCATTGCCTTTTTAAAAGCAAACCCAACTTTAAAAGTGGAGTTTAGCGGGCATACAGATAACAGCGGAGATAAAGTATTTAATAAAACACTTTCAAATAATAGAGCGAAAGCCATTTATGATTATGTGATTGAAAAAGGTCCAATTACTGCCACAAATTTGTCCTATAAAGGCTATGGTGATACGAAACCTAAAGCACCGAATGATACTCCTGAAAATAAAGCAAAAAACAGAAGAACAGAATTAAAAGTATTAGCAAAATAAAAAATGATTACGAATAAAGTAGGGATTTACAGCAAATGATTATAGGAAAAAACATAAAAAAACAATACGGCTCCTTAGAAGTATTAAAAGGTGTTGACATACACATCAAAGCTTCTGAAGTAGTTTCTATTGTTGGCTCATCAGGAGCTGGTAAAACAACCCTATTAACCATATTAGGAACATTAGATAAAGTAAGCTCTGGCGAAATTTTATTTAATGATGTAAACATTACGTCCTTAAATGAAAAAAAGTTAGCGGCATTTCGTAATCAATATATAGGATTTGTATTTCAATTTCATCATTTATTGCCTGAGTTTACAGCCATTGAAAATATTTGTATTCCTGCATTTATAAATAAAGTCTCAAAAAAAGATGCAGAACTAAAAGCGAACGAATTACTAGATTTATTAGGATTAAAACATCGTGCTAACCATAAACCTTCTGAGTTATCTGGTGGAGAACAGCAGCGTGTTGCTGTTGCAAGAGCCTTAATTAATAATCCAAAAGTGATTTTTGCAGATGAACCTAGTGGAAACTTAGATAGTGAAAATGCACAAAATTTACATCAGTTATTTTTTAAATTAAGAGATGAACTAAAACAAACCATTGTAGTTGTGACTCATAACGAAACACTAGCAAATATGGCTGATAGAAAATTAATTATGAAAGACGGATTAATACAATAAACAATCAGTTTCCTCTCCAACATATCCATTCCTGAACTAAGAGCAATTATTCATCGAAGAAATGCTAAAAAGTTATCTAAAGTAAATCGAATTTTATTATGGATAAACTATGTGTTTATTGTAAGTTTATTAGGAGCCATTGCCTCTAAATATATTTCGCCCGATCATTTTTGGATACTTGCTTTTTTTGGTTTAGGATTTCCTATTATATTATTTGCTAATATTTGTTTTGCTATTTATTGGTTTGCTCAATTTAGAGTGCACTCCATGTTTTCGTTCATTGCCTTATTACTCAGTGCTAAAACATGCCTAGGATTTATGCAATTTGACTTTACTACAGATGCTGTGTCAAATAAAGACATTAAAATTATGAGTTATAACTCTATGTTATTCGATTTATATAACTGGAAAAAAAATTCAGAAAGTAGAAATATCATTTTAACTTCTCTAGCCGAAGAAAATCCAGACATTCTTTGTTTACAAGAATTTTACACCTCTGAAGAAAAAGGCGATTTTAATAATATTGATACGGTTACAGGCTTATTGAATGCAAAAAACCACCACGTGGAATATACAACAACATTAAGGGGCAACGACCATTGGGGAATAGCAACCTTTACTAAGTTTCCAATAATAAAAAAAGGGAAAATAGACTTTAATACAAGTGCTAATAATAGTTGTATTTATACAGATATTGTTGTAAGAAAAGACACTTTTCGTATTTACAATATGCATTTACAATCTATTCGTTTTCAAAAAGCAGATTATAAATTTATTGATCAAATAAAAAATGATACAACCGACACAAAAGATGAATTAGAAAAGAGTAAAACTATATTAAGACGATTAAAAAGAGCATTTACTAAAAGAGCGACTCAAGCAGATGTTATTGCAGCTCATATTGCTGCCTGCAAATATAAAGTTATTGTATGTGGTGATTTTAATGACACACCAGCTTCTTATGTTTACAATACTGTACGAGGTAATTTAAAAGATGCTTTTGTTGAATCTGGATCTGGCTTTGAACAAACTTATGCCGGTAAGTTTCCGAAATTTAGAATTGATTATATTCTGCATAGCAAAGAATTTAAAAGCAAACAATATCATCATCTAACGGAAACTTTAACCGATCACTATCCTATTGTAAGTTACATATCTTACTAATCAAAAAACAACCAATTTACGCCAAATTTAAAGGCTCTATCGTTTTGTAAATAGCCTGGAGTTAAAGAATAGTTTCTTCCTAGCATACCTTGTGTAACGTGATCTATTTTCACAAATATGCGAACTGGCTTAATACGTGCATTTAAAAAGAAATCTATAAAAGGGTAATCTCCTACCTGCTTAGTAGTTTGTACATAATACTGATTAGTAGTTGGCATATAAGCATAACCATAAAATGAACTAAAATACTGCGCATTAAATCCAATTTGGATTTGTAAAGCACGTTTAAATAAATTTCCTTGATAATATAAAGCTCCATTAACCACATGATTAGGAACACTTACAATAGCTTGATAAGACGAACTTTGATAATTATATTTAGCATTAATTCCTAAGTGTTTAAATAACAATATATCTTTATGTATAAAAGCAGATATATTTTGAATATCAACTGGAGTCTGTTCAGGAACTGCTTGTTCATTAAAATAAATGAAATTTTTGACATTCTGATAAACTAACCCTATATCAAAACGATTATCTGAAGTAGATATACTAATAACCGATTGAAATTTATCTGTAGGTGCAAAATTATTAGTCCATATATAATGATTACTTATCCAATTATTATAAATAAAATCAGGATGGCGTTTTTCGGCATTTACATTGAAATTTAAAGCGAAAGGAATTTTAGCTATTGTTTTAAAATATCGATTATTTATCTCGAAAGAATAATCACTAGTATTAGGCCCATTAACTATATAACTAGCTTTTATAAAAGCGGAATAGCGATGATCTGAAATATATAAGCCAGCATTAATACTATTATTTATAAAGGTAGAATCCAGATATTGATACACTTGATTGATTTCATTTTTAAATCCCAATTTTAATTTTGTATGGATAGGATTAAACTTTAGCGTGTAATTCATACCGTTGCTAATTGTTCGCCAATGAGTAGAATCTTTCGTTTGCAAAGTATCCAGATAATAAGGCAAAAATTGATTTTTCTCAAGACTATCAACATCTACATATTTTGCAAAATTGCCAGAATAGTTAACTTGATAGTCTATAAAATGAGAAAATACAGTAGAACTATCTTCATTCTTATTTAAACGGAACCAAGGATTGAAATCAAAAGTTGTATTTCTTACTTCTCGCTTGGCATAGTTTAAATTAACTGGCAACAAAAATTTATTGATGCTTACATTTTCCAAAAACAAAGTATCATTATAAATACCACCATTTTCCTGATGTTTTACTTTATTATATAAAACGTAAGCATAGTACCCTACTCTACCATTTTTAGAAGTGTAATTAGAGGTTGTATAAAAATTATTGGTGAAGCTTTGTTGTTTTTGATAAAAGCCAATGCCGCTATATCGGTTAAAACCCAAGGTAATGTTTAGTTTATTTTTAAACGTATTTGAAAACAATAATTTAAATGCTTGCTCTTGCTTACTACCTGCAATACCAGTTAAGTTAGCATAAGGTCCTTTGGTTTGATAATACTTTATATCATCGGCACTTATCATATCGTTTTGATAAGGCAATGGCATCATGTTAAAACCTAATGCTTTTGATTGATAATTGATATACAAAGGAGCTGAAGGTAATCCTAAATGTCCATTGGTATTTCTTGGGAAATAATTTTGAAAATCAGTAATTGTGGTGTCAATTTTTGAATACAAAAAATGTTGTAAATTATTTTTATCTGCGTTTGAAAGCGTATTGATAAAACTACTATCTGTTGGATAATTAACTTGAGATATTACAGAAAAAGACACACATAATAAACATAGTAAAATTTTACTACCAAAAGTATGTTTATGTTTACTCATTGAAAACAGAAAAATAAAAACTTAAAATTTATCGAAGAAATGTTCCTCAACGTCAAAGGTAGATTTTATTCCGACTTGTTTATAATCCGACTCTAACCATTTTGCAGCAGTTTGACGTCCACGTTCCTTTAAACTCAGTAAAAAATCCCATGAAGTATTCATTTTACTGCTATAGCTCAATTGACTCAAGGCATCGTATCCAGAAATAGTATGAACAAATATTTCTCTATTAGCTTTATCGTCTGATTTTAGGATGCCGTTTCTCAATAATTCGTTACGGTAATGAATTAACTTCATTTCGTTAATTAAACTACTATTAAAAGAAATTTCATTTACTCTATCAGCAATATCTCTAGCCGAAGTTGGAACTGAACCAATATTAATGGAGTTAATTTTTATTAAAACGATATCATGTAAGTTTGTATTGGTAATTAATGGGAAGATTGGGGGATTCCCCATATAACCACCATCCCAATAATATTCACCATCAATTTGAACTGCCTGAAATAATTGTGGTAAACAAGCAGAGGCCAAAACAGCATCAACCGTAATTTCCTTATTACTGAATATTTTTGCTCTATTGGTTTTAACGTTGGTAGCACAGATAAATAATTTCTTTTTATTATACATCTGTAACTCTTTAAAATCAATCAAATCAGTTAAAATATCACGTAAAGGATTATAATTTAAAGGATTGAAATTGTAGGGCGACATATACTGTGTCATATTATTGAACATCATATAACCCGGCGAATTATGGATATCACCATCGCTAAACAATTTATCAAAAGTACTTGGCTGAAACATACTGCCAGCTTGAGCTACTTTACGCCACAACTGCTCCATTAATTCTTTTGCTTTTTTAGGGCCGCCAACATGTAAACCATAAGCGCAAGCCACAGCATTAACTGCTCCTGCACTAGTACCACACATAGCATCTGCTACGATATGATCTTCTTCTAATAATTTATCTAAAACGCCCCAAGTAAATGCACCATGAGCACCTCCTCCTTGCAAGGCAATACCAACTTTTTTTGTTTCAGAATGACTCATAGAATCCGATTCTATTTTATAATGTTAAACCAGTTTAGCACATCAATAGACAACCAAATATAGCTAAATAATTGAACTAACAAAACAAAATAAGACGAGTGTTACTTATATAAAGATTAACCTATAGATTGGCTGTTTTAAAGGTTTTCCTTTACAAACTTTAACATTTTATTATACAAATGCGTGCGAGTATAACCACCGTAAATACCATGGTTTTTATTAGGATATACCATAAAATCAAAAGGCTTATTGTTTTTAACTAATGAGTTAGCCAATTCCATAGAGTTTTGAAAATGTACATTATCATCGCCACTTCCATGAACCAATAAAAAGTTACCTTTCATTTGTTTTGTAAAGTTTACTGGAGAATTATCTTCATAGCCACTTTTGTTATCCTGTGGCTTACGTAAAAAACGTTCTGTATAAATGTTATCATAAAATTTCCAGTTAGTAACAGGCGCTACAGCAATGGTTGATTTAAAATAATCGGCTCCTTTGGTAATTAATAAAGAGGCCATATAACCTCCATAACTCCAACCTTGGAAACCAATACGACTCTTCTCTACATAAGGTAAAGTGCCTAAATATTTGGCTGCATCAATTTGATCTAATGTTTCCAATTTACCTAACTGTAAATAAGTACAGTGTTTAAATTCACGTCCACGCCCCAAAGTTCCTCGCCCATCAACACACACCACTATATAACCTTCTTGGTTTAATAACGAATGCCACCAAAAATCAAAAGTCTCCCACGCGTTATTACATTCGTTTGAACCCGGTCCGTTATATGCAAACATATATACAGGATATTTTTTAGTAGGATCAAAATTTTGTGGTTTCATCATCCAACCATTCAATTCTACTCCATCAGTATTTTTGAATGTGAAAAATTCTTTAGTTGACAATTTGTACTCTTTCATTTTATCTTTCAGTGCCGTATTATTTTCTAATACCTTAATTAATTTACCATCCGCACTGTGTAATTCATATACAGGAGGCGTATTTGCATTAGAATAAGAACTTACATAGTACTTTAAGCCTGTACTAAATTCAGCGCTAGATGTCCCATCAGCGTTTGACAAACGTTTTTTAGCTGAACCATCTAATTTAATACTATAAACATCTCTGTTAATTTGTCCTTGTTCTGTTGAAACATAATATAAGGTATTTAGTTTCTCATCATATCCATTAAATGAAACCACATCCCAATTACCTTTAGTAATTTGATTGACCAATTTACCTGTGTTATCATAATAATATAATTGGTTAAAGTTGTCTTTTTCACTACTCCAAATAAAACCTTTATTGTTTGGCAAAAAAACTAAATCATCTGTAATATCAATATAGGTTTTAGCCTCTTCTATTAAAATTGTTTTAGTAGAACCATCCGTTGCATTAGCATACATCAACTCTACTTTGTTTTGCAAACGATTCATTCGTTGCAATGACAATGTGTTTTTATCGGTTGTCCATTGAATACGTGGGATATAAATATCTGTTTCTTTACCAATATCTACCATAGTTGTTTTAGCATTTGCTAAATCATAAATATGAACAGATAATACAGAATTATCTTCGCCTGCTTTTGGGTATTTAAAGGTTACCTTATCAGGATATAAATTATTATTGTAGGTATCAAACGTATATTCTTTTACTTTACTCTCATCAAAACGAACAAAAGCTAACTTACTACCATCTTCATTCCACTCAAAATAATTGGCTTTACTAAATTCTTCTTCATAAACCCAATCAGCCCAACCATTTTTAATTTCGTTGTTTTTTCCATCAGTAGTAACTTGTGTTTCTTTGCCATTATCTAAATCTTTAACGTATAAATTATTAGCACGTACAAAGGCTACTTTATTACCCACAGGTGAAAAAGTCGCAAACATTTGTTTTCCATTTGCCGATAATTCAGAAGTAGTTCCCGTTTTTAAATCATACACATAATTATTTTCAACCGAAGAACGGCGGTAAATACCTTCCGCATCCGTAGCAAAGAATAACTTAGTTTCATCAGGACTGAATGAATAACCACTTATGTCAATTGTTTTGCCTGCTACTTTTACATTAGCGCCTTTTACCAATACCGCTATTTTTTTACCAGACTTTAGCTCATATTTTACAATATTATCAAAATCGCCCTCTTTTTCAATATCAGTGTAATGCAATCCATCTTTCATAGCATTAAAACCACCCGCCGAAGCAGGCATAAAAGCATATTTACTCCAAATATCTTCAACAGATATTGTTTTTTGAGCCAAACAATTTATGGATACTAGCGAAAAAATAGCTATTGATAAGAAAAATGACTTCATATTGGTATTTATTAGATTTAAAGCATGAAGATAATCATTACTCCCTATTAACAAGTACTATTTTACTCAAACGGTTGCTATGTTAAATAAATGACTAAAATGTTATGTGAATTTTTATTAGATTAGCGTTATATAAACTCAATTATGCAAATTTTCAAAACCATTATCATCGACGACGAAGAAAACAGTCGTAGCAATACTAAAAGTATGTTAGCTAGCTATTGCCCCGAAATAGAAGTAATTGCTGAAGCCGGAAGTGGTATGGAAGGAAAGAAGTTAATTCAGGAATTGAAGCCTGATGTGGTTTTTTGCGACATTAATATGCCTGGAATGACAGGCTTGGAGATGATTGATGGCTTAGTACATCGTGATTTTTGTTTAATATTTTTAACAGCTTATAGCGAACATGGCATTAATGCAGTAAAAGCAGGCGCAATCGACTATTTATTAAAGCCTTTATTATTAAGCGAATTACAAGGTGCTGTTAAAAAAGTAGTAAAACATTATGAGCAAAGAGGTGGCGCTTCAGCACCTGCTAGTAATGATAAAAACTTAGTATTAATTAACCACAGCAAAGGATTTACTTTAATTGATTATAAAGACATTATATGGTTAGAAGCATCAGATAACTATACCAATATCTTCTTGAATAATGCAAAGAAAATAGTTGCATCAAAAACATTAAAAGAGTTTGAATCTATTTTACCAACTAATGTATTTTTCCGTATTCATCGCTCATCTTTAATCAATATTGATTTTATTAAAGAGTACTCAAATGCAGAAGGTGGCACCATTATTATGGCAGATGGCACTAGTATTCAGGTTTCTAAAGCTCGTTCACAAGAATTTGCTGAGTTTTTAAAAACGAGAGCAGTTACTCCTAAGTAATGTTATTTAAACACTTGCGTTTCTAAAAAACGTCGACTCGTCAACACCTCTATTTCAGAGAAATAAAAGTCGTTCAGATCTTCCGTTACAATATACTTGCATCCACTATGCAAAGCAGAATAATATTGTAATCCATCTTCAAAATCATGAATTTTCTTATTAAGAGTTGTATCTCTTACTGTTTTATCATTAACAGTCGTGATTTGTAACTTACTAATCAATAGATCAATTTTGTGCCTTGCCTGTGCATTTCCACATTTTTTTTCGGCAAAGTAATAAGCAATAGCCAAACATAAAGGCGATGTGTAAAATTTATATTTCGAAATATCCGCAAGACTTAAAATTCTTGAACTATACGTAAATACAGGATATTCTTTATTTAAAACAGAAACCAACACATTTGCATCTAAAAAAACTTTCATTTTTTTCGATTTTTATATTCATCTTTTAGAGACGATCTTTTTTTTGCTGATGTTTTATACTCAGCAGCGCCTTCTGCAACTGAATTTACCCAATCTGCTACTGGAAAATCTTCTAGGGATTGATATTGATTAGAAGTAATTTTGTCTAATAAATGTTCCATCAAACGTGATAAGCTAATGTTTTGAGACTCAGCATATCGTTTTGCTTTTTCTATGATTTGTTTATCAAATGATAAAGTGATTTTCGCATCCATAGTTGCATTTTTTAAATTTACACGACAAAGATAATTATTTTATACGTATAAATAAAAAAAACAATAGATTTTTGTCTAAAGCCTTAATAATACTATAGTTTAACATATTTTTCCTTATTTTTATGTAATCTTCTTATGACAAACAAAACAGCATATAAATTCTTTTTTGCTTTTCTTTTTTGTGCGTTGTTTTCTCTCGCTCAAAACCGTAGTTTTTCTTTTCAGCATTACGGGCCAGAGGATGGGCTAAGTAATGCTAATGTGTTTGCCATTAAGCAAGATCAACATCATATTTTATATTTAGCTACCGAAAATGGCGTATATAATTTTGACGGCTACAAATTTGATAAAATTAAGCCGAAAACTCCACTCAAGTCAAATTATATTCGAAATATAGGATTCAACTCAAATAATAATTTGATTATCATTAATAGAAGAGAAGGAATTTATGAATATAAGAAGAAAGAAAATGAAGCTTCGCTATTAAAAAATTTAGTCTTCCATAACTCAGTAGATGAATTAGTAATAGATGGCAATTATGGCTATTCTTTAAATGATCAAATTTCTGTTTCGTCAACCGAATTAAAAACAGGAACTGTTTTCGAGGATAATATAAAAAAGGTAGACAATAACAATCAAGCCTTCGCCATTTTTAAAACAAAACAAAATAAAGTATTGGTTGGCCGAACAGATGGTTTATATCAATTTAAAAATGGAGTTCAAGAAAAAATAAATTTTGGGAAAACAATTCCTATTTATTCAATTACTGAAGATACATTGGGTATTTTATATGTAGGCAGCGATAATGCTATCTTCTGCATTAAAAACAGTCAAATCATTAAAACGATTCCAGTAAAAACTCAAAAAGCTAACAGTTTTTTTAGCTCTAATAATATTGCTCACGTTAGTAAATTAATTATTGATAAATATCAACGCATTTGGTTTACCAATAATCCTGACGATAATTTATATGTTATTGAAAACAACATGACCTTTGATGCTTTTGATTTATTAGGCATTGATAAAGTTTTAATTAATTGCATCTATAAAGACACCGACGATCATATTTGGATAGGAACGTTTAATGACGGCGTTTATTTTATTCAAAATCCACAACTACAAAACTTCTCCTTTACCTCAGGACGAAAGATATTACCAGTAAGCAGCGCTGCATTTGTAGAGAAAAGCATTGTTGTAGGAACTAATAATGGCTTATTTATTTTTGATAAAACCAATAACAATACACAAACTATTATTGCTCCAGATGAGCTATTTAACGAAACTGTTTTTGGCATTCACCCCTTAGGGAAAGAGATCCTCTACTCTAAAACAAACTCAGTAAATAATAAAAAAGGTTCATTTTTATTGAATAATGTTCTCTATAATTTTTCACCAATTGCCTCTCGCTTATTCAGTTATTGTAAAAATCCGCAAGAGGCATATATGGCAGATGGCACTGGGACTTTATATAAAATAAAAAATTATAAATCCGAAAAATATACAGTTATTGATACGCTCATTTCGTACCCTGATTACAGAACAAAAATTAATACGATATATGAACTAAATGACAACTTACTAGTAGGAACTTCTGATGGACTAAGTCTTTATTCGTTTAAAAACAAAAACTATAAAAATTATAACAACCAACTCTTTAGTTTTGGCATTAACGATATCCAACACTATAATAATAAAACCTATTTGGCTCATGAAAATGGCATTACTGTTTTTGAGGATTCCACATTAATTCAGGAAATTGGTACGCAGCAATTAACCGCCGTTAAAAAAATAAAATTCTATCAAAATAAAATTTGGATTGCTACTTTAGATGGTTTGTTTATTTGTGATAATAAGTTTCAACCAATAGTTATCTATAATAAATCAAATGGCTTACTATCAAATACCATCAATGATATTGTATTTAACGGAAACAATTGCTGTATTTGTAGTGATAAAGGAATTACTACTTGTACCGTTGATGACTTATTAAAACAAGTAAGGGTAGCTAATAAACTTTTTATAACAACTATAGATGCAGAAGGTAGTTTAATAGAACTTCAGAATAATAAATTAAACTTAACTAGCTCTCAAACAGATGTAATGATTAGTTTTTCAAGTCCTTTATATGTAAAACCAAACAAACAATATTACAGGTATAGGTACTATAACAAAAACAACAAAGGTTGGTTTGATTTAGAAAACAGACAAATACATTTAACATCTATTGACGGAGGCTCTCATCAATTAGAAATTATTTGCTCATATGATGGCTTTAATTGGAGTCCGCCAATTACCATTATTATTCAAAAAGATATTCCATTTAAACAAACTTCATGGTTCATCTTATCTATCATTTTTGGGGCACTTTTTATTATTGTGTTTGTTGCCATAATTATTATAAAACGAGTAAGGAATAAAGCTACCAAAAGAGTTCAAGAAGATAGGCAAGTGAATTTACTAAAACATCAGGCTATGAATTCCTTAATGAGTCCGCATTTTATTTTTAACTCATTAACCTCTATCCAAAATTATATTAACCTAAACGACTCATTAAAAGCGAGTGAATACTTAGCTAAATTTTCACGATTAATCCGCATGATTATTGAAAAAGCAGCTCAAAGTGAGATTGTTTTACATGAGGAATTAACTCGTTTAAACTATTATTTGGATTTAGAAAAAGAACGATTTAAAGGAAAGTTTGATTTTCATTTGGATGTAGCACCTGATATTAATACACTAGATATTAAAATCCCTAATATGATTATTCAGCCTTATGCAGAAAATTCAATCATACATGGTATTTTACCAAAACATGAACATGGTAATTTGTACATCCGATTTAAAAAACAAAACGAACAAACGTTATTAATTATTATTGAAGACGATGGTATTGGTTTTAATAAAGCAAAAGAAAATGCAAAAGCAGGACATAAATCATTAGGCACAAAAACAATTGAAAATATATTGGAATTAAACACAAAATTAACGGGCAAGAATCAAAAAGTGGAGATAATCGACAAATCTGATTTATCACCCGCCGAACAGGGCACCAGAATCACAATTTCTTTGCAGATTTAATTTTTAATATAATTAATATAAATTAACAGTTAAGGACTTAATAACAGCATAAATTTTGACAGTTACTTGATCATCAAAAAAAACATATTCATATTATTATTTAGTTTATTACTCTGCCATTTAAAAGCACAGATTAAGCCTCTAAATATACTTTCCGACACAACTGCTATATGTGCCGGAGATTCTTTTTTGGTAAAATTTTCTGAAGAGCAGGTAAGTAAAACCGCTACCTATAATTGGCAAACACCCAAACAAATTATTGTACACGCCAAACAACTTTACATAAAACACAAAGGCATGCATATTGTAAAAATATATGATGGCAAAAAAACATTAATAGATACTACCTATTTAAAGTTTAATGAAAAACCAAAAATACGTATCCGAGATACTATTATTTGTGGTAACCCAATTATCATTAATCCAAATAACAAAGCTTATAAATATATATGGAGTACAGGCGAAACAAGCGATCAAATAAAAATTGAAAAGCCTGGTATGTATTGGGTAAAAAGCAATAACAGAGGTTGCACTTATATCGACACCTTTAAAGTCAGTTTTGCAAATTCAGTAGTTCCAAATTTTGGCAAAGAAATTTTAGTTTGTGAAAACGAACCTAATAAAACTTTATCTGTTAAAGCACCTTCCGACGTGAAACTGTTTTGGAATACTGGTGCTAATACACCTAGTATTAATGCTACAAAAGAAGGTTTGTATTGGGTCATTAGCACCTCAAAATATTGTGGTATTAGAACGGATAGTGTTGTTATCAAATACAAAAATTGTGATTGCGATGTTTATATTCCTAATAGTTTTACCCCAAATGATGATGATAGGAATGATGTATTCTCTCCAGTATTTCAATGTGAATACAATTATTTTTCACTAACTATTTTTGATAGATGGGGAAACACTGTTTATACATCCACAAATATGAGTGCCAAATGGGACGGAAAGTTTAAAGGAAATCCCTGCCCTGATGATGTTTACGTATATCGCCTAGAAGCAATTCAAAAAGGTAATGACAAAAAAGTAATTCGTAATGGGCATATATCTTTATTTAGATGATAAAATCAAAACTTACATTACATTTTTTATTGACTGTTTTGATGAGTATGAGATTATGTCAATCTATTTTTGCCCAAGATGATTTAGTTCAAATACGTCCTTTTGGCACAAATCCTGGTAACTTAAAATTAATGTTTTACGATCCAGGAAATATTACCGAAAAAGCCCCACTAGTAGTTATTTTACACGGTTGTACTCAAATGGCTAAATCCTGTGCCGAACAAAGTGGCTGGAATAAATTAGCAAAGCTTCATCAATTTTATGTTCTGTATCCCGAACAAATCATCATTAACAATCCTGAAAATTGTTTTAATTGGTATAGAACTGCTGATCAAAGTCGTGATAAAGGCGAGCCTGCCTCTATTATGCAAATGATTACGCATTTGAAGAAAAATAAAAACATAGATAGTTCAAGAATTTATGTGATTGGTTTGTCAGCTGGTGGAGCGATGAGTAGTATTATGATGGCTGCATTTCCTGAAGTTTTTGATAAAGGTGGTGTTATGGCTGGCGGTCCTTATAAATCAGCTGAATCTGTTATGAAAGCTGGGACTTCAATGGTAGGAATGGTTTCTAAATCGCCAGAAGATTGGGGAGATTTAGTACGAAAAGAAAATCCAAATTATAAAGGTAAATATCCCGAATTAATCGTTTTTCATGGAGGTATTGATCCCGTAGTTAGTACTAATAACTCAAATCAATTAATTAAACAATGGACAAACATTCACAATTCAGATTATGAAGAAGATGAGCATTTTGAGCGCTTTAGAAATGATGAAGACATAGAATGTACCATATACAAAAACAATCAACAAGAAGAAATTGTTCGCTACTATCGCATCAGAGGCATTGGTCATGCTTTACCTATTGACACAGGTAGTTGCTCTACACAAGGTGGTAAAACAGGACTATTTGCAATAAACAAAGGTTTTCATAGCACCTTTTGGGCAGCAGAGTTTTTCGGACTCATTAAATCACCTTACCTAATTACTGGCGAGAGTAAAGTAAAACCAAAAACAATCAACCTTACCTACTCCGTTCCTTTTCATCAAGGCTCCAAGTACCTATGGAATATGCCTGCTGGTATGTGGATTACAAGTGGTAATCATACCAACTCAATTACTACAAATGTTGATTATCATAGTGGTTATATTGAAGTAACTGAAACCGACGCTAATGGCTGTGAATTAGAACCTTGCAAATTATGGATTGAGGTAAAGGAATAAATTTTAAACTATATAAGTCATATAAGATTTAATAATTATTATACTCAATCCTCTTATAATTTCATCATAAACAATCTTCTGCTTTATGAACTATTATGTCTTTTATGGTTCAAATAGCACAAACCTATACAAAGAATAAATTTTACACCTTTTATGGTTCAAATCAAGCTCAAAAAGATTTCATTTTTTAAGAAAAACCTCCTAAATTCACTACTTTATATTATTTAGGTGACTTTAAAGAAAATACTTTTATTTCCTTTTGCTGTAATTTATGGCATTATCACCTCTCTACGTAATTTATTGTACGATTGGAAGTTTTTAAAAAGCAAATCAGTTGATGTGCATACCATTTGTGTTGGCAATTTAGCTGTTGGCGGCACAGGAAAAACACCCCATGTTGAATATCTGATTAAGCTCCTGCAAAACGATTTTAAAATTGCCATCTTAAGTCGTGGCTACAAGCGAAAAACATCGGGTTTTATCCAAGCAACACAAGAGAGTACTGCCTCAGATATTGGAGATGAGCCATTACAATATAAAACTAAAAATCCTCAATTGGAAGTTTGTGTAGATGCAAATCGGGTAAATGGGATAAAAAAAATGTTGGAATTTTCTGAGCCTCCAAAAGTGGTTATCTTAGATGACGCTTTTCAACACCGTGCTTTACATTGCGAATTGAAAATTGTAGTGAGCGAATACAACAATTTATACATTAACGACTGCATGATGCCTGCTGGCTATTTAAGAGAGTCAAAAAAAGGCATTCAAAGAGCAGATATTATTATTGTGAGTAAAACTCCTGATAAAACAACTGCTATTGAAATACGTAATGTAATAAAAGATTTAAAGCCTCTAGCTCATCAGCAGATATTTTTTACTTGGTTGAAATATGGCGAATTAAGTGGTTTCCAAAATTCTGCTGATACCATTGATACCTTGAATGATTTATTTCGATACCGCGTGGTTGTATTTACAGGTATTGGTAATCCTGAACCAATGATTACGTATCTAAAAGAGTATTCATCTGATGTTAAACATATTCAATTTCAAGATCATCACCAGTTTACCATACAAGATATTGCAGATGTAAGAGCTAAATTAGATGCCATTGAAGGAGGAAATAAAATAGTGGTAACTACTGAAAAAGATGCGATGAGATTACGCGGCACCGACTTGCAGGATATAGCAAATACATTACCTTTGTATATTCTGCCGATAGAGGTAGATTTTAAAGATAAAGCACAAGAATTTAACGAAACAATCATAAACTATGTTAGAACAAATAAATTTTACCACAAAAAGTATTCTTGAAAAAACAAATAACTTCAAGCCTGAAATTGGAATTATATTAGGTACTGGATTAGGAGGATTAGTAAAAGAAATAAGTGCAGAATTCGTTATACCCTACGAAGAAATCCCAAACTTCCCAGTAAGTACTGTGGAAGGCCATAGTGGTAAATTAATTTTTGGAGAATTAGGTGGCAAAAAAGTAATGGCTATGCAGGGTCGTTTTCATTTTTATGAAGGTTATACTATGCAACAAATTACATTTCCTGTTCGAGTAATGAAAGCTTTAGGTATTCATACCGTTTGTGTATCAAATGCAAGTGGAGGAATGAATCCTAATTTTGAGATTGGAGAAATCATGATTATTAATGATCACATTAATTTATTTCCTACTAACCCATTAATTGGAAAAAATATTGCAGAACTAGGTCCACGTTTCCCAGATATGAGTGAAGCCTACGATAAAAAATTAATTGCAAAAGCAGTTGACATTGCTAAAACCAATGGTATTAAAGTAAGCCAAGGTTCTTATGCTGGTTTAACAGGTCCGTGTTTTGAAACGCCTGCCGAATATCTATACCTGAGACGAATTGGCGCTGATACAGTTGGCATGAGTACTGTACCAGAAGTGATTGTTGCAAAACATGGTGGCATGCGTGTATTTGGTGTTAGTATCGTAACTGATTTAGGAGTTGAAGGAGATGTTCAAAATGTGAGTCATGAGGAGGTTCAAGAGATTGCAAAAATGCAAGAACCTAAAATGACTTTACTAATGAAGGAATTAATTAGATCAATGTAAGTAAAACGTTTTGAGTTGTTTGTTTTGAGTTTTTAGATATCTAGTTTTTAAATCAAAATAGTATCAAAAGTCAAACAACCATTAACTAAAAACCAACAACACTATAATCAGATTAGTAATCAATAAAACAAAATGAAAAACAAAAAACATCTATTACTTGTATTAACTCTAATTATTTCTTTAATAAGCAAAGCAGATGAAGGGATGTGGCTACCACAACTTTTAAATGCGATGAACATCAAAGATATGAAGAAGAACGGCTTAAAATTAACAGCCGAACAAATCTATAGCGTTAATAAATCAAGTTTAAAAGATGCCATTGTTCAATTTGCTGGTGGTTGTACTGCCGAAATAGTTTCCAATCAAGGATTAATTTTAACCAATCACCACTGTGGTTATTCAGCTATTGCCTACCATAGTACTGTTGAAAAAGATTATTTAACCAATGGCTTTTGGGCGATGAACAAAAACGAAGAAGTTTATACACCAAATTTAAATGCCACTATCATTCAACGTATTGAAGATGTAACGGCTAAAGTTATGAAAGGAATTACTGCAACAAGTACAGAAGCAAAAAAAGATTCTATTATTAAATCAAATATTAAAGTACTAGAAAAAGAAGCCGTAGCAGGAACTCACTACGAATCTTTTATCAAACCATTTTTTTATGGTAACGACTATTATTTATTTGTTGTAGAAAATTTTAAAGACGTTCGCATGGTTGGAGCTCCTCCTTCTTCAATTGGTAAGTTTGGTGGAGAAAGCGATAACTGGATGTGGCCACGACACAATGCTGATTTTTCGGTATTCCGTATTTATGCGAATAAGGATAATAAACCAGCAGAATACAGTCCTGATAATGTACCATACATTCCAAAAAATGTTATTCCTATTTCTTTAAAAGGTTATAAACAAGGAGATTTTACTATGGTATATGGTTTCCCTGGCCGTACACAAGAATATTTATCAAGCTATGCTGTTGATATGGTCATGAACGAAAGTGATCCTTTAAAAGTATCTCTTCGCGAAAAACGTTTAAATATTATGAATGTAGATATGTTACAAAGTGATGCAGTGCGCATTGCTTATGCAAGTAAATATGCAAGCATTGCAAACTACTACAAAAAATGGAAAGGCGAAATGAACGGTTTAAAAAACTATAATGCCGTTGCCAAAAAACAATTATTCGAAACTCAGTTTAATGAAGCTATTAGTAATAATCCAACACAAAAAGAAAAATATGGCAACATATTTCCTCAATTACAAAAAGTGTATGCCGAATATAAAGTACTAAACAAACAAGTAGATTATTATAGTGAATGTTTAATGGCTATTGATGCCTTTAGTTATGCACGTTTCTATATAACTTTGAATAATGAGTTGAAGAAAAAACAAAAAGGAACTTCTAATACCTACGATAAAACATTAGAAGAATATAAAAAATTGGGTTTCTTTAAAAACTATAATAAACCAACTGATATTAAGTTATGTGGGGCTATGCTTATGGAATACATCAAAGGTGTTCCATCTAATAGCCGACCTTTTGTATTAGATTCGTTTATTGTTGCAAATAATAACGATGCTAAAAAAATGACAGATTTCTTATTCTCTAACACCAACTTTGTAGATAAAGAAAAAGCAGAAGTGATGTTAAATGATTATGAGAAATACACAAATCTATACGAAAGAGATCCTGTATTTTATATTACTAATGCTATTGTAAAATATTATAACACATCTGTATTTCCTCAGTTTCAATATGATGAAAGAGAAATAAATGAACTACAAAAATTATATATACAAGGGCAAAAGGAAATTTTTAAAGACAAGAAATTTTATCCTGATGCAAACTCAACCTTACGTGTAGCTTACGGAAAAGTAAATAACTATAAACCAAAAGATGGAGTTGAATACAACTACTACACTACCCTAGATGGTATTATGGAAAAGTATATTGATAAAGACGAAGAATTTGATGTGCCATCAAAAATAAGAGACCTATATGCTAAAAAAGATTACGGACAATACGCCAACAAAGATGGCAAATTACAAGTTGCTTTTACAGCGAGCAATCATACAACAGGCGGCAATAGTGGTAGCCCTGTATTTAATGC
>JBKJPW010000189.1:0-24781 GCA_046594225.1 Bacteroidia bacterium
ATCATTCACTCAAAAGGTTTTATATCAGAAGATGCTTGTCCCTTTTTAAATTCATTTGGTTTAGCAGGTTTAACAGATAATACTTTCTCTCAAAATTGTAAATTATTAACCTTATTAAATAGTGAATATATTGTTGAAAGTCCTATCAATATTAAAGAACTATACGTGTTAAATAGTGTCGGACAAAAAATACTATTAAAACCAATAAACGAAACAATATGTTCAGTATCTCTTAATGCATTCTCAAATGGGTTGTATTTTATTTCTATAACAAATAGTAATAATGAAAGAAAAACTTTTAAAGTAATTAAGTCAGATTAATGCATAATCTGTTTTACTATCTATAATTCATTTCAATATAAGAAATCACTTCCCCCTTGCATTAAAAAAGGAAAATTGCAGTTGCCGTTCTTTACTGTCCTTTAGCTATTGAGATTTTGTTTCCTTACCTCAAGTAAAAAGAGAAAGTGAAGGTGAAAAATCTATTTATTCTTTAACTTATCATATTCTTTCTCTACAGAATCATGTTTTACAAAAACATAAGCGCCTAAAAAGCTAAACATAACACCTATGCCCCAACCTAACATTGGAAAAACTGGCCAAGGCACCGCTTCTTCATACTCTTCTTTATGATCAGTAAAATACCATAGCAGCCACAAAAATGTGTTGATGACAATATACGTTGCTAAATGTCTCTTGAAACCTACACGTTTTTTTGCAAGCTTCCATAGTTCTTGTTCTCTTTCTGTTTCCATTTTTTTGTTTTTTTAGTTTATAGTTATAATATCTTTTCTGTCACTTCTGGTGCGACGAAGGAGCGTATCGAGAAGTTCTCGATACAACGCAAAGAGGCCGCCCTTACTCGAACTGACAAGTCTCTTTCATCAAACAGTTCCTTCTGTCTCTCTTGTCCCTTAAGTCTTTTTCGGTGTTAAATACTCTTTCAAACTTTCCACGTATTCATTAAAAGCAACTAAACCTTTATCAGTCATTTTACAAGTAGTTTGAGGATAATTGTTTTTAAATGATTTTTCTATTTCTATATAATCTGCTTCTTTTAACTTTTGTAATTGAACACTTAAATTTCCTGCCGAAGAATTAGTTTCTTCTTTTAAAAAAGAAAAATCTGCTTCCTTCACTCCTGCCAATAATGACATCACCGCTAGCCGAAGCTGCGAATGCAATAATGGATTAAGTTCTTTAAGCGCCATTAGTTTTTAAATTTCGCTTTTAATAAGTGACCTGGAATAATGTATGATACTAACATAGCGGCAGCAATAAATAATAACTGATATTCGAATACAACAAAAAACGAACTAACAGATAGCACAAAACAAATGGCACCTCCAATAATTAAAGGTTTAAAACTTAATAAACCACCCGACACAAAAGTTCCTATACCATATATTAAAATTAAAATAGGATATGTGTTCTGTTCTAAACGCACTCCCATAAATATAATAAGCATCATTGATACAACCATAGCAAACCACAAGTAACTCATAGATGTATTTAAATGCGTTTTTATTTGCTCTTTTTTATTTGCTTTCATTCCATAAAGCGCAGAAACAACTCCTCCAATTGGCATTAAAACCCAAACATAATAAGCTTGTCTTACTTCTAATTGAATAAGGACAAAATGTGTTATGGATGCAGCAAAAACTAACCATCCCCACATCATATAATAAAAACTATCATCATTAAATTGACGCTGTGTTTTATTAATCATTGTTTTAATGATATCTAAACTTTCTTGTGGACTAATTTCTCTTTCTTCCATGTTGTTATTTTTTATCTGTCAAAGCTGTGACTTAAAACAGGGTTGTTTTTTTTATTTTTTCGGTTTGGTGGTTGTGGTAACTGAGCGAGTCGAAGTTGTCGAAGCCATTTTTTTTAATTCTTTTTCTGCTTCCTCTTTTCCCCATGTTGGGTAATAAGGTTCAGCTTTAAATGTTTTTAATTTCTCTAATACTAATTCAAAAACAGGCTTAGCTTTTTTTTCGCCACCACCCAATGCAGAAGGCGTATTTAAAATAGCTTTAGCTTTAACGAAGTGTGCTCTAGGATTAGCATCATTTAATTTAATAGCCTCTGCCGCCAACTTAGTAGCCATTAAGCCATATTTTTGTCCGCGTTGTGCTTGGTTAACTCCAATACGCGCGGCGGCAATCATTGCTTTTAGCACCAATACTTCCGAATTTTGTTTACTCAACGAATCTGATTTTCGAGCAAACACATCCGCTTTATTACAATAGGTGTCAATATCTTTTTTAGGAGACTCAAAGGCTGCTAAAGCATCGCAAATACCCGCATAATAAAAAGGTAACCATTCCTTTTTTTCAGTATTGGCTAAAGTTTCAAAACCACTTGCAGCCTTTACAAAATCAGTAGATGTTTTAGCCGACTCAAATAAGGCAATGTTCTTTTTAAGACTTTCCTTATAAGCTGCACTTTGCGCAAAAACCACTACTGGTAAAGCTAAGAAAGCAATAAAGCTTGTTTTATATAGTATGTTTTGCATATTCACGATACAAATATAAACTAGTTTACATTATAAACCAAATTTATTTTTAAAATTTTAATTTAAAATTAGCGTGATAAATTTCTTACAACTGCTATTCCTAAACTCAATTGGCTGTTACTAAAAAACCAATTACCTGTGTAATAGAATAGAAGTATTCTTGTATTAGAATTAATCACACAAATCTATTATGAAAAAATTAGTTACTATTTTTAGTTTATCCTTAATGTCGATAAGCAACCAAAACGTAAAAGCACAAACCCTTGAACCACATTGGTGGCAAACGAATGGTGTTGTAAAAGCCATCGTAAAAGACACCGTAAATAACATTGTTTACTTAGGAGGGAACTTTACTTCGGTTGGTCCATCAGTAAGATACGGCACTCAATTGGACATAAGCAACGGAACCTCAACTCCTAATTTTTCAAACCCAAATGATATCGTGAGGGCATCCGTTTCTGATGGAAGTGGTGGCTGGTATATTGGAGGCGATTTTACCATGGTAGGTGATAGTATACGCCAATACATGGCACACATCAATTCATCTGGACAAGTAACCGGCTGGAAAGCCAATGCCAATAATACAGTAAGAGCATTAGCTGTAAATGGAAACACATTATACATTGGCGGAAGTTTTACTACTATTCGTAGTACTACAAGAAATAGAATTGCAGCCATTGATTTAACAGTACCATCAACAACTGTAACGGCATGGAACCCTAATGCTAATAACAATGTAAATACAATTGCAGTAAATAGTTCTACGGTCTACATAGGAGGATCATTTACAACTATAGGTGGACAAACAAGAAACCGAATCGCTTCGCTTGATGCTACTACAGGTCTTGCAACAACATGGAATAAGAATGCAGATAATACAGTATGGACTATTGTCTTATCTCCGACTGATATATATGTTGGTGGCGACTTTATAGGAATAGGAGGACAAACACGTAGTAGAATAGCAGCATTCGATATTTTTACTGGTAATATGACAACTTTTTATCCAGGAGCTGATGGCTCAGTTCGTGCAATGGTATATAGTCCAACGACTACGTCACTTTTTGTCGGAGGTCTTTTTGGTTCGATAGGTGGAGGATATTTTAGAAACAAAATTGCTGAGATATATTTAGGCGGAAGTAATGCAACTATGTGGGACCCAAATGCTAATGGAAATATACATACTCTTTCTTTGGTTGGAAATACAATTTACGCTGGCGGAGAATTTACAACCATTGGTGGTCAAACTAGAAATAGAGCTGCTGCTTTTGATATAACAACAGGAGTTGCAACAGCATGGAACCCAAATGCAAATAATTTTGTTTATACGTTAAGTTCTACAGCAACTAATATTTATGTAGGTGGAGCCTTTACATTATTAGGAGGTTATAGTCGCAATTCAATAGCTGCACTAGACGCTACAACTGGCGCTGCCACTGCATGGAATCCTAACTCCAATGGAATTATAAATGCACTTGCTGTAAGTGGAAATACAGTTTTTGCGGGCGGAACTTTTACAGTAATTGGTGGTCAACCTCGAAATGGAATAGCAGCCATTAATGCATCAACAGGAAATGCAACGACCTGGAATGCAAATTCAAATGGAACTATAACGGCAATAGCAACATCAGGTAATGACTTATTTGTAAGTGGAAATTTTTCTAACATTGGAGGTTCAGCACGCACTCGCCTTGCTGCATTAAGTATTATAACAGGATCCGCTACCGCTTGGAATCCAAATCCTAATAATGCTGTTGAAACAATTGTGTTATCAAATGGGAAGTTATATGTAGGCGGTAGTTTTAATATAATAGCTGGAATTGCACGAGTTTGTATCGCTTCATTTAGTGTTGCTACGGGTGTTATTAGCACTTGGAATCCTGGTGCAAACAATACAATTTTTGCACTTGCGGTAGAAGGAAATACGGTTTATGCAGGTGGGAATTTCACAACTATTGGAGGTGCTGCTGCCCGAAACCGAATTGCATCTATTGATGCTACTACTGGAGTTGCTAATGCTTGGAATCCAAATGCAAACAATACAGTTCATACACTTGCTGTTGCAGGAAACACTGTTTTTGCGGGCGGGAATTTCACTCTTCTTAGCAATGTTTATGGTCGTAATAAAATGGCTTCTATTGATGCTACAACTGGTGCCATAAACACATGGGTGCCTAATGCTACTAGCACTAGTACTGTTTATGCTTTTCATATAGCTGGCAATAAACTTTTTACAGGTGGTTCATTCACTGATTTTGCATCTGTACCTCAAAATAATTTTGCAGTATTTGGATTACCTTGTATTGGTGTATTTATTGCCAGCCAACCATCTTCCATAAATGCATGTGAAGGAGCATCCGTCACATTTACATTAGGTGTAGGCGGAACTAATCCAGCCTATCAATGGAAAAAAGGAACAACAAACTTAAATACTACATCTGCCTTAACATTAAATAATATTACAACAAGTGATGCTGGAACTTATAACGTAGAAATTACTGGCGATTGTGGTAATGTAACTTCTAACACGGTTACTTTAAATGTTAATACATTACCAACTATAAACGCAACTACAAGTAATACATTAATGTGTGCTGGAGAAACAGCTAGCTTAACGGCTAATGGAGCATCAACTTATTCTTGGAATCCTGGAGGAACAGGAATAAGTATTTCAGTTTCACCAACAGTAACATCAACATATACTGTTAGTGGCACGGATGCTAATGGCTGCGGTAATATGACAACAATTACTCAAAGCGTATCATTATGCACAAGTGTTGAGCAATTAGCTAATACGACTAACGAAATAGGCATTTTCCCAAATCCAACTTCAACTAACCTAACTATTAAAACAGATTCTGAAATTAAAAGCACCTCTATTTTTAATACGCTTGGAGCTTTAGTACAAACAGAAACTTCATCTTCGTTTTCTGTAGAACAATTACCTGCAGGGATTTATATGATTCATATACAAACAGCAAACGGCAAAAGCACAAAACGTTTTATAAAAGAATAATTTTAAGAAATATTTAAATTGAAAGAGCTCATCAATAGATGGGCTCTTTTTTATTTATATCCATTCCTAAACTCAATTGGCTGTTACTAAACTATCCTCAATTTGCTTTAATTAAAGCAATATGTTTGTTTGAAATAATAAAACAACTAACTATGAAAAAAACCTTACTATCTATTATCCTTATTACATTAGGATTAATTATAAATGCACAAATTACCTACGTAAACATTAATGCTACAGGATTAAATAATGGTAGCTCTTGGGCAAATGCGTATACCGATTTGCATTCTGCAACATACAACACAACGTCTGGGCAAATTTGGGTAGCACAAGGAACTTATTTACCATCCAAAAACATTTCTGATGTTGTTCCAACTAACATTAGTCAAAAAACATTTAAAATTAAATTTAGTGTGAAAGTTTATGGTGGTTTTATTGGAAATGAAACGGTACTAACTCAACGTGACTGGAAAACCAATGTAACCGTTCTTTCTGGTCAATTAAACGGAACAACAAAAGCATACAATGTTGTAACCTTTGATGCAAATAATAACACAACGCTATTAGATGGCTTTACTGTTGAAAACGGGCAAGCAACTGGTACCACCGAACAATTTGGAGGAGCAATGATGCTAACAAACAGTGCTAGTCCAACCATTAGAAATTGTAAAATTGTCAATAATATATCGCAACAACACGGTGGCGCTATATATGCTGCCAATGGTGCGCCAAAATTTGAAAATTGTGAATTCAAAAACAATCACACAAATCAATATGATGGAGGTGCATTATATGTGAATGGCGCAACAAGTACAACTATTGTAAACTGTTTATTTAATGGGAATAGTGCTACGCGCCATGGTGGTTGTATGGTTTTAATAAACACAACCACATCAAATGTTTGGAATTGTACGTTCGTTAATAACCAAAGAGGAGCTGGAGGTATTGGAGGTGTTATTCTACTTTCAGCAACCGCAGGAGGCCCTACTATGAAAGTAAAAAATTGTATTTTCTATGGTAATTTACCAACTAATAATGGGAGTATAGATCTTAATGCGGGAACCTACACAGTAACAAATTGTTACTCAAGTGTAACTAGTACTTTATGTTTTGCAAATAGCAGCAGTATTACAAATGCCGTTACAGGTACTCCTTATTTTACAGATTTTGCTAATGGTGATTTTACCTTATTATGTAATTCCCCAGCAGTAAATAAAGGCGATACTACTGGTATTGGTTCAGTAATTCCTTCAACCGATTTAAATGGAAATACGAGAGTAAGAGGAACCATTGACATTGGCGCTTATGAAAACCCAATGACTATTCAAACTTCATTTGTTGGAATTGGTATATCAGCTAATCAAACTGGAGCAACTTACCGTTGGTTAAATTGCAACACTGGCTATTCAGCAATTCCTGGAGAAACCTCACAAACATTTACACCGAGCGCAAATGGTAGTTATGCAGTTGAAGTAACATTAAATTCTTGTTCAGATACTTCGGCATGTGTACTTTTTACTAATGTTTCGGTACGTGAATTAGAAAATACCATTTTTAAATTGTTTCCAAATCCAGCTTCAAATAACTTAACTGTACAAACAGCTGACAAAATTGAGACTATCTCTATTTATAATACGCTTGGGGCTTTGGTACAAATAGAAACTAACAATGAGTTTTCTGTTGCTCAACTTCCTACTGGTATATATATCATAGAAATAAAAACAGTAAACGGCAATAGCACTGCTCGTTTTATTAAAGAATAAAATTATTAAATTTTATATTGAAAGAGCTCATCAGTATTGATGGGCTCTTTTTTTTAATCTAATGTCACTTGTAACTCCCTCCAACCCTACCCTCTTCGACCAATTCCCTCTTTTCTCTCGACAGAAACATTGTTAATAATTTGTTATTAACAAAAATAGTATTACCTTTGCCCCGCAATTAGATTTAATATTTGCATCCAATACATTGTGAACGCGCCTCGACGGGCTATAAAATGTTCACAGCTACTGCGGAAATTAAATCATAGTTAGCAGCTAGTAATAATAATTTAAACAAAAACAAATGACATTTCAAGACTTAGGCTTGGAGCCAATGCTCCTAAAAGCCGTGACCGAAATGGGCTTCGAAAATCCTACGCCCATTCAAGAACAAACAATTCCTCAGTTGAAGGATAAATCTACCGACATGGTAGCATTAGCACAAACAGGAACAGGTAAAACCGCAGCTTTTGGCTTGCCGTTATTACAGAAGTTAGACTTAAACTCTCGCTTCACACAGTCTTTAATTTTAGCACCAACTCGTGAGTTATGTGTTCAAATCAGTAAAGATTTAATTAACTATTCAAAATTCTTAAACGGATTAAGAGTAACGGCTGTTTACGGTGGTGCCCCAATTATGGCGCAAATTCGTGATATCAAAGCTGGTTCTCAAGTAATTGTTGCAACTCCAGGTCGTTTAATCGACTTAATTGAGCGTAAAGCTATCGACTTATCTCATGTAGATGTAGTTGTATTAGATGAAGCTGATGAGATGTTAAACATGGGCTTTAAAGATGATTTAGATCAAATTTTAAGTAACACACCTCCAACAAAAAATACATGGTTATTCTCTGCAACAATGCCTCGCGAAGTTGAGCGTATTGCTAGCAAATACATGGAAAATCCTTTAGAGATTTCTGTAGGTAAGAAAAATCAAGGTGCTGAAAATATTCAACATATTTACTACACAGTAAATCAACGCGATCGTTATGCAGCTTTAAAACGTATTGCTGATTTTTATCCAGATATATTTGGTATTGTTTTCTGCCGTACAAAAGCAGAAACTCAAGATGTAGCTGATCAATTAATTAAAGATGGTTATAATGCAGATGCATTACACGGAGATTTATCTCAAGCACAACGTGATTTAGTAATGAAACGTTTCCGTAGCCATACGCTACAAATGTTAGTTGCTACGGATGTTGCAGCTCGTGGTATTGATGTAAATAATGTAACTCACGTTATTAATTATAACTTACCTGAAGAAGCCGAAAACTATACTCACCGTTCAGGTCGTACTGGTAGAGCTGGTAAAACAGGTATCGCTATTGCTATTGTTACTCCAAGAGAGGTTAATAAAATTCGTGATATCGAACGTATTATTTCAAATACATTTACTAAAGCGGATGTGCCAGATGGTGTAGCAGTTTGTGAAAAACAATTATTTAACTTAGTACATAAATTACATAATGTTGAAGTAAAAGATGAAGAAATTGAAAAATATCTTCCAGTTATTTACGAAGAATTAAAAGATTTATCGAAAGAAGAATTAATTAAACGTTTCATTTCTGAAGAGTTTAATCGTTTTTATTCTTACTACCAAAATTCGCAAGATTTAAACATTGGTAACGATGGTAGCAATGGAAAAACAACTCGTTTCTTCATTAACATGGGTCAATTAGATGGCTTTAATGTAAATTCTATTAAGGATTTCTTAGCGGAAGTATCGAGCTTACACCCGCGTTTAATATTTAATGTAGATGTTAAAAACTCTTTCTCTTTCTTTGAAACAGAAAACAAATGTGTTGATGAATTTTTAGCTTTAAATAAAAAAGGAATTGAGTTCAACGCTCGTGTAATTTCTTTTGAAGTTAGTAAAGCAAAACCTTCTGGCGGATACGGCGAAAAACGTTCTTACGGTGGTGGTTCAAGAGAAGATAGAGGTCGTTCATCTTACGGTGGCGGCGGCGGAGAACGTCGTTCATACGGTGGTGGTAATCGCGAAGGCGGAGAACGCAGATCTTATGGTGGCGGTAATCGCGAAGGTGGCGAACGTAAATCATACGGTGGCGGAAATCGCGAAGGCGGAGAACGTAAATCATACGGTGGTGGAGAACGTAAATCTTATGGTGGTGGCGAAAGCCGTTCATACTCAGGTGGTGGCGAACGTCGTTCATCATTTGGTGGAAATAAAGAAGGTGGCGAAAGCAAACCATTTAACCGCGAAGGTGGTAATGGTGGAAGCGGAGAAAAACGTTCTTTTGATAAACCAAGAGAAGAACGTTCTTTTAGCGGAAACCGTGAAGGAGCTGAACGTAGAACACGCTTTTCTAAATAATAATAATCTCCCGCTGATAACGCAGATTTTCGCAGATTTTGTTCTGTGAGATCTGCGCGATTAGCGGGAATTTTTAAAATAATGGGATTAAATGTAATATTCCCCAAAAAAAACCTACTATTTTTTGTAGGTTAAAAAAGAAATACTATATTTGCGTCCCTATTTTAAGGGATAACATTTTAAAGATTATAACAACATGTCACGTATTTGTCAATTAACAGGTAAAAAAGCGATGAAAGGAAATAACGTTTCTTTCTCGAACGCTAAAAGCCGTCGTCAGTTTAAAGTAAACTTAAAAACTAAGAAGTTTTTTGTTCCTGAAACTGGGGAATGGGTAGTTTTACGCGTATCTACATCAGCTATAAAAAATATTAATAAAAAAGGAATTTTTGCTTGTTTAAAAGAAGCTGTAGAAGGCGGAATTTTAGCTTAATTCAATAAATAACAGAAGAAAATGGCAAAGAAAGGTAATAGAATTCAAGTAATTTTAGAGTGCACAGAGCACAAAGACAGTGGTAAACACGGGACATCTCGTTACATTACAACTAAAAACAAAAAAAACACTCCTGATCGTATTGAGTTGAAAAAATACAACCCGATCTTGAAAAAAATGACAACTCACAAAGAGATTAAATAATCCATTAAAACTAAGAAGAAATGGCAAAGAAGGTTGTAGCAACACTAAAAACTGGTAAAGGAAATAGCTTTACTAAAGTTATCAAAGTAATTAAGTCGCCAAAAACTGGTGCTTATGCATTCCGTGAGGAAATCGTTCAAAACGAATTAGTAGCTGATTATTTGAAAAAATAATTATTGCTTTTAAATATTAAAGAAAGCTTCTTCCGAAACGAAGGAGCTTTTTTGTTTTAGATAAATCAGTTTTATAGAACGCAGATGACACGGATTAAGCAGATTTTCACTGATTTTTATATAGATGATATATTATTTTAAATGCAGCAAAAATAAATCATACAAAATCATAATCATCAGCGCCATCTGCGTTCCATTCCTTTTATTTATGTTTCATATTATTTAATACATTTGTAACCACTAAACGCTACACGAACGCATGGGATTTTTCAGTAAATTATTTGGTAAGGAAGAGAAGGAAAGTTTAAACGAAGGTTTATCGAAAACGAAAGAAAGTTTTTTTGGTAAACTTGCAAAAGCTGTTGCCGGAAAATCAACTGTTGATGCTGATGTATTAGATAATTTAGAAGAAGTTCTAATTTCTGGTGATGTTGGTGTTAACACCACTTTAAAAATCATTAAACGTATTGAAGCGCGTGTAGCTGAAAACAAATATGTCGGCACAGGCGAATTAAATAATTTATTAAAAGAAGAAGTTGCTGCTCTATTAACAGAAAATAATTCAAGCGATACCGTTTCATTTGAAATTCCAAAATTACCCGTAAGTGCAACCGGCGAAAAAACACCTTATGTCATTATGGTTGTAGGCGTAAATGGTGTTGGTAAAACAACAACTATTGGTAAGCTCTCTCATCAATTTAAAAAAGCAGGGTATCATGTAGTACTTGGTGCCGCAGATACGTTTAGAGCTGCTGCTGTAGAGCAATTAACTATTTGGAGTCAGCGTGTTGGTGTTGATATTGTATCACAGGGAATGAATGCAGATCCTGCAAGCGTAGCATTTGACACATTAAGTAGTGCGAAAGCAAAAGGCGCAGACATTGTTATTATTGATACTGCGGGGCGTTTACATAATAAGATTAACTTAATGAATGAGTTAACCAAGATTAAAAACGTAATGAAGAAAGTAATTCCTGATGCACCACACGATGTATTATTGGTATTGGATGCAAGTACTGGGCAAAACGCTATTGAGCAATGTAAACAGTTTACAGCAGCTACAGATGTGACTTCATTAGCATTAACAAAATTAGATGGCACGGCTAAAGGCGGTGTGGTTATTGGTATCTCTGATGAATTTAAAATTCCAGTAAAATATATTGGTGTTGGCGAAAAAATGGAAGATCTACAAGTGTTTAACCGCACTGAGTTTGTAGATAGTTTGTTTTCACAAAACTAGAACAATGAAATTTCTCTATTGCATATTAATTAGCATGGTTAGTTATTATGCTCTTTCACAAAGTGATAGCACTATTATTAGAGGGACTGTAACAATGGATGACGGAGTTGATCCAGTTGAAAATGCAATTATTCATTTAAAATTATCATCAGGCACAATGCTTGAGAAAAAAACTGATATTTTTGGTAAATATAAATTTGTTGTAAAAGATACAACTTCCAATTTCAATATAACATTGGTAATAGACAAAAGCACACGTTCTTTGTCTCGCTCATCTAATTGCTTCTTTGCATCAAAAGATGAAGGTAAAGGTATTTTAAAAGCAAACACAAAATTCGTTAAAGACTTTCAATTGACTAAAGTATTGGATTGTGGAACAAAAATGCCCAGTCTTATCTTTTATAAAAACTCTCCTTTATGTTGCAATGATTCTTTGAATAAAGTCAATCCTATATATTATGATTCTTTTGAAAATGCTATATCCCTTATTTCTCAAACACTAAAAGATAATCCTACTATTACAATTGAATTGGCTGGCCATGCTTCAATCAATGAGAATAAGCCAGAGAAATTATCGAAACAGCGAGCAAAAAATATTAAATGTGCGTTAATATCAAAAGGAATAAATAAAAAACGAATACAAACCAAAGGTTGGAGTATTGAGAAATTACTCATAAAAACTGATCAAATTGAAAAAGCTTATACACAAGAAGAAAAAGCAGCCTTGCACTTAAAAAATCAACGTGTTGTTTTTAGAATTATTAGTTGGGACTTTAAAGAATAACAACAATAATTCCTCTCACACCAAGCTATTCTGAATCCTAATACTTTCAATGTGGATTGCTTCCAAATAATTTTTTATAAATTCATGACTCAATCCTACTTGTTCTCCCTTTTTAATGGATCTTTCTAACACTTCATTATAGCGCGACGATTGCAATACCGTTACCTGACTGTTTTTCTTTATCTCACCAATATGCTTTGCAACATTCATCCTAGTTGAGATTAATGAAATCAGTTCTTCATCCAAATGATTAATCTGTTCTCGTAAATGATCTAAGTTCTTTACAAAATTATCTTCATGAGACGTATTAGTTTTTCTCACTAACTTTTCTAATAACTCATTTAATGCTAATGGTGTTATTTGCTGCTGCTTATCTGTCAATGCCACTTCTGGATTATAATGCGATTCAATAATCAAACCATCATAATCTAAATCCACACTTTTTTGAGCAATTGATGCTAATCCCGTTCTATTTCCGCAAATATGTGAAGGATCGCAAATCATTGGTAATTCAGGAAACAAACGTTTCATCTCAATCGGAATTTGCCACATAGGCACATTACGATATTCTGTATTTCCATAAGATGTAAAGCCTCTGTGAATTAAACCAATATTTTCAATCCCACTTTTTTGTAATCGTTCAATGGCACCAATCCATAATTTAATATCAGGATTAACAGGATTTTTTATAAGCACCGTTTGTTTCGTTCCCTTTAACGCATCGGCAATTTGTTGAACGCTAAATGGATTCACGGTGGTTCGCGCACCAATCCATAATACATCCACATCAAAACTCATGGCGTCTTCAACGTGCTTAGCAGTGGCTACTTCAACGGCTGTTTTTAAACCAGTTAGTTGTTTTGCTTTTAATAACCACGCTAATCCTTTTGTCCCAACTCCTTCAAAATAGCCAGGATTAGTTCGCGGTTTCCAAATACCTGCTCTTAATACATCTACTTTTTCAAGTTTAGATAATTCAATAGCTGTAGTAATTAATTGTTCTTCAGACTCAGCGCTGCAGGGACCTGCAATGACTAATCCTTTTTTGTATAATAAATTTTTCATCAATCCTTTTTTATAAATTATTACTAATTATTTGTTGACTTCAATTTATTTAATTCGCTTTTATAGACGCCCAATACTTTTAAGCTCAATGTTTCATCTTTCAAACTCGAAATACATTTTTCGAAAACATCTTTTTCATCAAATTCAATATCCAAATGAAAAGGGTAAGCCTCAGAATTGTTTGGTATTGGTAAACTTTGAATTTTACTCAAATTCAATCCATACTTATTAATCACCTCTAATACCGCATTTAGTCTTCCTGGTTCATTCAAAACTTGTATAGTAACAGAGGCTTTATTTGGATCAGAGACATAATCGCTACCTTTACTTAAAATATAAAAACGGGTGTAGTTTTGTTTCACGTCGCCTACATTATCTACCAATACTTGTAAATTGTAGGATTTAGCTAATGCCGCTCCTCCAATTACCGCAAGTCTTCCGGAAGTATCTTCAGAAACCATTTTGGAGCAACTGGCTGTGTCTTTATACTCTGTTACAATAATTGAATCATGGTCAGCCAAAAACAATTGACTTTGTGCCAATGCCATAGGGTGAGAAATAATTTCTTTTATATCCGATAAATTAACTGCAGACTTAACAAGTAACTGTAACTCTATTGGAAGATAAATTTCACCAATAACTCTTAAATTGAATTTTTCAATTAACTGATAGTTTGACAAAATACTCCCAGCCACTTTATTTTCTATGGCTATAATCCCATAATCAACTTTGTTGTTTACAATCTTATCGCAAACTTCTTTAAACGATCCGCATTCTTTAATTGAAACGTCTTCGCCAAAATATTTTTTGGCAGCTAAGTCGTGGAAAGATGCTACAGAGCCTTGAATGGCTATTAAATGGTTTCTCATAATTATAATAGGTTAATGTTTTGTGTTTTTAATGATTTAATTAATTCTTTTGGCCAAATACTACTTTGCACTTCGCCAATATGTTTTTTTTGAAGCAGCAACATGGCTAAACGCGACTGCCCTATTCCACCGCCAATAGTATAAGGCAACTCACCTTTTATTAATTGCTGATGCCAATCTAATTGAATACGGTCTTCTGTTCCTGATAAAAACAATTGCATAAATAAAGATTCTGGGCTCACTCTAATGCCCATAGATGAAATTTCGAATGACTTGCCTAATACTTTGTTCCAAACTAAAATATCGCCGTTCAATCCTCTTTTTCCCAGGGAAGTTTGAGTGCTCCAATCATCATAATCAGGAGCCCTGCCATCATGCTTTTTTCCATCGGCTAATTCACCACCAATACCAATTAAAAATACAGCGCCATATTCTTTAGTAATAGCATTTTCTCTTTCTTTTGGCGATAATTGCGGATACAACAATTGAAGGTCTTCTGTGTGAACAAAACTGATTTCTTCGGGCAAGTAGGCTTTAATGGCAGGATATAATGCCGTTACTTCTTTTTCAGTTTCTAAAATACTTTGGTAAATCAGTTTCACTTCTTTTTTCAAGTAATCTAAAGTTCTATCTGTTTTTGCTATTACTTTTTCCCAATCCCATTGATCCACATAAATGCTATGCACTTCTGAGAAATCTTCATCAGGACGCAAGGCTTTCATATCTGTTATTAAACCTTGTCCTACAGCAGCTTTTAATCGAGCTAATTTAGCACGTTTCCATTTTGCTAAAGAGTGAACAATCTCTACAGATACCTCTGGAATTTCTTTTACTTTAACCAATACGGGGCTTTCTATGCCGTTTAAATCATCGTTAATTCCAGTTCCTCGTTCAACTAACAAAGGCGCTTCCACTTTTGCAAGAGTTAATTTACTGCTTAAACTTTTAGTGAATGAAGCTTTTACAGTTGAAATAGCGATTTCAGTTTCCATTTCAGTCAATAGCGACTGATAGCTTGTTTTTTGTAATTCAGTTGTTTTCATTTTTGTTATTAGTTTATTGTTTAATTATTTATTGAGCATAAAAAAAGCCCTGCTATAATGGCAAGGCTTAAGTAGGGATAATACATAGCCATGCCTCAGGACGAGTTGCAGAAAAAATAATTATAAAAGTTATTTATGGTTTTCATGTTATCAGTATTAATTGGTTTATGCACGTTTTATTCAAAAAAAAAGCCTTCCGATTTGGAAGGCTTATATTATAAATACTTGATTTTACTTATATAAATAACCTTCCTCCTTTAATAAAATAATTATTAAAGCAATAGTTAAAGAAGTTATTTAAAATTAAAATCATGTTTGTTTTTTCAATTTAACGAGACAAACATATGAAAGTTTGTTTAACAAAACAAATATTTTCGAAAAAATAAATTTCGCTATATGCTTCTTTCACTACACTATTAATTTATTTCGTATAGCCAAAGTGCCAATAAAATAAAGGAAATCGAGAGCTCCATTTTCATAATCACTTACTAAAAAGGAACCGAAAAATAAAATTACAAATAGAACCAATGCTAAATCTAAACCGAAATTAAAACTTACTCTTTGCGAAATATCTTGATATTCTTTTTTCACTAAAGAAAGAATCATACAAATAGCAACCGTAGTTTCAAGAAGAGTTATTAAAAGAAATTGAAATACCAAAAGGAATCAGATTAATAAATGAATGTTCAAACTTACCAATAAAAAAATGAGGAACTTCTAACCCACTAATTTTTTGAAAAGCAGTGATGCCAGCCAAGGATAAAAATAAGATTTGAATTAAAAGAATGTGATTTATTTTAAACTTCATCCCTAGTCTCTTTTAAAACTTAACCTCTCCCTTTTTTTACTTTCGTCAAATGTTCCATTATCGTAAACTAAACGCCCACTCACAAAGGTTTTATGAATGCTTGATGAAAAGGTATAGCTTTCAAACGGACTCCAACAAAACTTGTATAATAAAGATGTTTTGGTTACTTCGGTTGCTTTGTTTAAATCAACTAAAACTAAATCAGTAAAATAACCTACAGATGTTACTGCACTAGCGTTAACCAAATTAAATGCTACTACTAAAGGCGTTGTTGTTATTGGCATCTCAGATGAATTTAAAATTTCTGTAAAATATATTGGTGTTGGTGAAAAAATTGGAAAACCTACAAGTGTTTAACCGCAACGAGTTTGTAGATAGTTTGTTTAGTCAGGATTAATTTGTTATTCTCATCTTGTTTTTTTCTTTTCTTATTACATTCCTTTATATAATTAAGCTATAATTTAGTTGAAATCGTGTTATTAATTAATTTGTTAATTAACATATCAGCTGAGTAAGAAAATAGGACTTGTATCTATAAAATTGTATCTTCATTATATTGAAATAGCTTATTTATTAAAACCCATCTCCTATGAAAAAAAGCATTACACTCTTAAAACTAATGTTATTGATATTGTCAATTTCATTTACTGTGAATATGAATTCTCAGATTCTTATTCCACAAAACAACATACAAGTTGAAAAATGTGGTTCTGATCAAATTCATCAACAGTTAATGCAAACAGACCCTGCCTATGCTGCACGGGCACTACAATACGAAGCTTATATTCAAAGCATTCAAAACAATGCTAATAAAACTCAGAGTATTATTTATAAAGTTCCGGTTGTTGTAAATGTTATGCACAAAGGAGAAGCAATAGGCATGGGTTCTAATGTATCGGATGATGCTATTAAAAATGCTATTAAACTAATGAATCAAATGTTCCGTAAAGAAGTTGGGACAGTTTATAATGCTTCAGGAGTTGATGTTGAAATAGAATATGTATTAGCTGTTCGCGACCCTAGTGGCAATTGCACAAATGGGATTAATCGAATTAGTATGACTAGTAACTCTGCATACATGAGCAATGGTGTTGATCGTTCATCATCAGGTGGGATTAGCGATGCTGCTTTAAAAGCGACGTATTCATGGGATCAAAACCTATACTATAATATTTGGCTAGTATATGAAATTGATGATAATGAAGGTGGTTCAGGGGTTCAGGGATACGCTTATTTTGCATCGAGCCATGGTGCAGCACAAGATGGTGCTGTTATTTTAGCTAGTAATTTTACAAGTGGCACTTCTACTACAGCTGCGCACGAAATTGGTCACTCATTAAATTTATACCATACATTTCAAGGAGATGGAACAGGCTCAACTTGTCCGGCTGATATTTGCGGAACATCAGGCGATTGTTGTGCTGATACCCCCCCTCACAAAAGAAGTAATAGTGATTGTGTAAGCGGAACTAATTCTTGTACAGGAACATCTACAGATTTATATATTCATAATTACATGGATTACTCATCTGATGTTTGTCAGAATATGTTAACGGCTAATCAAAAAACAAGAATGTCTGCGGCAGTATCAACAACTAGGGCTTCTTTTTTAGGATCTGATAATGGAGGCACAAATATGGGCTTAGTGCCAGTTAGTACAGCTGGAGTTGATTTTGAATCTTCTGCATCTATTTTATGTGGCACAAGTCAATCAGTTTCTTTTGTAGATAAATCTTCTTGCATACCAAACTCTTATTTATCAACATCATCTACTACTGGTATTAGTCACTTATGGACTATTACAAACGGGGTAAACACTTATACTTCTACGGCTCAAAATCCAACAATTACCTTTAATAATTCAGGAACATTTAATGTTACTTTACAAGTAACAAATGCTCATGGAACTACTTCTGCAACAAAAACAGGAATGGTCGTTGTGAGTTCAGCTCCAACTATTCCTTGTACACCTACCTCTTCAAATGAAGGTAATTATGCGCAAACTATTAGCAACATTACATTTAATACTATCAATAGTTCATCTTCTACACTTACAAATGCGGCATACACAAATTTAGCGTGTAGTTATAATACGATTGTAACAGCAGGAAGTACTTATCAAATGTCAATTTCTGCAAATTCTGGTGGAAGCGGTGCTGAGGTTTTTGAAGTATACATTAATTATAATAACGATAGCGATTTTGCAGATGCTGGCGAATTAGTATTTTCAGGTAATGCTCCAAATAGTACATCTGGGACATACACAACTAATATTACAATACCTGGAACAGCAACTACTAACTCATTACTTAGAATGAGAGTCATAGGAGAAACTGGGACAATTTCTTCAACCGAGAGAACTTGTGGGGTAGCTTATCTTGCTGGCGATGTTGAGGATTATGGAGTATATATTATTCCAGCAGGATGTAGTGCGCCTACAATTACAGGAACAAGCCCTGCGTCAAGATGCGGAACTGGAACCTTAAGTATTGGTGCAACTGCCAGTGCAGGAACTGTTAACTGGTATACTGCTGCTACTGGTGGGACTGCTATTGCTTCAGGCACAACATTTACAACACCTTCTTTAACAACAACCACAACTTATTATGTGGATGCAACAAATGCAGGATGCACAACAGCATCAAGAACATCTGTGACTGCTAGTGTAACACCTACTATTGTTCCAAGCTTAGCTATTGCTTTAACAAGTGGTACAAATCCTAAATGTTCAGGTACTACTTCAACATTTACGACAACACCAACTAATGGTGGTACGACTCCTTTATACCAATGGAAGGTAAATGGTGCTAATGTAGGAACTAATTCAACTACCTATACTACGTCAACCATTACTAACGGACAAGCGGTTACTTGCGTATTAACAAGTAATGCTACCTGTGCTGCTCCTACTACAGCAACAAGTTCTGCGGTGACGATGACGGTTAATACGACTGTTGTTCCAAGTATAATTATTGGCTTAACAAGTGGTTCTAATCCATCTTGTTCTGGAGGTTCAATTACTTTTACAGCTACACCAACAAATGGCGGCACTACACCATCATATCAATGGCAAATAGATGGTACAAACGCAGGAATAAATTCTTCATCATTTACTACTTCATCTTTAAATAATGGAGAAAACATAACTTGTATTTTAACTAGTAATGCTACCTGTGCAACTACTCCAACCGCTTCTAGTTCTGCAATTACAATGACTATTAGTGGTACGGTTGCTCCGGCAATTTCTATCTCCATATCTTCTGGTTCAAATCCTATGTGCGTAAATGCTTCTACTACATTTAGTGCAACTTCAACAAATGGAGGCTCTGCACCTGATTATCAATGGCAAATAGATGGAACAAATGTTGGAACAAATTCTTCAACATTCACAACTTCATCATTAAATAACGGAGAAAATGTAACTTGTATTTTAACAAGTAATTCACCTTGCGCATCTACACCAACTGCTGTAAGTTCAGTAATTACTGTAACTACAAGTTCACCCCCAACAGTAAATGCAACCGCTAGTTCCACCAATATATGCAGCAGTTCAACAAGCACTTTAACTGCTTCGGGAGCTACCTCTTATTTGTGGAATACAGGCGCTTCCACATCTACAATTTCTGTATCACCTACAGTTAACACTACTTATTCTGTAACAGGAACAACATTAGGTTGTTCGAATACTGATATTATAACGATCACTGTAAATGCATTGCCTACAGTTAGTATAGCTGGTACAGCTACTTTATGTACTAGTACATCTTCAGTACTATCTGCTAGTGGAGCATTAACATATCTTTGGAATACTTCAGAAACGACAACATCTATTAATGTATCACCTAGTTCTTTTACAACCTATACGGTAACCGGAACTGATGCCAATGGTTGTAGTGCTTCAGATACACACTCTGTGAATCCTGTTAATTGTAGTGGTGAAACCGCAACTACGAGTTTATATATGTGTAACTTAAACATAAGTAACAAAAATTATCCTGTATGGGCAAATTCAGTAACAGGTGCACAACAGTACAGATTTAGCTTTTATAATCCTTCGGCGCCAACTGTTACAGTGGCAAGCCTAACATCGCCAACTCGTTCAATAAACATTAATGCAGTAAGTGGATTGTATTATGGTAATGTTTATAAGTGGACTGTAGCTGTGAATAAAGGAATAGGTTTTGGTCCAGAAAGTTCAGGAACCTGTACTGTAAATATAAATGAACCAAAACCAACTGTTCCATGCGGAAAAGTAATCACAAATTTATCATCACCGATACTTTGTACAACATTTAATGGAGTAAGTAATTATAAATTTACTTTATATAATGATGTAACCAATGCAGTAGTTGCTGTTAAAATACAAACTAGTAATTATTTATACTTAAATCAAGTGCCAGGTATTGCATATGGAAATACCTATAAAATTACTGTTGAAGCAGAATATAATAATGGTTCAGGATTAGTATATAGTACACCTAGTTCTAGTTTATGTACTGTAATAACATCTGCACCAATGGCAGCACTACCATGTGGTAATACATACACAAGTACTACAAATCCTTATACAGGAATTACAGCTGTAACAGGCGTATCAGCTTATAAAGTAAATTGCTATAATGTATCTACTAGCGCATTAGTTGGTACAAAAACCTTTACCAATAATTACATTTACATCAAACAAATTCCAGGTATGGTATATGGCACTAGTTACTATTGGACTATTCAATGCCAATATAATAATGGGACCGGTTTAGTATTTGGTCCAGAATCTAATAATACCTGTATGATGACCTGGGGCGCAGCATCTCCAATGGTTATAAACCAAAGTGGAGACACAGAGCGTTTAATGAGCAATCAAGAAGACATGGATGAACAGCAACCTTTTATAACTGTTTATCCAAATCCTAACAATGGCTCGTTTAATGTTGTCACAAATAAAAACATGAGTATTAATATTATAAATGAATTTGGGCAAATTGTAAGGACTCAATCTTTAAACCAAGAAAATAATTATGAGATAAATATTAAAGATTTAGCTAATGGAATTTATTTTTTAATAGGTCAGACTCAAGGCAACAACGTACTTAGACAAAAAATTATTGTTCATCAATAATTAGACTGAAAAGGGAAGCAAATGCTTCCCTTTTTTTATTTACATAAAACATTAATCTCTTTTAAAACTCAACCTCTCCCCTTTTTTACTTTCATCAAAGGTTCCGCAATCGTAAACTAAATGACCGCTCACAAAGGTTTTGTTAATGCTTGACGAGAATGTTGTGCCTTCAAACGGACTCCAACCACATTTATATAATAAAGATGCTTTGGTTACTTCAGTAGGTTTATTTAAATCCACCAACACTATATCAGCAAAATAACCTTCGCGAATAAAACCGCGTTTTTCAATTTTAAAAATATCGGCTACATTGTGCGACATCATGCGCACAATTTTCTCTAACGAAATTTTCTTTTGCTTATAAAATTCCAACATCGCTAAAATAGAATGTTGTACTAATGGTCCACCACTTGGCGCTTGCAAATAAGGTAATTTTTTTTCTTCTAAGGTATGCGGAGCGTGGTCGGTTGCAATCACATCAATACGACCATCTAAAACAGCTTCAAAAATATGCGCTCTATCGTATTCGGTTTTCACTGAAGGATTCCATTTAATAAAGTTTCCTTTCTTTTTATAATCATCATCATTAAACCATAAATGATGGATGCACGCTTCGGCAGTGATGCGTTTTTGTTTTAGAGGAATTTTGTTCGTGAATAAATCTAACTCTTTTGCTGATGAAATATGTAAAATATGTAACCGTGTATTATGTTTTTTAGCCAAGTCTACTGCAAAAGACGACGACTTAAAACAAGCTTCATCATTACGAATAATTGGATGAAAATACGCTGGTAAATCTTCGCCATATTCTTCTACAATACGCTTTTGATTTTCTTTCACCATCGGATCAAACTCGCAGTGTGTAGCGATAAGTGCATTAGATTTAGAGAAAAATCCTTCTAATGTTTTTTCGTTATCAACTAACATATCTCCTGTGCTTGAGCCCATAAAGATTTTTAAACCACAAACTGTTTTGTAATCTACTTTTAAAGTTTCTTCTAAATTCACATTCGTGCCTCCCATAAAGAAAGAATAGTTAGCCAACGAACATTCTTTGGCTCTACTATACTTCTTTTCTAGTTCCACAATAGTAACAGCTTGCGGAACAGTGTTTGGCATTTCCATATAAGAAGTTATACCACCTGCCACAGCAGCTTTTGCTTCTGTATATATTTCTCCTTTATGAGTCAAGCCAGGCTCTCTAAAATGAACCTGATCATCAATAGCGCCAGGCATTAATACTAATCCTGAAGCATCAATAACTTTTGCCGTATCATCGGTAATGTCTCTATCAATTTGAGAAATGATGTTTCCATCTATTAAGACATCCGAAACAAAGGTTTCATCTTCGTTCACGATAGTAGCGTTTTTTATTAAAATTTTACTCATATTATTTTTTTAATGAATCGATTACGGTTATCTCTACTTTGGTTAATCCTGATTTTATAAAATTTAATTGCTTTGCAGCTCTTACAGTTAAATCAATTGTTCGTTTTGATTTTTGAGGAAGTCGATCGTTAATTTTTACAATCACTGTTGAATCGTTTTTCAAGTTCCTAACCAAAACATACGTCCCAAATTTAAACTTTTTATGGGCGGCTGTTAAACTATCATTTGAAAATTTTTCACCAGAAGAAGTTTTTCGTCCGTTAAATTTATTGGCATAAAAACTGGCGGTTCCTGTAGACTTATTTACTCTTGGAATAGAATCCTGAGCAACAGATAAATGGCTAAAACCTAGCAATAGCAATATTATTAAAACAACTCTCATACTCAAAGCTACAATATTTAGCTGAATCTTGCATCCAAATCAGTCGAATAATCTGTAAATACTTAACCTATTTTAACAGGAAAAGTAAAATAAATGCTGAAAAATGACGCTTTTAATAATCTAACAAAATAGTATATTTAACAACAATTTATGAGCAAAAATTTAATCATCATACCAACTTATAACGAAATCGAAAACATTGAAAAAATGATTCGAACGGTATTTGATTTACCTCGTGAATTTGAAGTCTTAATTGTGGATGATGGTTCGCCAGATGGCACGGCCGCAAAAGTAAAAGAACTAAAATCTGAGTATTCTGGAAAATTACATATAGAGGAACGCAAAGGTAAATTAGGATTAGGTACTGCTTATATCCATGGCTTTAAATGGGCCTTAGCACGCGATTACGAATATATTTTTGAAATGGATTGTGATTTTAGCCATAATCCAAAAGATTTAGTAAGATTATTAGAAGCTTGCGAAAATGGCGCTGATGTGGCTGTTGGTTCTCGTTATACAAAAGGCGGACAAGTTAGTAATTGGCCAATTGGTCGTATTTTAATGAGTTATTTCGCCTCTGTGTATGTGCGCATCGTATTATGGCTTCCAGTAAAAGATACAACAGCAGGTTTTAAGTGCTATCGTAAAAAAGTATTAGAAACCATTGATTTAGATGCTATCAAATTCATGGGTTATGCGTTTCAAATAGAAATGAAATACAGAGCTTATAAAAAAGGATTTAAAATAGTAGAAGTTCCTATTATGTTTACCGACCGAGTTTTAGGTGTGAGTAAAATGAGTACCAAAATTTTTAAGGAAGCTTTTGTTGGCGTGGTTCAAATGCGCTTTATGAAAATGAAGTAATTACTTCAAACAATAAACAACTAACTTAAACGTTAGATAACAAAAACTTTATATTATGAAAAACAAAATTCAACTATTCAGTATTGTTATCCTTTCTGTTCTACTTACATCATTTGGCGTTTATATGGATGATGACAAAAACAATTTAAGTACTATAGGCAGTATAAAAGAATTTATCCTGATGTCAATTTTAGTATTTACCATAATCAGTATAATTTTTTACAGTACAAAAATTATTTCAAAAAAACTGAGTAATTAATTAGCTTAACTATTTCACCAAAGCCCCATTCACTCTTAATAAATCAGTCTCAGCCATTTTAATAGCGTATAAAGCTTCAATATAACGAACTTGAGCATCCTCTAGATTCTTTTGTGTTTCGATGGTTTCTAAAAGATTAGATTTTCCAACTTTATAACGCTCAATAGATACATCTAATACTTCTTTTGAGTCTGCTAAATTCTGACGTTCTAGATCAACAATCGTTTTATTCAATAAATACGTTTTGTAGCTATTAAATACTTGTCCGTCAATTTGCTGTTGCATTTGCTCTGTAGCATATTTTTGATTGAGGTATAAAATATTTTTTTCCTTAACTAACTTACTATTTTTTGTTCCATTAAATAATAACCAACCTGCTGTAACACCAGCATTTAAACCAGCTTGTTGATTTAAAAACACAAATCCAGCCTGACTTTGTGAACGAGTAAAATTATAAGCCCCATTTAATTGTACAAAAGGCAAATTAGCAGATCGCGCTTCCTTGATGGTTTGCTGA
>JBKJPW010000011.1:0-40791 GCA_046594225.1 Bacteroidia bacterium
AAATGCACCAGCCCAACCTTTTGCAGAACCTAATACATCTGAATTAGAGAAACCACCCACTGCACCAATAAATTGAATATCTTCTAAATTTTCTCTTCCCGAAATTAAATCTGTCATGTGAATATCCTTCACATCAAAGCCTGCTAAGAACATGGCATTAGCCATTTCTCGTTCTGAATTAGAACCTTTTTCGCGAATGATGGCGGCTTTAGGACGCTTCTCACTTCTCGACTCCGCTCGAAGTGACACACTCGAAGTGACAGGAAGTTTCCCTGTAAAGTGAGCAGGAAATGTAAATTGTAAAAGCTGATTTTTATAATTGGTATAACGTTCTTGCGCCATACCATTTTTAGATTGTTTTGAATCTAATAAGAAAGAAGTTTTGTACCAAGTATCTCTAGTTTCGGAAACATTAAATGTAAATGTATCTGCGTTATTTTTAATAGTTACTGTATTTCCTTCTACTACCGAACCAATTTTAAAAATCTCAACAGCGTGTTTTGCAAACTCGACTTCAAGAGAAGCATCTGCTTGAAACACAACGGCTATATTTTCGTTAAATAATGCCTTTACTGTATCATTTTCTTTTAAAGAAGATAAATCATAAGCAGCGCCTAAGTTCACATCTGCGAAACATAGTTCTAATAAAGTGGAAATTAATCCTCCGCTACCAACATCATGACCTGCACTAATTTTACGCTCTTTAATTAAATCTTGTAACAGGTTAAATGCCTTTTTAAAGAATGCTCCGTCTTTAATGGTTGGCACTTCTGTTCCAATTTTATTTAACACTTGTGCAAAAGACGAACCTCCTAATTTGAAACTATCTTGAGATAAATTTAAATAGTAAATATTTCCACCAACACGTTTTAAAACAGGTTCAACTACTTTAGTAATGTTGCTACAATTTCCAGCAGCTGAAATAATAACTGTTCCTGGAGCAATTACCTCATCGTTAGGATATTTTTGTTTCATCGATAAAGAATCTTTTCCTGTTGGAATATTGATTCCTAATTCAATGGCAAAATCCGAACAACCTTTTACCGCTTCATATAAACGAGCATCTTCTCCTTCGTTTTTACAAGCCCACATCCAGTTAGCGGATAATGAAACCGACTGTAAATTATCTTTTAAAGGTGCCCATACTAAATTAGATAAAGCTTCGCCAATTGCAGTTCTTGAACCTGCTACTGGATCAATTAAAGCAGCGATAGATGAATGCCCAATAGTTGTTGCAATTCCTTCTTTACCTTTATAATCTAAAGCCATCACACCAACATTGTTTAGTGGCAATTGCAACGGACCAGCACATTGTTGTTTAGCTACTTTTCCACCTACACAACGATCTACTTTATTGGTTAACCAATCTTTACAAGCAACGGCTTCTAATTGCAATACTTGATTTAAGTAGGTAGGAATATTAGCAGTTAAATAAGTTAACTCTGCATAATGACGTTTCACATTTTTATCCGTCATGATGGTTTTTGGTGAACTTCCGAAGAAATCTTCCAAAGCATAATCCATTGGTTTTAATCCAGTAGATTTTGATTGAAATGTAAAGCGGTGGTCATCCGTTACATCACCAACTTGATACATAGGTGAACGTTCACGATCTGCAATGCGTTGCAAGATATCCATATCTTTTTCGCCAATCACTAAACCCATACGTTCTTGTGATTCGTTTCCAATAATTTCTTTAGCAGATAAAGTTGGATCGCCTACTGGCAATTTATCCAAATCAATTAAACCACCAGTTGCTTCTACTAATTCTGATAAACAATTTAAATGTCCGCCAGCACCATGATCATGAATAGAAACAATTGGATTTTCATCACTTTCTACTAAACCACGAATAGCATTAGCGGCACGCTTTTGCATCTCAGGATTAGAACGCTGAATGGCATTTAATTCGATACCCGAACCAAAAGCACCTGTATCGGCTGATGAAACGGCTGCTCCACCCATTCCGATACGGTAATTTTCTCCACCTAAAATAACAATCTTATCTCCTTTGTGTGGCGCTTTTTTAATCGCTTGATTTAATTTACCATAACCAATTCCACCCGCTTGCATGATTACTTTATCGTAACCTAACTTACGAATGTTCTCGACTCCGCTCGAACTGACAGTTTTTTCTTGATGCTCAAACGTTAGTACCGAGCCTGTTATTAATGGCTGACCAAATTTATTTCCAAAATCAGAAGCTCCATTGGATGCTTTGATTAAAATATCCATGGGAGTTTGGTACAACCAAGGTCTTTCTTTCATTCCACTCTCCCACTCTCGCCCTTTTTCTAAACGAGAATAAGACGTCATGTAAACAGCAGTTCCAGCTAGTGGCAATGAACCTTGTCCGCCTGCCAAACGATCACGAATTTCTCCGCCTGAACCAGTTGCTGCTCCATTAAATGGTTCAACCGTTGTAGGGAAATTATGCGTTTCTGCCTTTAATGAAAGAACGGAATCAAATTCTTTTTCTTCATAAAAATCAGCTTTGTCGGCTGTTTTTGGTGCAAACTGAACAACTTTAGGACCTTTTACAAACGCTACATTATCTTTATACGCTGAAACAATTTCGTTTGGATTTGTCTCTGATGTTTTTTTAATTAATTTAAAAAGTGATGTTGGTTTTGTTTCTCCATCGATGACGAATGTTCCATTAAATATTTTATGGCGACAGTGTTCTGAGTTTGCTTGTGAAAAAGCAAAGATTTCTGAGTCCGTTAATTTACGTCCTAGTTTAGTAGATAGATTATTTAAGTACTCAACTTCTTCTCCGCTTAATGCTAAACCTTCTGTTTTATTATAAGCAGCAATGTCACTAATTTCTAATATTGGTTCTGGCTTAATATTAATCGTATAAATATCTTGGTTTAATTCGGTATACTTTTGAGAAAGCATTGGGTCAAAAGACGAAAAGTCTGACGATACTTTTCCAAATTCTTCAATTCGGATAATGCCTGTGATACCCATATTTTGAGTAATCTCAACCGCGTTAGTACTCCAAGGCGTAATCATAGCTGCACGAGGACCAACAAAAAAATCTGTTAATATGGATTTATCTATTTTATGGGCGTTGCCAAAAAGCCAATTTAATTTGCTAATATTTTCTGTAGAAATTGAATCGTGTGTTTGAACTGCAAAAACGGTATTGGATTGGTTTCCGAAGAAATGAATCATATGTAGTGATTTAGTGTTGATTTTTGAAGATACAAAGTTAACCTTATAGAATTAATTAGCCAATTAGCTAATCATTATTTATCCATAAAAACCAATAGATTTAAACAAAAAAGGCTCGGAATTATCCGAGTCTTCAAGTAATTTGTAATTAAAATTATTTTTAAGTAATCGTTATTGAATATTGTATTTTATTATTTATAAATATCTTTTCTGTGTCCTATTTCTCTAACGTCTATAAGCATAATCACATCTTCAATAGAATAAACTATACGGTAATCACCTACTCGTACACGCCATAAATTAGTAAAGCCTTTTAATTTTTTGCAACCTATGGGTCGCGGTTCTTGACCCAATGATTTAAGTACTGGTAAAATTTTATTGACAATTTGAGCAGATAATTTAATTAAGTTTTTTTCTGCTGTTTTTGACAAAACTACTTCGTAAATTTTCATTTTAGTTTTCCCATTTTTTTAAGATTACTTATAACCTTAGATAATGGTATTTTCTCTTCGTCTTTTCTCGCTTCTGCTATTATACCATCTAAAAGATCTTCAATAGCTTCATGGTGTTTTTCAATGGCTTTTAAATCTATCTGTACCGCTATTTTTTCGTTTTTGTCGTTAGTTACAAAGCTTATACCTTTCATATTGAGTTTTTAATAATTAATCAAAGTTAATTAAAATTAGGATAAAATCTTAGTATATCTTCGTATGAAGATTTAGTATTATTTATCCATAAAAACCAATAGATTTAAACAAAAAAGGCTCGGTAAAAAACCGAACCTTTTCATGTAATTTGTAATGAAAATTACTTTCCGCCACGCATAGCTTTAAATTCATCCATGGTCATCATTTTGTAACCCTCCGTTGATAAACTAAATTTAGCATCATCAATAGGATCTGTTGAAACTCCTTTAGCAATCATCGTAAATTTCATAGCACCTTGCGAGTTTGAAAATTCAAAAGGTAACCCTTTAAAACCTTTCATAAAAGCTTGGCCTTGACCTTTCCCTTCTTTATTAGGATTTTCAAATTTATCACTATACCAAACATCCATTTTTTCTTCTTTTTTATCTTTTCCTACAATCGTAACAATTGCTTTTTTACACTCATAACCTGCAATCGTTTTTGTTTCAACTGTATATTCAATTTTTGGATCAGCAGGTTTATCTTTTAGTTTTGCCTCTTCCTTTTCTATTTCTTCTTTAGTTTGTTTAATAGCCATTTTATTTCCCATTTGTTCTATTAGCATGGTCATTCCTTTTTCATCTACAGAAGTTTGGTTTGTAAACATCATAGAAGACATTTCTGATAAAACTTTACCATTTTTAAAGCTAGTTTTTAATTCCATGTCGCCAATCATTGCTGCTTGCTCAGGAGGAAGGCCTTCCATTTTCATATCATAGGTAATTGAACCTTCTTTAATTTGTGCATTTAATGATAATGCTGATAATGCAACAACAGCTAACGTAGAGAATAATTTGTTCATGTTTTTAATTTTATAATTGTGTGTTTTGCTTTTCAATTGGTATGCCAATTTACAATTTTGATAGTTTCAGATTGTGAAAATATGCTAAATGGTTAATATGATGGATAAATTATAATGGAACGCTGATAGCTTCGAAATGTTCTCGACTGCAATTCGCTTCTCGACTCCACTCGAAGTGACAAACTCAGTGTGAGCTCGAACTGACAACAAATTACTTTTGAATATCGTCAAATAGTTTTTCCATTTCGGCGCGGGTAACTATTTTATAAAACGCTGGCACTTCAAAAACGTCTTCGTTTATTTCTTCTTTTTTTACCGCTGTGGCAGTAAAACACATTTCTAAGCCTAATTTCTTTAAACGATATTGCATTAACATCCCTTTAATTTGCTTGTAAGGCCCCATGTTATTAATGCTATCTAAACCTAATTCGTCTGTATAATATACATCAAACGAATTGTTTGGGTCGTTAATCATTGTGGCTTTCATTTTTTTACAATCGTATCCAGCAATTTTTTTTGTTCCTTTCACTTCTTCTAACTTCAACTCATAACCTTTATTTTCTTCAACTAAATCTGCTTCAGTTTGGATACAAGCATTTTTTATATCCATAAATTTCACCATTTGGCTCAATGTTTTTTTAGATGGATTACTAATAAATGTAGTATTAAAAATACCCATAGTACTCATCTCTATCTGCAATTTATTGTCTTTGAATTTTACTGTTGCAGAGCTAGGAGCCAAACCAGCCATTGGATGCGACTGGTCAACGACTTCGGCATTATATTCAATAACACCTTCCGTTAAAGCGTTTTCTGATTTTTGTGAACCACCGCACGACACACATATCCATAATGAAACAAGTGAAAAAAAGAAAAGTATTCGTTTTGTTGTTATCAAAAGGTTATGTTATAGAAATCGAAAGATAATCATTAGATTTAAATCGACAAATTTAATATCCTAAAATTTTCAACATAGATTTATAACTCTGTTCTTTAGCAAAAAGCTTGGTCGTTAGTTTACCATCCTCATCTTTATCAATTAACACATGTTTTGGTGCTGGAACTAAACAATGCTGTGTGCCTCCATAACCACTTAATGCTTCTTGATAAGCTCCAGTATGAAAAAAACCAATATATAATGGTTGCTTATCTGTCTTTTCTATTTTGGGTAAAAATACCTGATTGGTGTGTGCTTCCGTATTATAATAATCCATGCTATCACAGGTTAACCCACCTAAGTTAACTGGTATGTATGGTTTTTCCCAATTGTTAACCGCCAACATAATAAAATGCTGTTTTATTCCCCAAGTATCAGGAAGCGTAGTTATAAATGAACTATCAATCATGTACCACTGCTCTCTGTCGTTTTGTTGTTTTTGATCAATAATAGAGTATAAAGCGGCGCCACTTTCTGCCACTGTAAATGAGCCAAATTCAGTAAAAATATTAGGTTCATCTAATTCGTGTTGTGTACAAAATGATTTTACTTGAGCTACAATTTCCTCAACCATGTACTCATAATTGTAATCAAAGCTTAATGACGTTCGGATTGGCATACCACCACCAATATTTAATGAATCAAGGGTTGGGCAAATCTTTTTTAATTCTTTATAAATATTTAAACATTTGTTTAATTCTGTCCAATAGTATATTGTATCCTTAATACCATTGTTAATAAAGAAGTGCAATAACTTTAATTCGAACTTTGGATTGGTCTGTATCTTGTCTTTATAAAGGCTAATAATATCTGTGTAACGGACCCCTAATCGGGAAGAATAGAAGGCAAAAGATGGTTCTTCTTCTGTACTAATTCTGATTCCAAGTTGACATTTGGCTACTTTTACATTCTTTCTATAATGCTCAAACTCATCCAAATGGTCTAAAACCGGGATTACATTATAGCCATCATTCAACAATTCCGAGATGTACTGTTTGTAATTAGTTTTCTTATAACCATTACATATAATAAAGGTATCTTTGGTTATTTTCTTCTTTTTGATCTGCTCCCTTATAATTTGGATGTCGTAAGCTGAGGAAGTCTCAATATGAACGTCGTTTTTTAAAACTTCATCCAATACAAAGCTAAAGTGAGAGCTTTTGGTGCAATAGCAGTACACATATTTACCTTTATAATCAGCTTTTGCCATGGCCACATTAAACATACGTTTGGCTTTTTGTATTTGCGAAGATATCTTTGGTAAATATGTGATTTTCAACGGAGTGCCATATTGTTTAATGATATCCATTAATGGGATGTCATTAAAGTACAATTCATCATCAATAACTTCAAACGACTCTTGTGGGAAGTCGAAGGTTTGTTCAATTAGGTTTTGGTATTTGTTTTCCATAGCGCAAATGTAAGTTACTTGGATTAGAGTACCAAGGGTTAATGTAAGTAATTTAGATTTTAACTTTAATTTAATATTGGCTTAACCGTAAACGGACTTGATTACGAATTTTACACGAATATACGAATCTAGGTATGATAAGTGTTGATTCAATTAACTTACAAGATGATAGCAACCACAGATTCGTAATTAATCTAATTTATTTTCTACATCTGAAACAAAACCTTAATTTCGCGTCATGATTCAACGTAAACAAACTCTTTTTTTATTAGGTGTTATTATTATTTCGGCATTATTGTTCGTTTTTCCTGTTTTTTATTTTACAGATTCAAGAGGTGTAGTATCTGTTATCAGTTTAAACCCGATGCCGCACGGTACTATTATTACTTCTGAATTTTATGGTTTTGTAGCAATTAACTTATTAATACCAGCATTATCACTTTTTACAATTTTAAAATTTACAAACAGAAATTTACAATTTAAGTTAGCTAACCTTATTGCGTTGCTTAATCTTATCCTAATCAGTTTAATTTTCTTACTTGATTTTATAAAACCAAACGTTACCGGTAATATATCTTATAAATTTGGACTTGTTTTGCCAATTATTTCAGGTATTTTAGCCTATTTAGCGGCGCATTTCATTAAAAAAGATGAGCAATTAGTGAGAAGTGCGGATAGAATTCGTTAAATAAGTCAGATTTAAATTACAAATACTGTCAATAATTTTCTGATTATCTGTAAAATTATACTTCTTAAATCAAACTTCTTAAATTTTAAATTTTAATTTGTTGATAATTAGTGCTTTTTTTAAACATTTGCATCATTTTAGACCAAAAAGTGATGATTTTTCTCATTTTTTATAAATAATTGGTATTTTTGCCCCCACTAACTAAAACACACACAAATGAAATTAACTGAAATTCAAGATTTAATTAAATTTGTTTCTAAGAGCGGGGTAAACGAAGTTGAACTAGAAACTAAAGAGATTAAAATCGTTATTAAAACTGGCAAGCAAGCTGCCCCTGTAATGTACCAAGCTGCTCCAACCCAAATTACAACGGCACCCGCTCAAGTTATGGCTGCTCCAGTAGTAAATACAACAACGGCAGATACTACAACGCCTACTACATCTACAACCGCATCAAACGAGGCAAAATACGTAACAATTAAATCTCCAATGATTGGTACATTTTACCGCTCTGCTGGGCCAGATAAGCCAACATTTGCAAACGTAGGAGATGAAATTGAAATTGGCAAACCAGTTTGTATCATTGAAGCGATGAAATTATTTAACGAAATTGAAAGCGAAGTAAAAGGTAAAATCGTAAAAGTATTGGTAGACGATGCTACTCCTGTTGAGTATGACCAACCTCTGTTCCTAGTAGATCCTTCGTAAATATTTACGAATTAAGAAGGTAGATTGACGATTTGAAATTTACCATAGTCAAAATTATTAGTTAACTGATTTGCTATTTAAGATTTTAAAAATCGTAAATCGTAAAATCGTAAATCGAGAGAGATGTTTAAAAAAATATTGATTGCCAATCGTGGCGAGATTGCTTTACGTGTGATAAGAACATGTAAGGAAATGGGAATAAAAACCGTTGCGGTTTATTCTACTGCCGATAAAGAATCTTTGCACGTTAAATTTGCCGATGAGGCTGTTTGTATTGGCCCACCGCCAAGTAAAGACAGTTACTTAAACATGGCCAGTATTATTGCCGCTGCCGAAATTACTAACGCAGATGCCATTCATCCGGGTTATGGTTTCTTAAGCGAAAACGCAAAATTCTCTGAAATTTGTCGTCAAAATAACATTAAGTTTATTGGAGCGTCTCCCGAAATGATTAATCAAATGGGAGATAAAAGTAACGCCAAAGCAACAATGATTGCTGCTGGTGTGCCTTGTGTTCCTGGATCAGTTGGTTTATTGGAAAATGTAGAACAAGGAAAAGAACTGGCCAAAGGTATTGTGTATCCTGTTATTATTAAAGCTACTGCCGGTGGTGGTGGAAAAGGGATGCGTATTATTTGGAAAGAAGAAGATTTTCAAGCGGCATGGGATAGTGCTACACACGAAGCAGCTGCTGCTTTTGGTAATGGTGCCATGTACATGGAAAAATATATTGAAGAACCACGTCATATCGAAATTCAAATTGTGGGAGATGCACACGGTAAAGCATGTCACTTAAGTGAGCGTGATTGCTCTGTACAACGTCGTCACCAAAAATTGGTAGAAGAAACTCCTTCTCCATTTATGACTCCTGAATTACGCGAATTAATGGGTGATGCTGCTGTGAAAGCTGCTTTATCTATTGGTTACGAAGGTGTAGGTACTGTTGAGTTTTTGGTTGATAAACACCGTAATTTCTATTTCATGGAAATGAATACGCGTATTCAGGTAGAGCACCCAATTACAGAAGAAGTTATTAACTACGATTTGATACGCGAACAAATTTTAGTAGCAGCAGGTGTTCCTATTAGTGGTAAAAACTACTACCCACAATTACATGCTATTGAGTGCCGTATTAATGCTGAAGATCCTTTTAAAAACTTTACACCATCTCCAGGTAAAATAACAACCTTACACACACCAGGCGGACACGGTATTCGTGTTGACTCACATGTGTATAGTGGTTATACCATTCCGCCAAACTATGATAGTATGGTAGGTAAATTAATTACTGTGGCGCAAACTCGCGAAGAAGCCATTGCTAAAATGCACCGCGCTTTAAGTGAGTATGTAATTGAAGGTGTTAAAACAACCATTCCTTTTCATATTAAGTTAATGCAAAACGAAGATTTTAAAGCAGGTAACTATACCACCAAGTTTATGGAAACTTGGGATTTTAATAAAGCCTAATTATTTAAAGAGCCTTCCTAATCAGAAGGCTCTTTTTTCAAATAAACATGTCACTTCGATCGAAGTCGAGAAGCTCATAGTAAAACATATTTTTTTCTTTTCCTCTTTCTTTTTGCTTGAACAAAAAGAAACAAAAATTCAAGACGAAAGACCAACTCCAATCTTTTCTTCCCTCAAATAGCTCCGCAATGCCGCCAGAAAAATTGCAGTTCGCTCTCTTTTGTCAAAATCTGCCGCACTATTACCAATGTATGATAAATTTAAAATAGATTTTAATACTATTATACTTGTATATACGTTGTAAACTAATGAACCAACTACTTCTACTTTTTTGCCTTTGCATATTATCTTATAAGCTAAACGCTCAAAAGAACCTAACCGTAAATGGTGAAACTATAAATTTTGATTGCGCCAAAGTAATAAGCGTTGATGAGATGGATACGCTTACCATGCCGCGCATAAAAATATATAATGCCACCATAACCAATAACTGCTTAGAGCTTGGGATTTTTTATGGTGATTGCCCTACTAATATAGAACTAGTTACCGACAATAAATTAATAGAGAGCTCAGACTTAACCCTTAATTTTTTGTTGCGATACGATACAAACTCTAAACCTTGCAAAGCAAATAATAAAACAACTTTGCATTTTGATATCCTGCCTTTTAAAAATATGCGGACAGGTAAATACATCATCATTTCCTTTTTAGGAGAGAAGTACCATTTGATTTATAAGTAAATTGTTTAAATTTGATATACGCCACAAACATTCGACAATCTTGTAAAAATTGCAAGATAAGCGCAAGTTTATGGCGGGTATAAGCAAGTTAGCGGTCATTGTAACAGACCACACAGAATAAAACAGAAAATTGTAAAATGATAAAAATGACAGACAAAAAAAATTATTATTGGCTAGTTGCAGGTGTTATAAATTTATTTACCGCATTACTTCATACTATTGGCGGACAAATTGAATTGGTTAATCCATTGTTGCAAAGTAATCTTACGAACCAAACAAAAGCAGAATGGTTTGGCGTTTGGCATATGGTGACAATTATTTTGTTTATGTCATCTTATTTTGTTTTGAAAAATGCAGTTGTAGAATTTCAAAAGCGAAAAACGGAATTGATAAAACATATTGGTATTTTGTATATTTTGCTTTCAATACCCTTTTGTATTTCAAGTGTTATTCACAAATTTTTGGCACCTCAATGGATATTACTTTTACCAATTGGTCTTCTTATATATTTAGGTTCAAAAAAACAGACTTATGCTTAAAACAGGAGGAAATAACAATATGACAACAGGTGTGAATTTTTTAATTAGACTTATTCTGACATCTCTTTTAGTTGCTTGGGCAGTTCTGCCTTACTTTGACAATACAACAAATGACGGCGTTTTAAATGAAATTTTAAGAATAGGTATACTACCAAGTCTTTTGATAATAGGAGCATTCTTTATTATGGTTGGATTTTATTGTCGGACATTGCAAAGATGTTTGACTTTGATAAAACCTGAAAACAGAAGGACAAAGCCGACTTCGGTTTGGTATATGTTTGCTATTCCCTTCAACTTTGTAGAAGATTTTTTCATAGTTATAAATATCGCCAACTCAATTGAAGAGGAAAAAAAATCAAACATTAAACTAAAAAGCGTTTCAGATTTTGGTATGATTTCAGGAATAGGCTGGAGTATTGCACAGGTTTTGTCATTTATACCAAATATGGTTGGGCAGATAGCAGGACTTTTGGGAATGATTTTAGTGATTTATCATTGGACACAGATTGCGAAAATTAACAAACTAATTGCTGAAAATTGACCAAAGTAACAAATGCAATGACAGAGAAAAATAAAACAACGAACCGCTAACAACACCTACTAGTAATACAGGTGGAGGCTCCTTACTTTATTTATTAGGACTTAACAAAAAATAACTTCCCGTTGCAGCAAGAATAAATTGAATGTTTTTACTTTGCTATATGTTTAGTAAACAATATAAATTATCCATCAAAAAAATAACTTTTTTATTTGCATTGATAATTTATGGTTCAATTGCTTATTGTCAATTAAATCCTAAAATTGTTACCAAAGCAACTGAAGCAAAAGCTTATTGTAAAAAAAATAAATTAAATAGCGATTTCTGCTTTTTGGTTGACTTTTCAGTTCATTCGGGCAGTAATCGGTTTTACATTTACGATTTTAAAACCAATGTCATTAAATCATCGGGCTTAGTGTGCCACGGTGTTGGTAAAAGTAGTACTGTCATAAAACCAGTTTACAGCAATGAAATTGGAAGCTACTGTACATCACTTGGAAAATATAAGATTGGAAAAAGAGGTTATAGCAATTGGGGAATTCATGTGCTTTATAAATTACATGGATTAGAAAAAACAAATTCAAATGCTTTAGCTAGAAATGTAGTATTGCATTCTTACCAATACGTTCCAACAAAAGAAATTAATCCTGCGCATTTAACCATGGGCTGGAGCATGGGCTGTCCTGTGGTTGATACCTTGCTGATGAAACAAATAGATGTTTCATTAAAAAAAGCAACTAAGCCAACTTTACTTTGGATTTTTGAAACAGTAAATACAAATTAATTAATCTAATGCCTTTTAATAATAGGGCAAATTAATCTATTATTATTTTTTGAGAATGTTTATGTCCTTTCAAATAAAATTGAATTACATAAACGCCTTTAGTTTGTTCAGATAAATTGATTGTGTTTTGAAAATGTGCATTTGAATATACCTTTTCTCCAAGTGTATTATAAATTTCGACATCCGCATTTTCTAATTCATTATTTATTGTAAAAATACCAGTAGATGATGGATTAGGAAATACAATCGAATTTATATCTAATACGTAACTTGCATTTTCAATACCAGTAGTGGCATCTAATTTTGCATAAAACACATCATCGCCACAACCTTTATAAATGACATTACTACCAAAATTAACCGAGCCACTATTAAACATTCCTGCAAGATAAATAGCATTTGAATTTAACGAGTTTGCAATACCATTACCAACTTCGTCGCCATAATTTCCAACTTGCAAAGACCAAATAGAATTACCGATGATATCGAAACTTGCAACAAAAACATCTTTAACTCCAGCAGCATAATTCGTAAGTGTATTAGTACCAAAAGAAATGCTTGAACTTATAAAAGAACCTGAAATATATGCATTTCCTATAGCGTCAACACAAACACATTTTCCTTCATCTGAATCAATTCCTCCACTTGCTTTTGACCAATTAACTGTTCCTGAGGGCGAATAATTAGCTATAAAAATATCAGATGTTCCAGCACTTACATTTATTAATGCTGTAGTACTTCCAAAGGTAACACTCGAACTACTAAAACTACCAGTTAGGTAAATGTTATTTCCAGAAATAGCAATTCCATTTCCAAATTCATCATAAATTCCACCAGCACTCTGCGACCATAATGGGATACCAGAAGGATCGTATTTTACAATAAATAAATCATAAGTTCCTGAACCAATATTAGTTAGTGAACCTGTACCAAAATTAACAGAAGTGCTTGCAAATCCTCCAACCACATAAGTGTTTCCTAATAAATCAGTAGCGCAAGCTCTACTGCCATCTACACCGCTACCGCCAATTGTTTTTGCCCAAAGAGCATTTCCATTTGAATCATATTTAACAATAAAAACATCATTTGTTGCAGAACCTGCATTACTTAAATTACCAGTTCCAAAATTAATTATTGGGCTAGTATACCATCCAGTAACAAAAATATTTGAATTTGCATCACAACTTACTGCATAACCTCGATCATTGATGCTACCTCCCGCACTCTTAGCCCAAATTAAATTTCCAGATGGATCATATTTAGTAATGAATAAATCACTACTTGCTGTTCCAACATTATTCAAAACTGTTGCATCAAAAGCGATACTTACACTTGCAAACCATCCTGTTAAAATCACATTTCCTGAAGCATCAACAGCAACACAGTTGCCTTGATCGCCATCAGCACCGCCAAAAGTTTTTGCCCAGAGAACAGTACCTGATGGATCAATTTTAACTAGAAACACATCAGATGTTCCTGAAAAATTATTGATTAATGAGAACGTTCCAAAGTTGATGTATGAGGAGTTGTAGGAGCCTGTCATATAAGTATTTCCACTTGCATCCACTGCTATTGAAGTGGCAGATTCATTACCATTATACCCAGCTTGAAAAGCTAATTGCCAACTAGGCGTTTGTGCTGATAAAGAAGAAGCAAATGAAATAAAAATAGCTAAAAACTTAAAGAAATGATTTTTCATGGTGTTATTTTTAATTTAAAGTTAAGAAGTTTATTGTAGTTCTACATCAACAGCAAGTTTATCTTTTTTATTATTAACAGTAACGCCATATCCTCCGCTGATATACTTAAAACCATACTCATCTGTAAATTCGGCAGTGATAAAATAATCTCCTTTTCTTAACCCGTCAAAGTGGTATGTTCCTGCCTCATCAACAACCACAGTTTGGTCATAAGCCGAAGTAAACGTTTTTGTTCCATAGGCAATGTGTACCATGGCCGTATTTGCTTTTTCAAAAGTAGATGTTACACCGTTTTTATAGGTTACTGTTCCATAAATAGTTTTTTTACCCCCTATTCCCGATTTCTTTTTACAAGCTGAAAACAAAAACACTAGAAGCATAAATATGGTAGTAATATTTTTTATGTTCATCATTAGTGATTTTTATAAAATTGAAGGTTCAATGTAAAATTCATTTGATCGGCAATGTTGGTTGTCCACTCACCATATGTTTTATTGTTCATGGCAATAGTATTACCAGGTAAATCTATTACTGCTGGTACAGATACATATTTAATAGTTGAATTTACATCCATGTGATTTGAACGTAAAAAAGAAAAGTGGCCCGTAAAGGATGCTCGGTATTTATCATTTATAAAATCTCCATCTGTATCAAAATCTGTTGTTCCATTATAATTAAAATAAAGATTAACAGGTTTAGAAATGGGGGTTCCATCCGGAAAACCACTTGGTGAACGATAACGGTTAAAAATAAAATTTCCAATTGCCACAAAACCTGTTCCCGATTTTACAATAGTTATGCTTCGAAACCATGCTGTATCACTTGCAGGATTTACAATGGTTTTAAGTGTATCTAAATAGGTTACTCCCATGTAATTGCGAATACATTTCCCTAATCCATCGCGCAACGGCTCTCCTGAATCTATTGAAGATAAAGTAACCCATGCGTTAATTTTACAATTAGAAAGATTTGCCTCATCAAAAATAAATTTAGGAGAAAAACCATAATTATTAAACCGACCTGTAAGTTTACCAACTGAGTAATCTAAGTAATTAGATTCCCAACAAACACTGCCATGTGGTTTATCTAGAGTCCATAATACATCCACTAAACCATTGCCTGTAACTGGTGTTCCAGCAAGTTCACTAACGACATCTTTCTTTTTGCATGTTATAAGCGAAAAGGTTAAAATCGAAAGAAGTAGAATTTTTTTCATCTTATATTTTTATGAGTAAATATATAAAATTACCAGCAAGAAAAAAAGGTCGCACTATTGAAATACTACTAAATTTAAGTAGTTCTGTTTCTATTAATGAACTTTTCTAAATTTCTAACAGGTTTTTTTTTATGATCTCTCGCCTCTTCGGTATTCTTAAAAATGGTTTCCAAAATTTGTTTTTCGTTAGCATCCATTATTAAACTGCGGCGAGCATAAACTCGGTTAGCTGTTTCAATCATTTTATCGAATTTATATTCTTCCATACCTTCAGCACCACCCCAACTAAAACTAGCAATATGGGTTGGAGGAAATCCACCTCCAAAAATATTAGCGCCTACTCCAACTACAGTTCCTGTATTAAACATTGTATTTATACCACACTTGCTATGGTCGCCCATAATTAAACCGCAAAACTGTAACCCAGTATCTACCATTTCATCTTGTGTGTAGTTATATAATTTTACGTTTCCGTAATTATTTTTTAAGTTAGAGTTATTAGTGTCGGCACCTAAATTACACCATTCACCAATCACAGAGTTTCCTAAAAAACCATCGTGTCCTTTATTACTATAGGCAAAAATTACAGAATTGTTTACTTCGCCTCCAACTTTACTATGAGGTCCAACGGTTGTTGGTCCGTATATTTTAGTACATAATTTCAACGCAGCGTGTTCGCCCAAGCTAAATGGTCCACGTACCACGGAGCCTTCCATGATTTCAGCATCTTTAGCAATATAAATAGGGCCTGCATTTGTATTTAAAATAGTCGCTTCAACAACAGCACCTTCTTCTAAAAAAATCTGTTTTGCATCACCAATAACTGTATTAGAAGGAGATAAAGGATTTGAAGTTCTGCCTCTAGTTATCAATTCAAAATCTTCTTTAATAGCCTCGCCGTTTTTAGAGAAAATATCCCATACATTTTCTACAACTAGATAATTAGTTGTAGTTTCAATAGATGAAAATAAAGCATCTGCAACGTTCAAAGCAGAGGCTGTGTTGCTTCTGTATGCTATTAAGGTATCGCCTTTTTTGAGGCCTGTATTAAATTCTAAATTATTGATTTGTGCTAATAACTGGGGTGTTGGGCAAATCTTACCATTAATAAAAACAGCATTATTGGTATAGCTTGCTTTATATTTTTGGTTTAAATATTCCTGTGTTTGAAAAGTTAACTTACCATTTAAATAATGCTCCCACTTTTCGGTAATGGTTAAAATACCAATGCGAATTTCAGCTACAGGTTTTGTAAAAGTTAAGGGCAATAAATTTTGCCAGCTATGGTCATCAAATAAAATATAATTCATATTAGCGCGGTCTTCGAGGTGCATTAATTGGTTGTTTTTTAGAGGTGCTATCTTGTGGTGTTCCTCCCGACGTATTATTACTTTTATCTGGCGGAGTGCCATCATTTAATGGATTTGGGGTTACTTGTAAACTATCTGATTGTGATGGGCAAGCACCTTTAGTATCTCCATGTCCTAAATGAAATGCCACCATTCTTCCAGAAACTGTCATTGTTTTTGGTTCAGCACCAGCTGCCACATGGCAAATAACTTCTGTATTATTACTAGTGTTAGTTACTGTTGTATTTGTAGGAGTAGTTGTATTTGTACCTGCATTTCTTAGTGTATCAATTGGTGGCGGTGGTTCTTTTAAAAATACTGTTTCTGTTTTACTATCTGTTCCATCCTGATTAGTTGCTTTTACAAGAAAAGTATTCAAATCTTTGACTAAATTACTAGCAAAAGAACCCATTGAGTTTGCAAATGCAAATTGAGTTACTTGAAAGCCATTAACAAACACTTGAATTTGATTTTTAGTAGCATTAAGCACCTTAAACGAAAAGTTGTAAGGTGTAGTACTCACTACTGGCGAGCCAGTTGGCTGTAAAATAGTTACTACTGGAGGTTTAGGGACTTTTGGTTTATAGGTCACTACAGCCGTTTTGCTATCGCTACCATCGGCATTGGTAGCTGAGATTTCTAAACTATTTGCACCTGTATTTAAGGTTGCTGTGTAACTAAAGTTAAAACCATCGTAAGTAAAATTAGTAATTGTAATTCCATTATACTTTGCTGTAACAGCATTCACATTTTCAATATTACTAATAGTAGCTACGTAATTGTAATTATTACTTGCCGAACTTCCGGTTCCATTAGCTGGTGTTATAACGCTAATAACTGGTAGTGCTTTTAGTTGTATATGTGGCGTGTACTCAATTGTTATTTGTTTATTATCGCTACCAAACTGATTTGTGCCTTTTACATTTAACGTATTATTACCAACCACTAAACTAGCAACAAACGCTAGTTCTTTAGTAGTAAGATCGTATATGAAATTATTTTGTGGAACTCCATTAAATAGAACTTCGATATCTGATTTTGTTAGCACATTTAATACGGCCAACTTAAAATTATAATTTACTTCATCAGTAGTATTTGTAGCCAATACTGGATTTACCAGATTCACTATTGGTAAAATAGGGACAGCTTTAATTTTGTAATTAACATTTATTTTTTTTGTGTCCGCACCATCGTTATTCGTTGCTGTTACTTCAAACGTATTAGTGCCTTGTGCTAAAACGGCATTATATGTTACATTAAACCCATCGTAAGTGTAATTAGCTACCATTACACCATTTAATCTAACTGTTAAGCCTAAATTAGTTGGCATATTAGAAACGGTGGCTTTAAATACACAATTAAAGTTAGACGTTGTTGTTGCATTGACCGGATTAGTAATTGTTACAAATGGTGGCGTTTTTAAATCAACATGAGGCGTATAATTTACATTAATGGTTTTTATATCCGAACCAAATTGATTGGTAGCTTTTACTGATAATGTATTATTGCCAACTATTAAATTAGTATGAAAAAACACATCTTTAACGGTTGTATTGTAAACAAAATTAGTTTGAGGAACACCATTAAATAAAATTTCAATATCCGATTTAGCGGTAACATTTAAAACACCTACTTTAAAATTATAAGATGGATTATCTGTTGCATTTATTTGAGTAGCCGGATTAATTAAATTAACTATTGGAGGAATACCTGCTACTTTTGTCTCACGATAGATAATAGTTGTGGATTTAGTATCTTCTCCGCCTGTATTATTTGCTGTAATACTAACTGCATTAGATCCTACATTTAAATTAGCTGTAAACGCAATTTGCTTTGTTGTAGCATTATAAGTAAATGGCGTTGACATGCCATTATAGTAAACCGAAATTTGATTTTGTGCCGTAACATTTAACACCTGTGCTTTTACAGAGTATGTCGGAGTATATACCGTTACTCCTGCTGGTAAAGGATTGATATAAGAAACAATCGGAGGATTAACCACAATTTTTGGCTGATTGTATACAACCGTAATGATTTTATTATCTTGTCCGGCTGAATTAGATGCAATAATTTGAATTGTATTGGTACCATTATTTAACGTTGCTAGGTATTCTAAAATATGAGTTTGTGCATTGAAATTATAGTTGGCAGACGTAGCTCCATTAAACTTGAATTGAATTTGATTAGCCGCTGTTACATTTAATACTTGTGCCGAAATTTTATATTGAGCTACCGTTACTACATGCCCATTAATTGGTGGCGTTACATAAGTAATGATTGGCTTTGGTTCTATTGGTGGTGGCGGCGTGTTTGTTACTACTGTATTAGTAGGTGGTGTTACTACAGAATTTGTTGGAACCGAAACTGTTTGTGTTGGCGCAACTGTGTTGCTAGTAATTGGTTGTGTGGTTGTAGGTGTTTTCTTTTTGCCTCTTAATGTAAATACCAAGTTTAATCCTGTGTAGTGGTAATAGTCATTGCTTCCAAAAAAATCGTTATTCGCTGCCAATTTCCCATCCAATAAATCGGCATTAGTGCCTTGTGGTAAAGTGAGTTTATATTCCCACAACATAGAGAAACCTGGAGAGAACTGATATCCTAAACCAACACCAAGTGAAGGTGAAAAAGTTACTAAGTCCCCATTTCGGCTTCCATAAGCAAACGATTCATAGTTTTTATCAATTAATCCATTATAAGTATTTAATGTTTTTGTTTTATTACCAGTAGAATCTACCATGCTAAAATCATACATCTTCCCTGCTCCATCTAATAAATCTGATTTTGTGCGGTAACTAGTAATGCCTACTCCTCCCCACAAATTCAATAGGACATGTGTACGCTCTCTTAATCTATTAAATGTTATCTGAAGTTCTAAAGAACCTTCGCCTAATTTCATTTTATAATTATCATAAACATATTGTTTCGTTATTGAAACGCTATCTACAAAATTTACCTTTGGGTCGTACTTCCCATTATAAGCATCATTACTTTTTACATCATAGTTACGGTTATAATCCATGCCGTAAGTGTTTGCTCCTAAATATCGACCTCTGATAGCAAATGAAAATATATTGGTAGCATTTTCGTGAAAACCTTTTTCTAAAGTAATTCCTCCTGCCATACCCCAACAACTTCTATAGTCTGCTGTTTGCCAAGCACCTCCTAAATTTAAACCAAGGCGCCATGAATTATAATAACGTGAATAATCTTTTTGAGAAAAAGTAGAAAGAGAAATTAAACACAGCAACAAAAAGTATATTTTTTTCATGCGAAAATTTTTATTGTTTTTAATTGTTATATGAAATAGGTGATGTAATTTTATTTTAAATTGCTTTAATTTTTTGCGCGTCGCTTTCGTTTTGATCCTAAAAATAAAACATAGACCAATGGCCTATGTTCAAAATTAATAATTATTATGCCAATATCTTAGGATTTTCCAATTTCCACAATCTTAAATTCGGTTCTTCTGTTCTTAGCGTGCTCTTCCTCAGAACAAGGCGCATCGTTTTTACAGTTATTTAACAATCGGCTTTCTCCATAACCAACTGCTTTTAACCTTGATTTGTTGATGCCTTTGGAAATAATATAATCTACCGCAGCCTTTGCTCTTTTTTGTGATAAGGCTAAATTAAACCCATCCGAACTACGCGAATCAGTATGAGAACTTAATTCGATATTTAAGTTTTTATTTGAATTTAAAACTGTAATTACTTTATCTAAAATATTTTGTCCTGACGCATCAATTTTAAAATCTCCGTAAGCATAATATAAACTTTCAATAATTGTAATAGCTTCTTGTTTTTGTTTATTTTTCATATTCAATACTTCTAACCAAGGGTCATCAACTGAGTAACCTCCCATAGCCGATTTATCAATATCCAATAAGTCAAATTGAAATTTACCATTGGAGTTGCGTTTAATCTCTCGATAAATTCGTCCTCTTGAATCTGCAATATAGATTTTAGTCACATTTGTAAAGCGTGGGTCTGAATCATCGATACTAAATAAATAATTTTTATCGGCACCTAAATTTTTAAAGGCAAATTTCCCTTTTTCATCAGTAATAAGATTTTCTATTACTTCTGCTTTATCAAAAATAGTTACTTTGGCATTGCCAATGGCCTTTTTATCCTGGTCGTATAAATATCCATTTAAAGCCATCACCAAATCTTTATCATCTACACTTAAATCTGCAATAGCACTTTTATCAACACTTAACAAAGAAAATTTAAATCCACCCTTCGCATCAGATCGAGCAATCTTAACTTCTTTACCACTCTTATTAGTTAAAATAATTTTGGTATCTAATGGCAAATCATCATCTACAATAGATAAGGAATAATTTTGATCCAATGGTAAATTTCTAAACGCAAAAGCACCAAACTCATTGGTGGTTGTTTCTTCAACAATATCCCCAAACTCATTTTTAATAACTACTTTTTTATTAGCAATAGGTTTACTTGGATTTTCGCCATACAATAAATTACCTGCCAAACTTAAATCGTCATTATTATATAAGTCAGGCATTCCATTTGGATCGACTGGTAAATTTTTGAATACAAATTTTTGTCCAGGGCCATTATCATGCGTAATACGAGAGATTTTAGAATTTTTATCTGCTAAGTAATATCTTGATTTGTTTTTTAAATTCACATCGCTTCCTTCTACCTCAGCCATATACGTTTTATCTGCATCTAAATTTTTAAACACAAAATATCCCTTATCATTTGTTTTAGTAGAATCAATCGCTTTTCCTTTATCATCTAGTAAATATACTTTTACACCTTTAGCTGGATCGTTTGCGTTTTCTGTTAACAATATAGTTCCATCGACACTAATGTTTTTATTAGTGTACTTATACCAGTAAATATCATCTTCGCCTTTTCCACCTTCTCTATTGGAAGAAAAATACCCTACCGAATCATTTAAAAATGTAATACCAAAATCATCTGACTTACTGTTTAAATACAATCCTTCGTTACGTTGCATTAACCATTTTCCTTCCACTTGTTTAGCCGTAAAAATATCCAAGTCGCCAAAACCAGGTAAGCCATTTGATGAGAAATATAAAATTCCATCTTTTTTAAGAGAAGGGAAAACTTCATCGCCCGACGTATTTACATCAAAGCCTAAATTAACTGGCTTATCCCAACTATCTCCGTTTTTCTTGCACATCCATATATCTTGTCCTCCAATAGTTCCAGGCATATCTGAAGAAAAAAACAAAGTTGTTCCATCAGTACTTAATGTTGGATGAGCGCATGAATAATCATCGCTATTATAAACAAATGGTTTAGATTTTGAAAATGATGTTCCATTTACTTCACTAAAATAAATTTTCGCTCTATTAATAAAATTTTTATTTTTTTTGTTTACGATATAATTAACACGGGTATAAGCTGCTGTTTTTCCGTCTCCCGAAAATGTAATTGGTCCATCATGAAAATTAGAATTAATTTTTTTTGAAAATAATTTCTCCTTTTTCACTTCATTGTTCTTTATTTCAGACGCAAAAATATTTAAGTAAGGCTGATTATTAGTTAATGATTTTTCAAAGTCAACAATATCATTTACTTTTTCGGCAACAAACACCAATTTATTGTTCACAATAATGGGGCAGAATTCAGAACGCTTTGTATTAATTGATTCTACATTTTTAACCTCATACTCTTTTGGTTTAGATTCCCAATATTTAATTTCCTGACAAGATTTAATGGCATTTTTAGCCGTTTGGCTTTTTTCGTTATCTTCTAAAAACACATAGTATTGACTTAATGCTTCGCTATATTTATTGTTAGATTTAAGGACATTACCATAGTTATAATTTACTTGTGACGGTACTTTACCAAGAGTAATAGCTTGAGCATAATAATTCTCAGCTTTTGAATAATCATTTAAAATACGATAACAATCAGCTAATTTAATCATAGCTGTTTGTTTGTCGGCTGATTTACCTTTAGATACTTTTTCATAGGCAGGTATAGCTTTCGCATAATTATATTTAGAAAATTGCTTTTCAGCTTTTTTCATTTGAGCTACACCCACTAGAGCAATAAAACAAAACAGTGTGGATATATATATAGTATTTTTTTTCATGTATAAATTTATTTTTTTAGTTGTCACATGGTATACTCATCATCTTTATTATGTTTTTTTGTAAGCATGATGAGTATTTCATAAAATTTCTTCGATCAGTTTACAAATAACGTGGCGATAACATTTTAGATTTGAATGTATTTAAGTCAAATCCAATCATAATCTCATGTCCGTTACCTAATCTTTTTTGAACTTTACCTAAACCTGCGTCAAATGAATATCCTACTTTAATATTATCTGTTACAATTACTTGTACCAAAGCTCCTATTGAACCGCTAGATCTGGCAAAAGCACCGAGCCACAAACGCTGTTTAATTAAAAAATTTAAATTCACGTCTACATTAGCTATCGATTGTGAGCCTTTATAAATAATAGTTGGATTAATTACAAAATTATCGTTAACCGCAAAGCCTTTACTAACAATACCAAAAATATGTGTGCTTAATCTATAAGTTAAATCGTATTCGGTTTGTGCGCCCGAAACATTTGTATAAGATACTTTATCTTGATATACATAAGCTGCATTTAAGTGGGTGGCACTAAAGCCTGCATAAAACGAATTTGATTTTAGAAATAAACCTGCATCAAAATCAGGTTTTAATTTATTAGTAGAAATATTTGCCATAGCGCTTGATTCTCCTGGGTCTCTGTAATTAATTTTATTAAAATCAAACACGTAATTTACAACACCTGCTCTTAACCCAAAAGATAATTTTAGCTTGCTATTAATTGGCAAAATATAAGACATGTTTCCGTAAGCTGCTGTAATACGTTTCGGTCCAATAGCATCATTATAAGCACTTAAGCCTAGTCCAATTCTTTTTTTCTTTAAGGGCCCATGAAAACTAAACGACTGCGTAGATGGTGCTCCTTCAAAACCACTCCATTGTTTTCTAATATCAAGCACAGCGCTTAATGCATCTTTTGTGCCTGCATATGCAGGATTTATTACCATTTGGTTAAATTGGTATTGGCTATATTGAGGATCTTGCTGCGCAAAAACTGACCATGTTAAAATGCAACTTAGTATTAATAATATTTTTTTCATAGTATTTTAATTTGTAATTTCTATCCAACCTTTTTTAATTAATTTATCTGAACCGTCAACAATCACGAAAAAATATGTTCCAGAAGTGATGGTTTGACCTTTCATTTTTCCATCCCAAACATTAGTTACGTTATCATAATTTGAAGTTCTGTAAATTTCATTACCCCATCTATTGTAGATGAAAACTTTATTATTGCTGTATTTATCAATATTATCAATAATCCAAAAATCGTTAATACCATCCCCGTTTGGCGTAAATCCATTATAAACTAATACTTCACAACCCGAGTTAATATCAACTGTAAATACAATATCAGTCACACAGCCATTTAAATCAACAGCGCTTACAGTGTAATTTGTTGCTACGCTTGGTGTAACAACCGTTGTATTAGGAATAGTATTTGAACTCCACATTGGAATCGTTCCTCCAGCAACCGACAGAATAGCCGAATCACCTATACATACTGTGCTTGGAGTTGCAATCGGAACAACAGAATTCCCATTTTGTGCATCAATAAAAACTGTACTAAAAAAAACACAACCATTTGTTCCTTGACCATAGGCCGTGTAAGTAATTGGTGTGGTAATTTGAACTGTTTGTGATGCTCCTATTAAATTATTTGGTTGCCATAAATAAATATTACCAGTTGAGCCACTTGCATTTAAATCTACTGTTTGTCCAACGCAAACTAACGTTGAAGTTGCTGAAGCATTAACATTAGGTAATGGTAAAACCGATAATGATAAAAACGCAGTATCCGAACATGAGCCGCCATTTGTACCTACCACACTATACGTTAAATTTGAAAATGGTTGAACTACTATAGTATTTGTTGTTGCTCCTGTTGACCAATTATAACTTGAAGCACCTGATGCAGAAATAGTCATCGTATAACCCATACAAACATTTGTAGAAGGGGTGTTAATACTAACTATTGGTGTATTTGATACATTTACAAATGCAGTTGCCGAATTTAAGCATCCATTAATATCTGTTCCTGTAAGAGAATAAGATGTATTAGCCGTAGGAGCATCAGTTATTGAATTAGAATTAGAATTAGAGCCAGAGCCAGACCATGTATACGTATTGGCGCCTGTTGCATTTAGTACTACCGATTGACCAGCACATATTGTAACGGTAGATGGAGAAATAGAAACAGAAGGTAATGCATATGTAGTTATGGTAACTGTATTTGTATTTATACATCCTAACGCATCAGTACCTGTTATTGTGTAAATAATAACACCCACTGTATTCATAGGAACATTTATTGTACTACCTGTTAATGCCGAAGGAGTTAACGTAAATGTATTTGCTCCGAAATTTGAAAATACAACCACGTCTCCTAAACATATGGTATTTGTATTTACATTCGTTGAAATAGTTGGTAATGAATTTACATATATTCTAACCGTATCTGAGTTTATACAACCAATGGCATCTGTTCCCACAACTGTATATAAAGTTGTAGCACTAGGAGAAACCACTTCGGATGATGTTGTGGCGCCTGAACTCCAAGAATAGGTAGTTGCACCTGTTGCTGTTAATGTTGCCGAACTACCAACACAAATCATACTTGAAGACGAAGATACTGTTAATGTTGGTAATGCATTAACTGTTAAATTAACGGTTTCTGTGTTTACACAACCTGCATTGTCTGTTCCTGTTACAGTATAAATAGTAGTTACACTTGGGTTTACAAATAGTGTAGATAAAGATGAACCTGTACTCCAAGAATACGTATTAGCGCCTGATGCGGTTAATGTAGAAGTTGTTCCAGCACAAATAGAAGAAGGAGATGCGGTTAAACTTAAAGTAGGTAATGGATTTACTGTTACACTAATTGTTTCGGTATTAATGCATCCTGCAGCATCTGTTCCCGTTACGGTATATCCTGTGGATACACTTGGGGCAACTTCTATAATCGCAGATGATTCGCTAGTACTCCAAACATAAGAATTGGCTCCACTCGCTGTTAATGTTGCTGATGCGCCTGAACATATTGCTGCTGTTGAAGAATTTATTGTAATAATAGGCAATGTATTTACCGTTAAACTTAGGGTATCCGAATTCGAACAGCCAATGGCATCTGTTCCCACAACTGTATATAAAGTTGTAGCACTAGGAGAAACCACTTCGGATGATGTTGTAACACCTGTACTCCAAGAATAGGTAGTTGCACCTGTTGCTGTTAATGTTGCCGAACTACCAACACAAATAGCAATTGAAGACGCAGATACTGTTAAACTTGGTAATGCATTAACCGTTAAATTAACCGTTTCTGTGTTTACACAACCTACAGTGTCTGTTCCTGTTACAGTATAAATAGTAGTTACACTTGGGCTTTCAAATAGTGTAGATAAAGATGAACCTGTACTCCAAGAATACGTATTAGCGCCTGATGCTGTTAATGTGGAAGTTGTTCCAGCACAAATAGAAGAAGGAGATGCCGTTAAACTTAAACTAGGTAATGGATTTACTGTTACGTTAATTGTTTCGGTATTAACGCATCCTGCAGTATTTGTTCCTGTAACTGAATAAACGCTGGATGCTGACGGAGCAACCGCAATTGACGATGTGGTAGCGCCAGTACTCCATAAATAAGAATTAGCGCCACTTACTGTTAATGTTGTTGTTAATCCAATACAAATAGCGGTTGGTGATGCAACAATTGAAACCGTTGGATTAGCATCTACTATTAAACTTAAAGTTTTAGTATTTGTACATCCTACTGCATTAGCGCCTATCAATGTATAGTTTGTTGTTGAAGAAGGTGCAACTGTAGTTATGGAACCTGAAATAGAACCTGGATTCCAAGTATAAGATACTGCTCCAGAACCAGTTAAGGTTGCTGTAGCTCCTGAACAAATAGCAGATGATGACGGTGTAGCCGTAATTGTTGGGTTTGAATTTACAACAAGATTAATAGTTTTCGAATTAACACAACCTAAGGAGCTAGTTCCTGTGGCAGTATATACTGTTGTTGCTGTTGGACTAACAGTTACAGTATTTCCAGTTAATAAACCTGGATTCCAAGTATAAGTTGAAGCACCTGTTGCTGTTAATGAGGCTGTTGCTCCAACACATATTGAAGGTGACGAAGAGGAAACTGTTATAGTTAATGGCGCCGGCTGCGTAACGTTGATAGTTGTAGTTTTTACACAACCATTTGCATCAGTAACTGTATAAGTATAAGTTCCTGCCACAACAGTAAAAGTTCCTGTTCCTGAATATGAAGGAGTTCCGCCACTTGCATTAACTGTTACAACTCCTGAACCTCCATTACAATTTATACTTGAACTAATAACGGCATTGGCTATTAATACAGTAGGCTCAGTTACGCTAGCAGATACAGATACTGTACATGTATTTACATCGGTTACAGTACATGAATATGCTCCAGCTGGAATATTAATTCTGTCTTCTACAACTATTCCTCCGCCCCAATTAAATGTGTAAGGGATTGTTCCTCCACTTGCACTTAAATTTATAGAGCCTGTTGCTGTCCCAAAACATAAAACATTACTAACTGTTGTGGAAGCGGTTATTGGAGTTGCTGGTTGTGTAATAGTTGACGATACTGTTGTTAAACAACTATTGGCATCTGTTACTGTACAAGTATAAACTCCTGCTGGTAATCCAGTTCTATCTTCTGTAGTGATTCCGCCCCCCCAATTAAAGATATAAGGAGCTACCCCTCCAGATGGAGTTAAATTAATTGCTCCTGTTGAAGAACCAAAACATAAAACGTTACTAACTGTTGTTGAAGCGGTTATTGGAGTTGCTGGTTGTGTAATAGTTGACGATACTGTTGTTAAACAACCATTTGCATCTGTTACCGTGCAAGTATAAACTCCTACTGGTAATCCTGATCTATCTTCTGTTAAAACTCCGCCGCCCCAATTAAACGTATAACCAGGTGTTCCTCCAGATGGAGTTAGATTAATTGCACCTGTAGCAGAACCAAAACATAAAACATTAGAAACTGTAGTACTTGCAGCTAATGCAGTTGCCGGTTGTGTAATGGTTGATGAAATACTTGTTACACATCCATTAATATCAGTTACTGTACAAGTATAAACACCGACAATTAAACCAGTTCTATCTTCTGTTGTAACTCCACTTCCCCAGTTAAATGTATAAGGTGCAGTCCCTCCAGCGGGAGTAAGATTTATTGCGCCTGTAGCAGCACCAAAACATAAAACATTAGTTACTGTTGTGTTGGCTGATAGTGCAGTTGATGGTTGAGTTACGACTCCAGTTGCAGTAACCGTACAAGAGTTAACGTCAGTAATTGTAAATGTATACGCACCAGCGGGTATGTTTATTCTATCTTCAGTTACAACCCCGCCGCCCCAGTTAAATGTATAGCCAGGTGTTCCACCTGCAGGTGTTAAATTAATGGCACCAGTTGATGTGCCATTACATAATACATTAGTAACAACATTGGAGGTTGATAAAATTGGAGGTTGAGTAACTGTTGATGTTTTGGTAATAAAACATCCATTTACATCTGTTATTGTGCAAGTATAAACTCCCGCTGGTAATCCAGCTCTATCTTCTGTAGTAATTCCACTACCCCAATTAAAAGTATAAGGCGTTGTTCCTCCAGATACGGTTAAATTAATGGCTCCTGTTGCTCCTCCATTGCAAAGAACATTATTTACAACTGTAGTAGCCGAAAGAGGGAGAGGTTGAGTAATTGATGTTGTATTTGTTGTAACACAGCTGTTAGCATCAGTAACAGTTACTGTATATGTTCCTGCGATCAAATTAAAAATATCCTGGGTGCTGGCTGAGTTAGACCATGTATAATTATATGGATAAGGCGACATGTAAGTTGCAAAAGATCTGTCAGTAGAAAAATTATCTGTACCTCCTGGATATAAATTAGATGCACATGATGTAGACCAATCTACGTTATCCATCCTAAACGTATATTGCTGACCTGCTACTAATGCTGGACTTCCAGTAACAACAAGATTTTTCCACAAAACACCTCCTTGAACCGGAAAATTATAAGTACCTGATGCCAATAATGCTCCACCTGTTCCTACACCTGAATACACAAACCAATTACCTACTGTTGGTGAATTTGTATATATACGAATATCAATAGACGCAAATAATCCATTTATTGCAGGTGTAAAAGATTGCCAAAAATCAGAATACGTTGTTCCGCATCCCCCTGTTGTTTGCTGTTGATCAACAACAGGCGTAGAAGAAATTGGAGCTCCTCCAGATACAGTAATATTAACAGCTCCTGTATTATTTCCATTACAAGTAACATTGGTTTGAGTAGATGTAACAGTAGGGGGAGTACAAACATAGCTAAGTACTACTTTTCCATTACCACCAAAAGCTCCAGTATAAGCTATAGCCGTTGTTCCTCTTCTTGCTCCAGCTGCTCCGCCTCCTCCTATTAAACCATTTGTTCCAGCAGCTCCAACTGTTGCTGTACTAGCAGAAGCGCCAGCAACACCTCCAATAGGGGCTGCGCCGCCATTATTGGTTGATGCATTATTACCAACACTTGAATTACCAGCACTACTTCCGCCTCCACCACCAGACAAATTTAAAATTCCCACTGCTCCTGCTCCTCCTCCAAATTTTACTGTTCCAATACAAATTGCAACACCACCACCACTACCACCTGCACCTAATGAAGTAGAAGAAGTTGAACCGCTTCCACCAGAACCTCCTGCTGCGGATACAACATTACTATTAAAACTTGAAGCCCCACCGCCAGCACCATTTGTTCCTGCTGTTGAACCTCCTGCTCCTCCTGCTCCTACAAGAATAGTATGGGTATTGCCAGGAGTTACACTAATTACTGACTGAGCATATGCGCCGCCGCCGCCGCCGCCGCTTGCTGCATTTAAAACATTAGATACTCCGCCGCTTCCTCCACCTGCTCCCCAACATTCAACTGTAACGGAGGTTATACCTGCAGGACATGTCCAGTTTTGAGTACCTGTAACCGAAAAAGTTTGTACTGTTTGAGAATAAGTATTTTGATAGATTGATAACAATCCTATGGTGCTCAAAAAAAACAGTATAACTTTCTTAAATTCGTTTTTTATCATTCTAAAATTTTTATTTCCCTGTTAATTCTACCCAACCTTTTTTAATACCAGCTCCATTTTCGATCTCAATAATATAAAAATAAGTTCCGCTAGTTAATGCCGTGCCGCTTTGAGTTTTACCGTCCCATACATTATTTGTGTTATTATAATTTTCCGTACTCCATAGTTTATTCCCCCATCTATTAAAAATAGTAACCGTGTTAGTCGCAAAATTTTCAATATTTTCAATAATCCAATTATCGTTTAACCCATCACCATCTGGTGTAAAACCATTATAAACTGTAATTTGACAAGGTTCTATGCTTGCTGTAACCGTATAATTAAAAGATAAAGAATCAATGGCTACACTACTGGAGTTAATTGCTTTTACAGAAATAGTATAAGCACCTGGCTGTAAACTATCTAAGCTTGCACAATTTTGAGTAGGGCAAACACTAGCTGGTGTCCAGATATATAAAATTTGAGAGGCATTACTTGGTGCCGTATTTAAAATTAAAGCTATAAATCCATCCTTTTTATTTAAACAACTTTCATTTTGAAACAATGGCGTTACACTTAAACTAAAAGCACCTACAATATCAGGTTGTAAAAAACCTTGAGTAATTGCATTATTACTATTAGTAACCGTTGTAATTATAGGTTCACCGATATTGTAGTAAACTTCAACTCCTGTTCCACCAACGGTTCCTCCACCGCCAGCGGAATTAATAACCTGCGGCGATACAGTTTGAGTATAAGCACTTAAACTAATGACACTAAAAAATAATATTATTTTTTTCATATTATTCTATGACTAGATAGTTAAATGAATAACTTGTATTGAGGGCAGATGCATTATTAAATCGCACTTTAAATCCAGTATTTGTAACTCCTGTTACAAAAGCTTGGACAGCAAATGAATTTGGACTTGTATTAGTTAGTATAACAACAGGAGATGAACCAGCAGGATAAGGTTTACTAAACGTAATTTGAAGAACATCTTGCCCCGCAGGTACTGCTGTTAATGTTGATGTTAATGCTGATAACTTCCCTGCAATATCATTACCTATAACTGTATAAGTTTGCAATGTGGTTAATGTGGTTGTTATTGCAGGCGTGGTTCCTGTTGTTTTAATGTGTCCTGCTTCTAACCATAATGCCACATTAGAACTTCCTGCAACAGTTGGTCCAGATAGCGCGTGAATTGCAGCTCCAGTACCTAAATTTTTTACAAACATAGCGTCTGCTGCGTTTGAAGTAGAATTGTTTTCAAAACGAGCAACATTGCCTGCAGTTGTAGTAGTGTTTTTTGTAGCTAATAGAGAATTAGATGTTCCATCGTTATAAAACTGAGCAGCAGGAACAATATTACTAGTATTAGTGGCATTAATTCCTCTTCCGGTAGTAGAAAATATTTGCAATCCATCACCAGAACCATTATTAAATATTAACTCTGTAGCCGCAGCTCCAGTAGAAACAGCATTTATAGCGGTTCCTGAATTAGCGTTAGCATTTAATGCATTACCAGTTCCTGTGGTTGTAACTTGAATACCAGTGCCATTACTACTAGCATTATTAACTAAAAAATATCCTGCATTACCAGATCCCGAATTAAATCCACTAATTGCTGAACCAGAACCATTATTATTTGCTTGCAATGCATTAGAGGTATTAGTTGCATTTGAAATTGAAAAAACACCTGCTGAACCACTACCCATTTGAACAGATCCAATTCCATCTGTAGTTGCTGCACTACCAGAATTAACAATTATTCCTGGAATTCCAGAAACATTATGATTGATTTCTAACGCCGCATTTGGTGTATTTGTTCCAATACCTACTTTATCTCCTAAATTTGTTTGAGTAATTATACCAGCACCTTGTTGCCATGGGGAAGCTCCTATGACTGAAATTAAATCAATATAAGCACCACCATTTTCAGAAACTTTGAATTTACCAGAAGGCTGATCAAAATAAATTCGACCGTTACCTAATGTTGCGTTAGAAGGCATTGAATTTATACCTTTTACCATTAAAGTTGAGTCTAGTTTGATATTACCAGCTACGTCTAGTATTTCACTAGCAAACGTAGTTCCGATTCCCACCCTACCAATTTGATCAATTTGCAAACGAACGGCAAGAGCATCTCTATCAGTAATGCGGAATCCATCGGCAGATGACCCATCTTGCCCCATAAACCATTCGTTAAGGGCAGTTTTTATATGGTAGCCTGTAGTAAAGTTACCGCCTCCGTTTTCTACAGTTATTTGAAGAGGGTCAGATGTTCCAGAGACATGTAGCTGTGAAGTTGGGGCAACTGGTCCAATACCAACCAAATCGCCAATGTTATTTTGTGTAATTGTCCCTGCACCTTGAATCCAAGGAGATGACCCGCCAAAAGTCTGCCAACTTGCATTACCCGCAGCATCAGATGTTAATACTTTACCAGTGCCTGAATTGAAAGGAATAAATAGGCTTGTGAGGACTTCTAATTTGTTAGCGCCATTAATTTTAAAAACTTCTTTAATAATATTGGTACCTGTTGGAACTGCTGAAAAAATTAATTCCGTTCCTTTATTTGATCCAGTAACATTTTCTGATGCTTTAGCATAAATTTTTGCACCGTCACCAAAAGTTGAACCGTCATAACCTGCGAAATTAATTTTACCTAATTCGTCACCCGAAACTACCGCTAATCTGGCAGCTAATGCTGGTTGATTATTTCTTGCCAAATTAATTTGCGCTGCTTGAGCGAAACCTTCTGATATAATTCCATTTCCTGCAGTTGTAGCATTTTCCATTACATGTAAACTTCCTAAAACTGTATTCAAGTTGTTAATGTTAACTTTTCTTTCACCCGTAACAAGTAATACTGGTTTATATATGGTTCCATCAAAATAATTAATACTATAAGCTCCATTTGCATCCACCGCATTTGTTTGAGCTGCTGTTTCAAAATATTTACTGGCAACAGTATTATTAGAATATTTTATTCTATTTAATCCACCTGTTGTTTCTCTTAAATGCATAGTTGGATCTGCTTGAGATGCTGTATGAGTAATAACAAATTTACCTGTACCTGTAGTGTAAGTACCTATACCAACTTCAGCATTATTTGTAGCATACAACCCATTTGCTGATGCACCTCCTGAAATGGAAATACCATTTGTACTACCTGTAACATATCCATAATTTACAGGGGTGGTAGTTGCTGAACCAATAAATTTTAATGTTGCTGAATTATTACCAATATGTCCTAAATTCATAGATGTACCTGTAATTCCACCTCCATAAAAATTCGCAATGGGCTTATTAGCAATATTTCCAGATAAAAAAGTAAGAGTATTTGTACCTACTGTTACTGTAGTACTTCCGGTTGGAATGGATCCAGAACCACTATAAATGCCTCCAAATCCAGTTAAATCAACAGTATTTGTTGCAGGGCCTGATTGCAAAACACTTCCATTCAAAGTTAAAGTTGGAACTGGAATTATAGCTGTAGAAGTTGCTGTTCCATTATTCAACGTAATTGTATTAGAACTATTTGATAAAGTATAATTTGGAATAGTAACCGTTTGTGCCCCCGATTGCAATGTTCCTGCTGTAGCAGAACCTGTATAAGATAATATTGGCGCAGGAATATTAACTGTATTTGTAGCTGGCCCAGAACGCAACACATTTCCAACAAGTGTTAAGGTTGGAGTTACTGCTATGGTTTGCGTTCCTGTTGTAAATACTCCTGTGGTATTGTTGTAAGAAGACATAGGTACATTTACCGTGTAGTTTGGCGACGCATTATTTACTGTTGCCACACCTGTTCCTGTAATTGTAGGAGTTACAGCTGCAGCTGTATTTGAAATAACACCAGAAGAAATTGAAATTCCTGAACCAGCTGTATATACTTGGGATGTAGGAGTATTAATAGTTAATGTTGGATACGTTCCTGAAACCGTTGTTGCTCCTGTGCCTGTTATTGTAGGAGTTGTTGAACTAACTGTGTATGTGCTTCCTGATTGGTTTAAAGTAACATTATTTCCTTGTATTAATGTTGTTGAAGGAGATACAACTGAGTTTATTGTATAATTAGGATAAGAACCCGTAATTGTTGTTGGTCCGTTTGCTGTATAAGTTGGAGATGGAACTGTAACCGTAAATGCACTGCCTGTTGTTGGAGAAACGTTTGCAATACCTGCCCCAGTCATACTAATGGTGCTTGCTCCGGTGCCTGTTAAACTGGCTGTTGTAGATGCGCTACCTTGCGTTAAAGTTAAAAGATTAGTTACATTATTATAAGATAAGGAAGGTACTGGAACATTCACATTAAATGTATTTCCAGTTGTTGGAGTAACAACGGCAATACCCGTACTTGTAATTGTTGGGTTTGCAGGTGCTGCTGGCATTTGCCAAGTTCCGTTACCTAATGCATCACTCGTTAAAACCTGACCAGCTGTACCTCCTGTTATTTTAATATTATCAGTAAAAATTTGAGGAGTAGAAACACTTGCATCAAATCTTCCTGCCCCAACTACATGAAAGTTTGCTTGAGGAGAAGTTGTACCGATTCCGAAATTTGTTCCATCAAAATATAAATTAGTTCTTGGCAAAGTATCCCAAACAGTTCCTGTATTGTACAAAAATTGACCACTTAAAGCATTTGGTAATGATGAACCATTTGGTACATTAACCGTAAAGTTTGGATATGCACCTGTTACGGTAGCACTATTAATTCCTGTAATACTAACCGTTTGGTCTGGTGCAACAGTTGGTGTGTTAATTGTTAAATTTGGATAAGTACCAGTTACTGTTGTTGCGCCGGTTCCTGTTATAGTTGGAGTTACGGCAGCTGTAGTATTACTGATAACACCACCCGTGATATCAATTCCGTTACCTGCAGTATATGTTTGAACAATAGGCGTACTAATTATAAAGTTAGGATAAGTACCAGTTACGGTAGCAGAACCTGCTGGAGTAATTGTTATTGTTTGATCTGGTGCTGTATTTGTAATTGTACTTCCAGCAACATTAATTCCAGTTCCTCCTGTATAATTTGTTCCCGCAGGAATTGTAGTTGTATTACCACCTACAGATAAAATATTGTTTGTAAACGAAACTGTTGGTGCTGGAGCCGAACCTGCGTTTAAAGCATAAGGTACGCTCATTAATTGTTGTGAACCTAACGAACTGAATGTTCCTGTATTTGGATCAATAGACACTTCAATAAAATATGAATTTGTAGCCCAGTTTATCACTGATAAATTATTTATTGAACCAATATAAGTGGTAAACAACCCAAAGCCATTAGTTGAAATACCAGTATGGGTTTCAGTAAATACAATCGTACCAGATGCTGAACCTTGATGGATATCGAATCGAATTCCAATAGGTTGGTTCGCTAACACTGTTCCTGATACATTACGAGCTACACCTTGATAAGAGATTTTTTGAGGCGCTTGCGAATAAGCTAATGATGTGATACCAATTAATAATGTAAATAATAATTTCTTCATAGTATTTTATTTATTGTTGTTGTTATATTGCGAACTAAGACTATTTAATTTATTCAGAGTTTAAAAATAAAATAAGTCAAATAGTGTTGATTTAATGTTTAATGTTTGGAATGTTAAATTTATACAAATTTTTCACAAAACAGAATACAATTAGCAGACCAATCAAAGGTTTTAATTGTTAAAATTTCAACTTTTGTCGATAAATTGGGTGAATGTTTGTAAAAACTAGTTTAACTCAGTATTTGCTTTAGGGAAGCGATTTGTTCTGAGGTTCCTAAAACAAATAATTTAGACTCAGCTATGATTCTAGTATCAGCACTTGGATTTATAATATATTCTCCCTTAGCAGTTTTGTAACCAATAATATTTGCTCCCGAACGATTTCTAATTTCTAAGTCTTTTAAAGTTTTGTTTTTTAATTCTTCTGGAATACGTTCAAACGAAATTTCTTCTAAACTAATATTATCACCGCCTTCTGCTGTAATATGGTCAATAAATTCCATTACATCTGGCTTCATAACCAAAGAAGCCATGTGAGCTCCTCCCACTTTATCAGGCATAATGACATTATTAGCTCCTGCAATTTTCAATTTGGTGTCAGAGTTATCTTCACTGGCACGAGAAATAATAGTTAAGTTTTTATTTAAGTTTCTTGCAGACAATACAATAAACAAATTATCAGCATCAACAGGCAATGTTGTAATAATAGCCTTTGCTCTTAAAATACCAGCTTTAATTAATACTTCATCGTGAGTACTGTCACCATTAATAACTAATTCGTTGAACTTATGATTAAATGTTGAAGTAACAGTGGCACTTTCTTCTATAACTACAAAACGTGTATTATGTTTTTTTAGAACCTGCGCAGCCTGGCGGCCATTACGACCATAGCCACAAATAATAACATGATTAGAAAGATTTTCTATAGTTGCGTTCAATTTTCTATTTTTAAAAAACTCGTTAAACTCTCCATCAATTACAAATTTAGTAATAGACGATACGGCATAAGCAAATGTACCAAAACTTGTGATAATAAGAAAGGCTGTAAATAATTTACCAACATGACTTAAAGGTGCTACCTCGCCATAACCAACTGTAGCAATAGTAATTACGGTCATATAAAACGCATCAAACCAAGAGTAATTGTCAATTATAACATAACCAATAGTGCCAATAACCCATAAGCCAATCATAATTAGCAAAGGTGCATAGAAGCGGTAATAGGATTTAATAGTGTTAAACATAACTATGCCAAATTAATAAAAAATATGAGCTTAGGCAAACTCAGTTAGCATTTTTATAATTAAAAGGATTTGTTACAAATCCCAAACGCTGCGACGGCGACGGTAATTAGAAGGCTTAAAACTTTGTTTATGTTCTAAAATAAAAGCCATAATGAAATAGATGATAATAGGAGAACCGAAGGTAAAAAAGGACAAATAGATAAAATACATTCGAATGTGGGTTGTTCTTATTCCTAATTTTTTGCCCCACCACTCACAAACACCAAAAGCGTGTTGTTCGAACCAATATCTAACTTTATCTATCATTTGTTGCAAAGGTATAAAATTCAGGAAACGAATTTTTGTGTTACTTAGAGTTTTTCAACAAAAATTCTGCCACATTACATTTAAGACATAATTTTTTTGTACAAAATGCATCAAGCAATTGAATTTGCGCTTGACTCTCTAAAGCACTATCTGTTTTTACACCAAGTTTTGTAAACTCTTTTGTTTTTGTATTTACCTCGGCGGGTAATTGTGATAATAAATCTAAAGCATATTCTACATAGTCCGAATGTAAATTATGCGTTGACATGAAAAACAAATAAGGAACAATGGTATTGATAACAATTGAATGAAAAGCTGTGTCGCCTAATCGCTTTGAACTTTCCTCCGACTCTGTGTCAAACTTGAAATGAGTTTTCCAGTAATCGTTTGGTTCACTTTCAAAAAATGCTTTTATTGTTTTTAAATCAGGTTTTCGTTCAATTAAATGATATAGAGATTGTTGTTTTGAAATAATTATAGCTAATTGAGCAATACGAATAGTTGGAAAATTAATAGGGCGTGTTTTTGAAAACTTCCAATGTTCTTTTTTAATCGGAATTAATTGATGTTTATGTTTTAGAAATTCAAATTCGTTTTGTAATTGTTTAGGATATTTACCTTCAAATAATTCATCTAACAAACCAGCAGTGCCAAATAATAATGCTTCAATTTGAATAGAATTATCTGCATATTTTTTAAGAATTGAATATGGCAATGATTTTCCTAATAGTTCAAACGCATCGTTATTTATTTTAAAACCAAAGTTTCGGCAAAGTAACAAATACAATGCATCTTCATGATTTTGATTTGTATATTCAAACAAATGCTCAATGTACTTTGTCTTTTGTTCAATACGAGTTACCGCTAATCTATCTAACCAAGATTTCCACACAATATCAGAAACCTTGGTTATAGACTTTCCACAGGCAATAGTTTGTTTAGAAAGTTGTAATTGATTGTACTGCTCTAATAAAGATGGCTTTATATAATTCTTTAATTCTAAAACTGACACATTAAATTGTTCGTTTTGAGGCAACTCTTTATCATGTTCAAAAACTACATGCAGCACTAAATTATCGTAAGCTTTATCGTTTTGATGATTATGTTTTAACCAATCAGATGTTTTGATGTGAATCTCGACATTACCCGCTAATAAAATATCGTTGATTTTAATTTTTGAATTAAAAAAATCAGGCCCCGAATCCTGATTATGTTCGCCTATTGAAACGACTTCAATGTTTTCTTGTTTAGAGCCCTTAAATTGAGCTTGTGCTAGCAATTTATATTTCCAAATGGTATGAAGAAGTGCTTCGTTCATTATTAACCTTGTGCGTCTGCTGATGGCCCGTAGGATCCGGGTAATGAAATATCTAGTATTCTTAAATAAACCCCTAGTTGCGCGCGATGATGGTATAAATGATTCATACACCATGTTCTTACAACTTCTGATTTAGGAGCTGTAAAAAAAATAGTTTCTCCAGCACGCATGGTCCAAGGCTTTGCAAATTCATCTTCAGAAACTTCATTTAAAATTTTCTCTGCCTGTATGATATGTTTATCGTGTAATTCTAATAAATCAGAAGTTGAATTAAATACTTTAGGTTTGTTATCACCTTTTGCAAAATCTAATTCATCATCTAACAAACATTCTTTCCACCAACCCGAAATTTCTGCCACATGAGATGCTAAACGCAATAATGTCATTGATTTTTCATGAGGTTTAAAATCTCCTTTTTCAAAAGGAACTAACTCTAATAATTTTCTTGTTGCAATAGCTTCTTGTTTTACTTCGGCTAATAATATTTGGTTATGTTTCATATGTATATATTCTTTTTTTAGTTGATGGTATTGTCATTTTATCTGCATTCGTGTTTAACTCAATCTTTTTATTATTTTAATTTGCTTAGTTGAGTGCTTCGCAATTTTACTGGTGGCAACATAACTATTTCATATAATTAAATATTATTTTTCAGCTGGTTGAGTTGCTTTTACGGCAAATACATATTTTGTTAAGGCGTCCTTTTCAGTAGCTGTTAACTTTGCTTCATAAGACATGTCATTAATAATTGATGGCCAGCTAGTTTCTGATATTCTATAAATACTTTTAGTGCCGTGGCATTTGGTACATGCTCCTGTGTAAATAGTGTAACCTTCATTTAAAACAGCCAAAGTTGCATCTGGATATTTTATTTTTACTGCATTTACTTGTTCTTCACCTGGAGCAAAGACTCCATTTTTTGATTTAACAGCTTCGCTTACTGGAGCTGAAATAACAGGGTTAGGGGCAGGAGTTACAGCAGCCGTAGTTCCTGTTTTTTTTATTGAGTGACATGCGGCAATAATAAAAACTGATGCGACTAAATAGGGGATTTTAAGAGTTGTCATGTTTTAGTTTAGATTTTAAAAACAGTAAATATCAATTATCTTTTTCAATATCTAGATGAGTAAATTTTCGCAAACTGTTAATTTTTGTTAGTTGTTCAGACACTTTTGACTCATCACCAGCTACAACCAACTTATATACATTTGGAGTATAATACTTTTTAATCACTCTATTAATATCATCTAAAGTTAAAGCATTTAAATCGTTGATAATATTTTTTCTTTTTTCGAAACTATACACTAAAGGATTATAAAAACTTGATATTTCATTAGGACTTTCCATTTTTTTAATTGCTATAATTCTTTTATAAACTGATTCTTTAAACTTTGCATCATCAATTAACGTTCTATTAAAATTTGTTAATGTTTTATCAAATAACTCAATGGTACTTACTAATTCGCTGCTTCTCACTGAACATGTAATTGAAAATAAATTAGAATACTTACTACTTCTTTGAGAACTTCCTATTCCGTATGTTTTTCCACCTTTTTCTCTAATTTCTTTAAATAACACTTCGTTAAATATAGAGTTAGCTATAGAAAAAGCTAGTTGATCTTTATCCGTTACTGCTAGTGAAATTTTGTTCCATTGCAAAGCACATTGTGTGGCTCCAGTTCTATTGACAAAACCAATTTCTCTTTTTTTAATTGATGGCGGCTCTATGCTAACGTCATTTGCGCTGCCAAATTCTGATTTCCATGAGCCATAATATTTTTCAATAATTGGTTTAATAGAAGCAACATCAAAACTACCGCAAATAATTAAGTTCGTGTTTTTAGGAGTGAAATTAAAATCATAATATTCTTTTATGATTGTAGGGGTAATTTTTTGAATTTGTGTTTTATAAAAATAACGTCCTAATGGATTAGACAAGCCGTAAATAAAATAATTACTAAAAACCGATGATAATTCAGCAATATCCATTTTAGTGGGGCTATTAAAATCTATATTTTGAGAAATTAATAAATCCATTTTATCTTTTGGAAAAGTGGGGATTAACACGGCGGCCGACATTAAATCCATTCCTGCATCTAAATCTTTACTTAAAATATTCATCTCCAAAATAGTATTATCATTGGTTGACGAAGCAGCTAATGTTGTTCCTAATGCAAATGCTTTGTTAGTTTGGGTTTCTGCATCATACTTTGCATTACCCATTAAAATAGCACTGGATACAATATCACTGTAATTTTGTTGCCCAGGTGTTTCGTTTACTTTACCTGTATTTAAAACGAGTTTAACATTAATAGCAGGAATATTACCATACTGTAGCAAATACACTTTTAACCCATTTTTTAAATTAAAAGTTTCATAAACAGGAATTACTTGCGCTTTAGAAACTGAAAAATTGAATACTAACACAGCTATAATAATTTTCATCATAATTTATATTTCA
>JBKJPW010000108.1:0-37342 GCA_046594225.1 Bacteroidia bacterium
TAATCTTGTATCGGCCCATCATATTCTAAATCAATATCAATAATTAATTCAGCAATAAAAAAGAAAGACCCTTGTTGTTTGTTGATTAAGTTGGCATTTTTACCAATCCAACCTAAGCCGCTTTTTTTAGCCCAAGCTTTATCTAATACTGGCGCACTGTCCACAAAAGCTCTACCGTTTACGTCACCAATTTTTTCTTTGAGTGTATTTAAAAACTCTTTTAACTTTTCTTTAATGACTTCATGATAATCTTTACCATACGCATATTTTGAAATTTTTGGCGCCTCTATATTTTGAATTTGCTCAGGATAATAATTGTAGAGCAATGATACAACTGATTTTGCTCCGTCAACTAAAAGCGTAGGGTTAAGGCGCTTGTCAAAATGGTTTTCCATGTATTCCATTTTGCCATGCATACTAGCTTTTAACCAAGCTTCTAACTTTGGCGCTTCCTCTTCTAAAAATTCTGCTTTGCTGATACCACAAAAGTCAAAACCTAAACGCTTCGCTTCTTGTTTTATGATTGAAGAATATTGTTGTTTGTTATTCATTAGAAACATTAACTAATAAAGTTCTAAGCAGCCATTTTCATTATTTGAAATAAATTCAGTAATAAGTAATTGATTATTACGGATTATTTGAATAATCTTAAAAGTTGTTGAATTACCCATTCGAAGCCAGATAATTTTAGGAGGAAAACCATTTATTGTAGATATATCAACAAAATCAGCATCAAATGTAATTATCGAAAAATCATTTATTTTTGCGTAATGCCAAATGTTTAAATCGTCCGTATCTGATAGCCTTGTATCCGAAACATGTTTTACTTCAGAAAAAATATCTTTTATTTCTTTTTTTATTTTAAATGAAAGATTTTGATCTAACAGTATTTTTATCATGAAGCAATCTTTAATTTATGTTCCCTATCAGCAGCGAATGCTAAACATGCTTTTATCTGTAGTTCATTTAATTCAGGAAAATCATCGATGATTTGTGGTATTGTCATTCCTTCAGCAAACCAACTTAAAACGTCGTACACAGAAATTCTTGTTCCTGTTATACAAGGTCTGCCAAATCTAATGTTTGATTTTATCGAAATATAATCAGTATAGTTCATAATAGTAAAGATACTTTTTTTTTGTTTATTAGTCAAAATATTTAATCAGCTAATTTATCCTTTACTATTTTTTTGATGATGCTCATAATGCCTCCTCCAGAATTAGAATCTTCATCTTTATTTCCTAAAACAGCAGAACCAACTGTTTTAACAATAGATACAGCAGATTTAAAAATATCCCCGTTTAAAATTCCAGTCACAACTTTAGTAATACCTGTTGTGACGATTTCTTCAGGTAATGTTTTTAATTTTATCTTTATGGCTTCTTCTTGCTTTTTTAAACGTCGCTTCACACGAATTTCTTCGCGTTCTAAATCTGCAAATTCCATTATATTATTACTCTTCATCGTCTTCGTCTATATCGTATGGATCATTTTCAAAAAATACACCTGTTACCATGTTCTTAATTTTTTCAGAAAAATAGGATTTGTAAATTAACGTGAATAATAATAAACTGATTAAATATATACCCGCAACAATACTAAAACCGTAAAAATTACTGTTAAGTTTTTCAGCAAAGTAATAGGCTAACATAAAGCCTAAAAACATAAACATAAAAAATAAAAGAAATGACGCTATAAATATATATATAACCTTGCTTGTAATTTTCGCTGTTTTTTTTGCGGATTGAATTTTTAACAACAGTAACCTATCGTCAGTGTATTTTTTTACTAAATCATAGGTCTCGTCAAAATATGTATCAGGTTTGTTTTCCATTTATTGTTTTAATCTAAGCTTTGTTAGTTGTATTATTCTCTTCGTCTCCGTTTAAAAGTTCAGCTAATTCTCCTTCTAGTTGATTTATTTTTGCTTTAATATCATCCACCGTAGATTTTGCTTTATCCTTTGTGTTTTCCAAAAAAGTTTGTCCTTTTTCAGATTCTAATAATTTAACAATAGCAATACCTGCAATTGCCCCTAAAACCAAAGCACCTATTATCTTTGTTTTATCATTCATTGTTTTGAGGTCTTAAATATTTACACTAATTTACTAAAAAATTTCAACTAATACATATTCTATCATTTATCATGGAAACAAAAGCAGATTTTAAAGTCAGTAAAAATATTTTTTTGATCATCATACTCGTTTTTGGGTTATTACTTGCTGTTTCTTTAAGCGATTATTTTACAGCCTTTTTAGGGAGTATATTATTTTATGTACTATTTAAGAGCTGGATGGAAAAATTAGTGAATCATAAAAAGTGGAAAAAAAGTTGGGCCGCTATTTTAATTATTGTTGTTTCTTTCTTTATTATTTTGCTACCCATGACCTTGTTTTTTTCAATGGCATATAATAAAGTAGTACCAATAGCATCTAACCCTAATACCTTTTTACCTTACGTTCATCAAATAGATTCAACTTTGCAACACAAATTTGGGATTAAGGTGATAACAACACAAAATATTGATGTCATTAAAACTAAGAGTGCTGAGATTGTTTCCGGAGCTTTAAATCAAGGCTTTGATTTTTTCTCATCTATTGTGATGATGTATTTCTTTTTATATTTCATGCTAATTAATTTTAATCGTATGGAGGCGTATATCGTTTTGTCTCTTCCGTTTAAAAAAGAAAAAATTAAAATGTTTGGCGAAGAGTTAAAAGCGCAAACGTTTAGTAATGCCATTGGAATTCCTTTAATTGCTTTAGTTCAGGGTTTATTTGGCTATATTATATATTTAATTGCTGGTTTGCCTGATGCAGGTTTCTGGGGAATTTTAACTGGTTTTGCTTCTATTATTCCAATTGTTGGTACGGCTATTATTTGGGTTCCAGTTTGTGCTTATTTATTTTTTATTGGAGATAATTGGCAAGGTATTGTTGTTATTTTATGGAGTGTGTTAATTATGGGAAGCATGGATAATGTTATTCGTTTTTTATTAGCTAAACGAATGGCTGATGTGCACCCAGTAATTACAGTACTTGGTATTATTTTAGGCTTAAAATATTTAGGAATTACAGGTTTAATTTTTGGCCCTTTACTTATTTCTTACTTTTTAATTTTGACAAAAATTTATTATTCGGATTATCAAAATATAAGTAAAAAAATAAAAGTAAAAGAACCAGTTTTAGAAATTGGCGTGCCTTTAATATACAGTAAGAAATTTATCAGTGGTGGAGAAAAGAAAAAAATAAACTAATCCTCAAATAAACCGCCCATTCTTCCTCTGTAAGATTTTCCTAAATGTTTGTAGGCTTTTTCGGTAGCTTCACGTCCGCGTGGCGTGCGACTCATATAACCTTCTTGTATTAAAAAAGGTTCGTATACTTCTTCAATCGTTCCTGATTCTTCCCCAACAGCTGTACTAATAGTTGTTATACCAACGGGGCCACCCTTAAATTTATCGATAATAGCTGATAAAATACGAATATCCATTTCATCTAATCCATTTTTATCAACGTTCAGAGCTTTTAAACCGTAAGTTGCAATATCAATATTAATGGTACCATCTCCTTTTATTTGAGCAAAATCACGAACACGTCTTAGTAAAGCATTGGCAATACGTGGCGTTCCTCTGCTTCTACGGGCAATTTCATATGCAGCTTCATCAGCAATTTCTACGCCCAAAATAGCAGAACTTCGTTGCACAATTCCTGTTAATACTTTACTATCGTAATAATTTAAACGAGAGGTAATTCCAAAACGAGCCCTTAACGGAGCCGTTAATAAACCACTGCGAGTTGTAGCACCAACTAATGTAAACGGATTTAATTTTATCTGAACCGTGCGAGCATTTGGCCCGCTATCAATCATAATATCAATTTTGTAATCTTCCATAGCAGAGTATAAATACTCTTCTACAATAGGACTTAAACGATGAATTTCGTCTACAAACAATACATCAAATGGTTCCAGATTGGTTAATAAACCCGCTAAATCGCCTGGTTTATCTAATACAGGTCCACTCGTTACTCTTAAATTAACACCTAAATCATTAGAAATAATATGCGCTAAAGTTGTTTTTCCTAAACCTGGAGGGCCATGCAGTAATACATGATCTAAAGCTTCTTCTCGTTGTTTAGCAGCTTGAACAAACACACGCAAATTATCAACTACCGATTCTTGTCCGCTAAAGTCGCTAAACTCTATGGGACGCAAGGCTTTTTCATAATCCTTATCGGTGTTGGTTAACTTTTCGTTATTAGCGTCTAAATTCTCGTTCATAGGAGCTTGTTTAGATTTGTATTGTAAAATTGTTTATCGTTTATTTTTGAGCGAAAAAAGGCAAATTTTGCAGGCATAATAGACCTTTTATGTCGAAAAATTTAACGCATTTGTAGCCAAAAATAAGCTTAAACAAATTGCAAGATAAATCTTAAACATGCTCTCAGGTAAAAGTACAAATTTAAAATAGAGTTGAATGCTATAAATTGTAGCATTTGTTATACAATATATTTAATTTTGTAGGCAAATTATTTTAACATGGGAGCTGCTTTTTTTATTATGATGGGAATTACCGTTTTATTAAGTATGCCTTTAATTACAGCATCATTTGCTAAGCGCATGGGACGAAGTCCTATCAAGTGGTTTTTTATTGGATTGTTATTACCAGTAATAGCTTCTTTTATTTTATTTTTCTTGCCAGATCTTTCAGTTAACGAAAGTTAAATTTACCATCTTGCAGGCCCGTATTTTTTAGTAAATTTATTTTTAGGCGCTGCCAAATAAAATATCTGGTCAAACCATATTAATAACTTTGGTGCCAATACAAATGAGTTTAAATGATTGCTTACATAATTGGTGTTTCTTAAAGCTAGTCTAGCACACACATCTAAGCCTAAGCCACACCAACGTGTAATTTTATATTGTACCGTAATTCCCGGCTCATAAAATAATAATAAGCGTTTTTTTGAATTAGTAATTGTTTTGCCGTCATCGTATCGAGTCCAATACATACCAGTCCCCAATTGTATAGGCACACTTAACTGCCAACGTTTGGTTTTGTGAAATACAAAATCAGCATAATAACAAATGTATCCAAACTTAAATAAACTAGTTACCATTCTGGGGTTTCCTAATCCATCAACAACTATTTTCTTATCATAAACGGGCGTATTTAACCAACTATATCCAATACCTACACGCAACTTTCTTCTAAAACTTAAGCCTAATCTTACGCCGCTCACTTTTATTAAGGAATTATTCATAAATGAGTAACGCGATTCCAAACGAGCATCAACGCTAGGCCGAGAACGTAAAAAAACTTTGAATGTATCTAAGAATTGACCTTTTATACAAAAAGAAACAAAAAGGAATATAATTAATACTTTATTTTTCACATAACAAAAATAGTTTAGAATGATTGTTTATAAATCAATGCCTCAAAATTGTATTAACAGAGTATGTGTAGTAATTTTGTTTATATGAATGCTTCTTTTTTAGATACTCCTATTGGATACCTCAAAGGTATTGGTCCGCAAAGGGCAGAAGTATTGCAAAAAGAATTATTTGTGTTTACCTATAAAGATTTAATTACACATTATCCCTTTAGGTATGTGGATAGAACTCACTTTCATAGTGTGCGAGAAGTGATTGAAGACAGCGCTTATTATCAGTTACGAGGACATATTATTGAAATTGAGTTTGCGGGAGATAAAAGAACCAAACGTTTGGTCGCTAAATTTAGAGACAGTTCTGGTATTATAGAATTGGTTTGGTTTCAGGGAGCAAAATGGATGGCTGAAAAATTAAAATCAAATTCCGAATATATTGTTTACGGAAAAGCAACATCCTTTATGGGACGTTTTAATATGGCGCATCCCGAAATTGATGTGGTTACTCCCGAACTATTAGCTATTCAATCTTCTTTTCAATCCGTATATCACAGCACCGAAAAATTAAAGTATCGTAATTTAGATAGCGATGGTATTCGTAAATGTTTGCGAATACTTACCCTTCAGTTAAATTCACAAAATATTACTGAATCATTAACTCAAACGGTTATTCAGGATTTTAATTTGCTTTCAAAATTAGAAGCTTTAAATCAAATTCATTTTCCAGATTCAAAAGTATTATTAGAGAAAGCAAGGTTTCGTTTAAAGTTTGAGGAATTATTTTACGTTCAATTAAGATTACTACGAAGTAATTTAGTTCGTCATCAAAACGTTCAAGGATTTGTATTTAATAAAGTTGGAGATGTTTTCAATGATTTTTATAACCATCACATGCCTTTTCAATTAACCAATGCTCAAAAACGTGTGGTGAAAGAAATTAGAGTGGATATGGGTTCGGGTAAACAAATGAGTCGTTTAGTTCAGGGAGATGTTGGAAGTGGAAAAACTTTAGTGGCTTTATTAAGTATGTTATTAGCAGTTGATAATGGTTATCAATCCTGCTTAATGGCGCCAACTGAAATTTTAGCTAAACAACATTTTGTAACGATTAGTGAATTAGTAGAACCTTTAGGTTTGAAAGTGGCTTTGTTAACAGGTTCTTCTAAAACAAAAGCTCGAAGAGAGTTGCATGAGAATTTACAATCAGGAGCCATTCATATTTTAATTGGCACGCATGCTTTAATTGAAGACGTGGTTGTATTTAAAAATTTGGGTTTAGTTGTTATTGATGAGCAACATCGTTTTGGAGTAGCACAGCGTGGTAAAATGCATAAGAAAAATATTCAACCTCCACATGTATTAATTATGACGGCTACACCAATCCCAAGAACGTTAGCCATGACTTTATATGGTGATTTAGATACATCTGTCATAGATGAATTACCTCCAGGCCGCAAACCAATAACCACCATGCACTTTATGGAAAGTCAGCGGTTACGTTTGATTGGTTTTATGAAACAAGAAATTGCTTTAGGCAGACAAGTGTATATTGTATATCCATTAATTCAGGAAAGTGAAAAAATGGATTATCAAAATTTACAACATGGATATGAAGCATTGCTAGATGATTTTCCTGTACCTCAATATCAAATAAGTATTGTGCATGGAAAATTAAAGCCTGCCGAAAAAGAATTTGAAATGCAGCGTTTCATTAAAAAAGAGACACAAATAATGGTGGCTACTACTGTTATTGAAGTAGGAGTTAATATTCCGAATGCGTCCGTTATGGTAATTGAAAGTGCAGAACGTTTTGGTTTATCTCAATTGCATCAGTTAAGAGGTAGGGTAGGACGAGGTGCTGATAAATCGTATTGTATTTTAATGACTTCCTATAAATTGGGTGCAGATAGTAAGCTAAGAATGGAAACGATGGTGAGAACCAACGACGGTTTTGAAATTAGCGAAGTGGATTTAAGATTACGTGGTCCTGGAGACCTAGACGGAACACAACAAAGTGGGGTTTTAGATCTTAAAATAGCTGATTTAGCTCAAGATGGGCAAATTTTACAGCTGGCGCGCTCATCAGCACAAGCAATTTTAAACGAAGACCCTAATTTAACAAGCCAAGAGAACCAATTATTAATGAATCAACTACAATACCAAGGTAAAACTAGAAGTTCTTGGAGTAAAATTGGATAATTTGTTTATTTGAAAAAAAGCTTTATTTTTGATATAGCTAAAACTCTAAAAATGAAGACATTAGTTTTTATTTATATTTTCACTTTTGCATGCTTATTTAAAGTACATGCAACTACGCCACAGCCTAAGGCTCAACAGCAACCTAAAGATTGTGTAAAGCATCCACAAATTGTAAAACCGCATACTACTACACAACCTAAGATTGTTACTGAAAAGGTTGTTAAAACTGCAACATATACAGGTGGCGGAAGTTCAATTCCTCACTTTAGCGTATTAAACTTAATTAATTTCTTTTATACAAAAGATACGTTAGATAACTTACATGTGATGTAATATCATGTGGCGTTTTATTTTTCTTTTTTTATTTCTCTCTCATTTTCTTTGTGCTTCCGACTCTTTATTTGTGAAGTTACATTTTGTGTATGGCTCAAAACCAAAGCATACTTTTAAAAATAGCGAATCAAAACAGTTTGGCGGTATACATGGCGGACACGTATATATGGAAGCTAATCAAAAAATTATAAGCTACGGTACTAATAATGGTGCATGGCATATATTTGCTCATAAAAGTAAAAGTGCAGGTAAATATAGGATTGATAAGGATTTAAAATGGCATGGCGATACAGGGAAATTAAAAATTACCACTGTCATTATTCCTGTTACACAATTACAGCTTAATAAGTTTAAAGAAACGGAACAAACTTACTTTACTAAAACACCTTACGATTATGCTTTTTTAGGAATGCGTTGTGCTGCTGGTGCTTATGATGTGTTAAGTAAGGCAGAGATATGTAAGCGAAAATCTCGTTTTGCTATTATTACAACAAACTTTTATCCAAAACGCTTGCGTGTAAAATTATTGCGACGAGCTAAAAAAGAAAATTGGCAGGTAATAAAGCAAGAGGGGAGAAGTAGCAGAAAGTGGGAGAGGGATTGATCTTTCGTCATTGCGAGCAAAGCGAAGCAATCTCAAACTGAGTTATTTTTAGTTATAGTTTACTTTTCTAAGTATGAGATTGCTTCGTCTCACGCCAAGGCGTGATCCTCGCAATGACGAACATCTATCTCAAATCAAATAAATTCTCTACACCAATATAACGGTTTACGGTAAAGCCTTCGGCATAATCAACATTAATGGCCCTTCCAAACAAACTGCCTTTTGCTTTTATATATTCCATAAAATTTTTGCTAGAAATAGGAGTTGCAGGTTCTTTTGAATTTTGATCAAAAAATTGTGAAGAGTACGCCATAATCGATTCCATTTTTTTATCCATGTGCGCTGTAATATCAATTACAAAATCAGGTTCAATAAAATTATCTTGTATATAATGATATACAGCTTTCGGTCGCCATGCAGATTGAGTAACATTACCATCTTTCGTTTCTACTTTTGCTAAACCGCTATAAAAGCAAGCGTCAGCGGTTAATTTAGCTGCTCGTCCGTGATCAGGATGTCTGTCATCAATAGCATTACACAATACAATTTCAGGTTGGTACTTTCTGATGATGTTTATGATTTGTTTTTGATGTGCTTCGTTGTTTTCAAAAAAGCCATCCGCCATCGTTAATTGTTCTCTAACAGATAAACCTAAAATTTTGGCTGCATTATTTGCTTCCTGAGTTCTCAATTCAGCACTTCCACGTGTTCCTAATTCGCCACGCGTTAAATCTAAAATACCTACTTTTTTTCCTAAGGCAATGTGTTTTAAAATAGTTCCTGATGCTGATAATTCAACATCGTCTGGATGAACACCTATGGCTAATATATCTAGTTTCATTTTTTTATTTTTTATTTTAACCCTGCCAGAGTTCTAAACTCTGGCAGGGTTTGTAATCGTTACTACTGTATCTCTCCTTGTTTTCTTACCGTTACCCATTTACCAGAAACATGAGCTGTTATGCTATTATCATACATAGCTTCACAATTAACTCCTGGCAAATAATACGTTCCATTATAAGAAGCATTTAAAAGTACTTTAAATGTTTTAATTGAACCAGCTCCTAAATCAAAATAACTGTAAACTCTATCATCTCTAATATCCTGATAAGTTGGCACATCGCCTTTGATGTATGTTATATTATCTAAACGTTGGTTGCGAATTTCCCAACCACTGGCAAAAATTTGTGATAAGGCTAAGTTTCTGTACATACCTCTGATGCCAGGGTTTTTAATAGTGACTTCCGCCATAAAATCAGTTCCTTGTTCTAAGTTAGTCACATCAATTGGGTTGCCATTTAATGTTTTGTAATTCACTAACACTTCGAGGTTACTGAATTTATCCGTTTCCATTCCTGCTTTCGGAATACCTTGTTTAACGATACGAGCAAATAAATTGCCACTACCTTTTACAGTTACCTTTATTGGTGTAGAAGCATTCGCATTTTTCAGTTCAATCATTTTGAATTTTGTTTTTGAAAAATCAGAAACAGAAATACTTTCACTACCAATTTTTACGTCAGCAGTTACGTTAGAATTAGCGCCATTTACTTTAGCATACTTGCTTATTGCCATTAAACAGTAAGCGGTAGATTGTGTGCTAAACCAATATTCATTATTCCCTAATTTAGCTGCTAATGCTTTTACTTTTAAAAATGCATTACTGTTATCTTTCAATAAAGTCATGGTTTCTAAAATCATAGCATCATCACGTTCCAAACTTCCATAGGTATAATAATAGTCTTGATAAGCTTTTGGCGTAGATGGAACATTGTAAATCATTTTTTTAGCCACTTCTGTTTGCCCAACTAATGCATAAGCAGCTGATAAACGCCATTTAGCTTCGTTTGATAAACTTGCTTTTTCTTTTAAGCGATTCATGGCACCAAGTTCTGGAGCACCAGCTAGCGCTAAAGTATATAAACGATAGGCTTGTGTTAAATCTTCACCATAATAAGCGGTGTTTTTATTGCTCGTATAATTTTGTGCTTTTTGTTTTTGATAACGTTTCCAATTATCTAATAAGCCATAAGGTAACGAATAACCTTTTGTTTTTGCTTCAATTAAAAAATGCCCCGCATAATTGGTTCCCCATTCATCTGCTGAATTTAATCCCGGCCAATAAGATAATCCTCCGCTAGACGTTTGAAATCCTTTTAATCTATTAATGGCAGCTTTAGTAGCATTGTCAATAAATTTTTTCTGTCCATCAGTTAAATCAGTAATATCATTTAAATACAATCCCGCAAATACTGATGAGGTAGTTTGTTCTACACAGCCGTGAGGATATTGCACTAAATATTCTAATCGTTGAGATAAATTAATAGACGGTAGTGTTGACAATTCAATAAACGCTTTATTAGTTCCACTCATACCAATAGGCGAATAGTTAATTGATAAATTTTTATTAGCTGTTAATACATATTCATCTGCGTCGGTAATGCTTGGATTATTTGCTCGCACTGCTATTTCAATGGTTTCAGAGGCAGTTTCTCCAGCACCTTTTGCTACAATTTTAATTTTAGAAACACCTAAAGCATCTTTAATTTTTAATTTAAAATTAATCACTTTATCTCCAATCGAATTGAACGTAACGTTTTGTGTATTGCCTCCAATAGCCTCCGTAAATTTATCTGTTGTAATGGTTACAGTAGCATTCTTCACTTTTTTCTCCATCGCAAAAATAGTCACAGGTAAATTCACTTCTTCACCCGGGCCTAAAACTCTTGGTAAAGTAGAAAGTATCATTAATGGTTTACGAACTGGCACTGCTTTTTCTGCATTACCATACGCACCCTGACAGCCTGCTACTACCATCACTCTTACTGAGCCAACATATTGCGGAATATCAATTTTGTGAGTAGCTGTTTCGCCTTTCTTTAAATGGAATGGTCCAACAAATCGCACCATAGGTTTAAAACGTAAAGCGCTATTTTCAGGTTTATTGTTAGCAGCATCATCACCACCAATAGATAAAATACGGCTCATGGCATTTCCAAAAGCACCAATTACATTATCGTACACGTCCCATGTTTTCACACCTAAGGCTTCTTTCGCATAAAATGCTTTCCATGGATCCGGAGTTTTAAAACGCGTAATGTCTAATAAACCTTCATCAACGATGGCTAAAGTATATGCCATTTCTTTTCCGTTTGCTTCACTTACTTTTACTATTTCTTTACTTTCAGGTTTCCAAACGGCATCTGTTTTAATCACAGGTTTTAAAATGGTGTTTTCATCTTTAATCATTAAAGAAGCAACTCCATATAAACGAATTGGTAAATCATTCACAGTTTGTGCATGTGGTTGAATTAAATGCACGAAGACATAAATGTTTGGCGTCATCTCTTTAGTTACTGTGAATTCATATTCAGTCACACCTTGTTTCGTGTCAATCCATTTGCTTAATAAAGTGCGAGAACCATTTTCGATATTGATTAAAGCTTTTCCACCAGTTGGACTAGGAATTAAAATTTTGGCTTTATCACCAACTTTGTACTCGTCTTTATCTGTGTTAACAGTTAATACATTACTACCTTCATTTCCTTTTGGCGATTTACCTGCCCAGCTTGGCCAATCAATAAATACAATCTTTCCGCAAGCATGTCCACTTTCAACATCTTTTACATATACTAAATAACGTCCCCATGATGGTTGGTTGACACGTAATTTAAAATTTGCTTTACCATTTGACGAAGAAATAGATTCTGTATAAATTGGTTCGTGATAATTACTGCCGATATAAGATGATAAATCTTGATTGTAATTATCCCACCACCAACGCCAATCTAATTTGTAAACTTTTACTTCGATATTAGAACGAGATGTTGCTTTACCAAATTCATCAAGGGTAGCAATTTGTATGTCATGATCCGTATCGGTTTCTAAATATTGTTCACCGTCTTTTGTTTCAGGAACTTTTACACCCACGTAATTTGTAAATGGAGAAACAGGAATCGTGAATCTATCTGTACTAAATGAACCACCTTCTTCAAAGGCTCTGATTGTGAAGTTAGCTGCTAAAAATCCTGGCGCATCTTTCGTGTCGCTTAACTGAGCATTAATGGTTGTTTTACCATTATCATCAGTTCTTCCGCTAAAAATAGTTTGAGTTTCAGAATAAAAATTTTGAGCAGGATTATCAAACGTGTAGCCTTTGTATCCTTTAAACTCTGTTGCAATTTGAGATAAAGAAACATCAATCTTAGCTTCTAAGTTTCTGCCTGGTGCGCCATGTAACCAATTAATAAATAAATCACTATTTAAAGTTAAATCGCTACTATAGATTTTATCTTTCTTATAATCTAAATTTATTTTCAAACGATTTGGCATAATCGTTTCAATACGAATGTTTTTTGTGAACACTGCTCCGCCAACTTTTACTTTAGCTAAATAAATTCCTGTTGGCGCTGAACTTTCCGTCTTAGTGGTAAAATTATAAAAACCATCCACGTGTTTAGTACGTGTTAATTTTTGTACGACTTGTCCTTGAGGGTTTATTAATTCTAAAGAGGCAGGATAGTTTTCAGGAAACTCTTTGGTTTTATTTTCTAGAATAAACGATAAAAATAAACTGTCTCCTGGTCGCCAGACGCCACGTTCTCCATAAATAAATCCTTTAATGCCTTTTTGTACAACTTCGCCATCTACTTCAAATGAACTTAATGATAAGGAAGTTCCATCATCTAATTTTAAGTAGGTGCGTTCTTGTCCTCGTTTTGCAATTAATACAAATGGTTTTTGCTTGGTATCTAAAACGGCAATACCATCAGAATTAGTTGTTACTTGTTTTAATTTTTGTTGTTGAAAGTCATAAGCTTCAATGGTAACATTGCCCAAAGGTTTAGTAGAAATTAAATCAGAGGTAAATACATTTATTTTCCCATCATTCCCACGTTTAGCGATCATGCCAATATTAGTAGCTAAAATATTTCTATTAACAGATTTATTATTATAGAAAGCTCTTGAGCATGGATTATCTCTTTCGGAATAATCATAGTAATAATCTTCATCATAATAATCATCATAGTAACTATAATAATCCCATTCTCTTTCATCCTCATTTGCTTCGGTATTAATATATTCGTCTCCTTCTTTAGAACTTGTATCGCCTTGGCAATTATAAGTAGAATAGTTGCGATTAAAACTTAAATGTATATTATATAAAGCACCGGGTTCCGCTTTTATTAAAGAAGATAAATCGATAGAATATTTATTCCATTTGTTGCGGGTTGGAATTCCATTTGCTTGTAAGGCGATTTTCTTTTTAATAACTAATTTACCTACACGACGTAATTCTCTGCTGCCATCTAACGCATTTACTTGTAAAAATTGCAACATATTATTTTCGTAAATACGAGTAATTCGCACATCTACTGCATTTAAGTTAACCGCTTCAAACGGAAAAATTAATCCACTTGAATTTGGAAGAATAACGCCTTTTCCAACTAATCGTACACTTGGTTTTAAGTCTTCAAAAAACACATTATAAACAATAGCTTCTTTTAATGTTTTGCCTTCATCATTTTTTACACTATTACTAATATGTAATTCTCTGTTATCAACTAAACGTTCGTTAGTGTAAATTTTAATAGAGTTGTTTTCAATTAAGTAAGTGAGTTTCGATTCTTTGATAGGAAGCTTTTCATAGTTACTTTCTGCATATTCGTTATTAGAAATAGTTGCAGTGCCATTTGGATTTGCAAAAGAAATTAATCCTTCTAAATTTTGGTTAGGATCTATTTTATCAGAGAACTGAAGTGTTACAAATTGATCAGGCTCATTGTTAATCAATACGTTTAATAAAGTAAATTCAGTAGAGCTTGGAATCGTTATTTCCTGAGTATTTTTTTCGGCTGCTCCAATGGCTTCTCCATTATAGGAAAGAATCACATTACCTTTCCCTTTTATAACATTACCAATAACAAAATGATGTGTTGTTGAGTTTTCGTGGACCCATTTAATAGTAAGGGATTTTCCACTTTGTGAGGCTTGTGTTGTTTTTTCTACAAATAGGTTATCTGCATAGTCAGCCGTAGTTAATGTCCCTTCAATTTGTAATGAATTATTATCTCCCGCTTTATATTCATCAATCGTAATTTCCATCGCTTGTTTAAGCGTTGCAAATTCAAACTCAAATTCTTTTAAATCGTCACTAACGTTTAATACATTACCTAAATGAAACCTCGCTTTGTAAGTTTGGTTGCTATTTAATTTTGTTGCTGGTTTAAACTCTATGGTTTTTTTGTCAATCCAGGTTAGTTTCCCCTCTATATTCGGACTAAAATCAAATAGATTATTATCTACTTCTTTCCCTTCTTCTATTTCGGTAGTAGTTTCATCTTGCAATACAATTAAAATTTTACTTTCTACTGAAACATATCCAGCGGTATATGCTGAGATATATTCTTTGTATGCAGGATTAATAAATCCCGAATCATTTTTTGCAGAAGTAGATGAATAATACGTTAATCCACAAATGGATAATGCTGTGATAAAGAACACAGCTAAAATTGATTTTATTGACATAGTTTTTGGGAGATTTAATACAAAATTAAATAAAAAAATCGCTCATATACAAATTCCCAAAAAAGATAGTTTAGGGCTTTCTAAAGCTTTTTAGTAGAAAAGACATGAATTTTTTCATTTTTTTGAATTTGACACAATAAACTGATATTTATGTCGTTATCCATACATAAACCCCTAAAACTACCTATGCAAAAAACTTCTACTCTTGTTTCTACAATTTTAAAAACCACTACAAACAAGCAACAAAAGTCAACTTTTGTTGAGCATATCGAGCCATCTGACTCATTAATTCAGAATATCCTTAATTATTCAAAATCTTTAACCATTCAAAAGTCCCAATCTGTTGGTTTTATTGAAGTTGTAGCTAGTTAATCACTAATTAACCATTACTTTATCGAATAAAATTTGTGTAGTAGCTATATTCCGTTATTTTTGCGTTCTACATTATTTTATTACAATGGCTCAATTTGAATTAACAATGCCCAAAATGGGCGAAAGTGTTGCCGAAGCAACGATTATTAAATGGACTAAAAACGAAGGAGATTCAATTAAAATTGATGAAACTGTTTTAGAAATAGCAACTGATAAGGTTGACTCTGAAATTCCCTCTCCGTTTGAAGGTACATTAATTAAAAAGCTATTTAACGAAAATGACGTTGTACAAGTTGGTGCCGTTATTGCTATTATTTCTTCTGATGCAAATGTATCTGTAGCAGAAACCCCTAAAACAGTAGCTCCAGCTCAACAAACCACTTCTTCACCATCAGCTACACCAGTTGTAACTACCGAAAATGTTGATTTTTCGGGTTCTGATAAGTTTTATTCGCCTTTAGTGAAGAGTATTGCTAAGGAAGAGGGCATTTCATTAACGGAATTAGATTCTGTTAAAGGAACTGGACAAGATGGAAGAGTTACTAAAGCTGATATTTTAGCTTATTTACCAAACCGTAACAAACAAACTGCTCCAGTTGCAAAAACAGAAACAACTTCTACTCCTGCTGCAAACACTACTAAATCTTCAGTTGGAGTCCCAGATAATACCGTATTAGTTCAACGTCCTGCAGTATCAGTTGGTGCTGGCGACGAAATTATTGAAATGGACCGTATGCGTAAAATCATTGCCGATAATATGGTAATGAGCAAGCACGTATCGCCACACGTAACTTCTTTTGTTGAAGCTGATGTGACGAATATGGTCATGTGGAGAGATAGAGTTAAAAAAGATTTTGAAAAACGCGAAGGAGAAAAAATTACGTTTACACCTTTATTTATTGAGTGTGTAGCTAAAGCGATTAAAGATTTTCCTATGATTAACGTATCTGTTGATCAAACAGGAACTAAAATTATCAAGCGTAAAAATATTAATATTGGTATGGCTGCGGCTTTACCAAGTGGTAACTTAATTGTACCTGTTATTAAAAATGCTGACGAGAAAAATTTAGTTGGTATTACTAAAAATGTAAACGATTTGGCTACCAGAGCCCGTGCTAATAAGTTATCTCCTGATGAAATTCAAGGAGGAACTTTTACATTAACAAATGTGGGTGGTTTTGGTAATGTAATGGGTACACCAATTATTTTACAACCGCAAGTAGCAATTTTAGCTGTTGGCACTATTAAAAAGAAACCTGCGGTGATTGAAACACCTCAAGGTGATGTAATTGCTATCAGACATTTTATGTTCTTATCTTTATCATACGATCATAGAGTTGTTGATGGTTCATTAGGAGGTACTTTTTTAAGAAAAGTTGCTGATTACATGGAGCAATGGGATACTACTAGAATTTCATAATTTTGTTATATGATATAATGTTAAAATCCCCCGCCATCTGGCGGGGGATTTTTTATCGGTTAAATTGTGGTATTTGTCTAAAATTATGCTATTTTTGCTGACTTGTTAATTAAAATCAGATGAAGAAATTTTTTTTATTAATTATTACTGTGTTGCTTGGAGTTAATACAGTTAAAGCACAATTACCATCGGGAAGTTATACCGATTATTTTAGAGAGGGAATGTTTTTAGTAGGAGAGGAAAACTATGACGTAGCTCTTAAAAATTTCCTAGAAGCATATAAGCAAGATTCATCATCCGCGAATGTTAATTTTAATATTGGTTTTTGCTATTTAAACTCATCAACAAATAAGGGTTTAGCCGAAGGATTTTTAGCAAAATCTTTAAAAGATATTTCTAAAAATTATAAAAACGACAACCCTTCTGAAAAATCAGCCCCGCCGTTGGCTTATTTTTATTATGGAAAAGCACTTCATATCAACTATAAATTTGATGAAGCATTAGTGCAATATGATTATTTTTTAAATAACTACGCAAAGGATAAAGAAACTAAAGAGGATGTAGAGTTTTATAAATCACAAAACACATTTGCTAAAGAAATTATTGCAACGCCCATCAACGTGAAAATTCAAAACATGGGAGACAGCATTAATAGTCCCTTTCCAGAGTACAGTCCAGTGTTAAGTGCGGATGAATCAAGTTTGATTTATACAACCAGAAGAAATACAGGTACTGGAGGAGAAAGATTGCAGGATGGCCAGTATTTTGAAGATATTGTTATTTCTTATAAAGATGCTATGGGAATTTGGTCTTCTCCAAAATCCATTAGCCAAAACATTAACACAGCTGGCCATGATGGGTCTATTAATTTAACAGCAGATGGACAAACCTTAATTGTGTTTAAAGATGATAATGGAAATGGAAACGTTTATTTTAGTACTTGGGATGGAAAAGATTGGAGCTTTTTACAAAGTTTTGGTTCTGATATCAACTCTAAATATTGGGAATCTCACGCTTGTTTAAGCGCTGATAACAATACGTTATATTTTGTATCAGATCGACCAGGTGGATATGGTGGACGTGATATTTATCGTTGTGTAAAATTACCGAACGGAGCTTGGAGTAAAGCGTTAAATGTTGGGCCAACTATTAATACGAAGTATGATGAAGATGGACCATACATTCATCCTGATGGCGTTACTTTAATATTTGCTTCCGTTGGACATAAATCGATGGGAGGATTTGACATCTTCTTTACAACAATAGAAGAAGATAAAAAATTTGCGGATCCTATTAATATGGGTTATCCGATTAATACAACAGATGACGATGTGTTTTTTGTAACTTCTCCAGATGGAAAACGTGGATATTTCTCTTCCGCTACAGATGGTGGTCATGGGGAAAAAGATTTGTATGTGATGTCTATTCCTGATGCTAAAGAAAAACCATTGGTTTTATTTAAAGGTTCTATTGTGCCAGCAGAAGGCGAAAAATTACCTGATGATTTAATGATTATTGTTACTAATAAAGAAACAGGTGAGATTGTTGGTACTTACAGGCCAAAAGAAAATGGGACATTTGCCACTATTTTGGCTCCAAACAAAAATTATAATTTCTCTTATCAAGCAAAAGGACAAGAATTTTATAATGAAGATATTTTTGTAACAAGTGATTTAGCTTATCAAGAGATTAAAAAAGAAATCAATTTAGAACCAGTTAATTTATTAGGTAGTATCAAAGCTAAAACAAAAGGTGTTATTTTAAATACTTTGGTTTTAAATAATGTAAACGACAAACAACCAGTTGCAAATGCTAAAATCACTTTAACTGAAAAAGGTGGCTCAGATATTAGCTTTGATGTTGATGCGAATGGCAAAAAAGATGCAACACCTTTAGCATTTGATAAATTATATACTTTAGTTGCTGAAGTAAATGGCAAAAAATCGAAAGTGAGTTCATTTAATACTGTTGGGATAAAAGGCAGTAAATCTATCACGCAAATATTGTATTTAGATGACTCACAAATAGCGGTTAAAGAACCTAAAAATAACAACGATAATATTGATTATAAACCAAATGTAGCTTGTGGTTCCCCAGTTAATTTTAAGCAAAATTTTGGATATAATAAAGATGATATCGAAGAGAGAAAAGATTGGGACGTATTAATTGATGCAATTATTAGTAAATCTAAAGAATGTAACCCAAAAGTTAAAATCATGTCTAGTGCATCACAAGTGCCTACTCGTGCCTTCGCAGATAATAAAGATTTAGCTTCTTCAAGAGCATCTAAAATGGAAGAAAAAATTAAAGCAGCTGTAAGCGCTAAAGGCGGCGATGTTGGTAAAATCGAGTTTATTAAAATATCAGCAGTTCGCGGTCCATTATATGAAGCTGATTATCAAAACACGAAAAAATACTCACCATACCAGTATGTTAAAGTAATAGCAAGATAATTTTATTTAAAATATCAAATAAAAACACCGAGCTTTTTTAGTTCGGTGTTTTTGTTTTAATACCTTTGTATACTATGGAAAAAGAATGGTTCTCATCGTGGTTTGATACACCATACTATCATATACTCTATAAAAATAGAAATTATGAAGAAGCATCTTTGTTTATAGATAACATCACTCAATTTTTAAAATTAAAATCAAATTCGGTTTGCTGGGATTTATGTTGTGGAAAAGGAAGGCATAGTATTTACCTGAATCAAAAAGGATACAGAGTTATCGGAACTGATTTGTCGGAATGTAGTATTCATGAAGCCAATAAAAGTGCGAACGATACCTTAGAGTTTTATCAGCATGATATGCGTCAATTGTTCCGTACTAATTATTTTGATGTAGTATTTAATGTATTTACTAGTTTTGGATATTTTGAAAAAAGAGAGGACGATTTGCATGTGTTTGATGCCGTTCAAAAAGGATTAAAACCAAATGGATTGTTTGTGTTTGATTATTTGAATTCGGAATACGTCAAAGGAATTATAAAACAAACTGATACAATTACGTATGACGGTATTGTATTTAATATCAATAAAAAAATAGAAAATAATACAGTCATCAAAAACATTAATTTCTCTGATAAAGGACAAGTATTTAATTTTGAAGAACGCGTGAAATTATTTGATAAAGCATATTTTGAAGGTTTAGCTTCAGATTGTAATTTAAACATCCTGCATACATTTGGAAATTATCAGTTACAAGAATTTGATTTAAAAACATCACCTCGTTTAATTTTAGTATTACAAAAACAATGAACTTAGGATTATTAACTCTATATCTTGCTTTACCAGTTTTGTTAACTGGCTTTATTTTTTTGTCGTTAAAAATTAAAGCAAAAAATTTACGTTTTTTATTAGCGTTTAGTGCAGCGTATTTATTTACAATTTCGGTTACGCATTTATTGCCAGAGTGTTATGAGAACAGTAACTATAAAGTTGTTGGCTTATTTATATTAGTTGGTTTTTTTATTCAAATTTTATTAGAATATTTTAGTGCTGGTATTGAGCACGGACACGTTCATTCACATTCCGACTCCTGTAAAAAGCATTTACCAATGGGCATGATTGCAGGTTTGTATTTACACTCCTTATTAGAAGGTTTACCTATTTATCAAAGTGGCATTATTGAAACACATGTGGGAACTGTTTTATCAACTCAACAATCGTTAGTATTTGGAATTACGATTCACAATATTCCTATTGCCATTGCTTTTGTAACACTATTATTAGAACACAAAGCCACTAAGCTAAAAACAGTAATGCTTTTAATAGGCTTTGCTTTAATGGCACCCTTGGGTTGTTTTATTAGCTATGCCTTAAATTCATTTGGAGTACAAAACTACGATGGCTTTTTAAAATTATCATTTGGCGTTGTGATTGGTATTTTTTTACATATTTCAACTGCTATTATGTTTGAAACAGGAGAAAATCATCGTTATAATATTGCTAAAATTATGTCGATGATTGCAGGAGTATTTTTGGCAGCCTTAATTAGTTAAATAGTAATTAGATAATTTGGCAATGAGACAATTAGATAATTAAATAATAACTACAAGAAATTTACTCACTATTGGATCAAACAACACATAACACTTCTCAAACAACTTTATTCGTTGATGTAATTGTTCCGCTATCCGTAGCTAATAAATTCACGTATCGTGTCCCAAAAGAATTAAACGAATTTATTGCAGTTGGTAAAAGAGTCATTGTTCAGTTTGGAAAAACTAAATTTTACACAGCCATCGTTTATGCTGTTCATTCTAATCCTCCAAAAGATTACGTTGCTAAATACATTGAAACGATTTTAGATGACGAACCTATTGTAACAGCTGCTCAATTACAATTGTGGGACTGGATTGCACAATATTATATCTGTAATCCAGGTGATGTCATGAATGCCGCTTTGCCAAGTGGATTAAAATTAAGTAGTACATCACATATTACTTTAAATACAGAGTTCAGTCTAGATGAAATGCCTTATGAGTATTTTACTGAGAAAGAACATTTGGTTTTAGAAGCGTTGCAAGTAAATGCCTCTTTAAGTTTTGATGATGTGAGTGTGATGCTCGCTATAAAAACAGTTCAGGTATTTATTAATAAACTCATTAAAAAAGGGGCGATTGTTATTTATGAAGAAATAAAAGATAAGTACAAGCCTAAGTTAGTTGATTATATTGGCGTCAATCCAACGCTATTAAATAACGAGCAACAATTAAAAGAAACTTTAGATACTCTCGAAAAGAAAGCCTTTAAACAAGCTGAATTACTATTGTTGATGTTACATCTTTTAAAATCAGATGAAACTGCTAAACAATTAGGATTGGTTAAAAAATCTATTTTATTAAAAACAGTTGATACGGCTGTAATAAAAGGCATAGTGAAAAAAGAAATTTTAATTGAAACAGAATTAGAAACAAGCCGTTTATTATTTGATAATAAAGAAAAAACCAATAAAACATTAAATGAATTTCAATTAAAAGCGGTTTCAGAAATTGAAGAACATTTTAAAACTAAGCAGGCGGTGCTATTGCATGGCGTAACGGGTAGTGGCAAGACAGAAATTTACTCTGAACTCATTAATAAAGTAATTGCTCAAGGAAAACAAGTATTATATCTAGTACCTGAAATTGCCTTGACTACACAGTTAATCAACCGCATCAGAGCAGTGTTTGGAAACTCGGTAGGAATTTACCATTCTAAATTTAGCGAGAACGAACGGGTCGAAATATGGAATTCTATTTTACATGAAGGTGATGATAAATTAGATGCCAAACATTTTAATATAGTTTTAGGAACACGCTCGGCTTTGTTTTTACCTTTCAATAATTTAGGATTAATTATTGTTGATGAAGAACATGATAATTCTTATAAGCAACATGATCCTGCGCCTCGCTATCATGCCCGCGATGCTGCTATGTATTTAGCAAATTTACATAAATCAAAAGTATTATTAGGAACTGCCACGCCAGCTTTTGAAACTTACTATAATGCTTTACATCAAAAGTTTGGTTTAGTGCGTATTGCTCAGCGACATGGTAATGCAAGTTTGCCAACAACAGTGGTATGTGATTTGAAAAAAGAAAATCAACAACATCAAAATAAAGGTATTTTTTCTCATCAATTAGTAACTGCTATCACTCAGGCATTAGCTAAAAAAGAACAAGTTATTTTATTTCAAAACCGCCGTGGTTTTGCGCCTTATACCGAATGCACAAGCTGCAATTGGATTCCGCATTGTACGCATTGCGATGTGGCTTTAATTTATCATAAACAAACTAACAGATTAAGTTGCCATTATTGTGGTTATTCCATGCAGCCACCAACCAGTTGTGGTGCTTGTGGAAACAACAATTTAAAATATAAAGGTTTTGGCACTGAGAAAATAGAAGAAGAAATTGAAATTTTATTTCCTAATGCTAAAGTAGCGCGTATGGATTTAGATACCACACGTAGTAAGTATGCCTACAAGCAATTGATTGATGAATTTGAACTAGGAAATATTGATATCCTTGTTGGAACACAAATGGTAACCAAAGGCTTGGATTTTGATAATGTAAGTGTCGTAGGCGTTTTAAATGTAGATAGTGTATTAAATTTTCCTGATTTCCGTTCTTTCGAAAAAGCATATCAACTCATTGTGCAAGTAAGTGGTAGAGCAGGGCGTAAGGATAAAAAAGGAACCGTTTACATACAAACTAATCATCCCGAACATTCAGTTATTAATCATGTACTGGCTGATAATTATTTACAGTTTTACCAATCACAAATTAATGAACGCGAGCAGTTTCATTATCCGCCATTCACGCGCGTGATTGAATTATCTATTGTCTCTAAAGAGCAAAATGTAGTGAATGATTTGGCGCAACAATTAGCTAACCAATTAAAGCCTTTATTTGGCGGCATGATGCTTGGCCCTGAATTTCCTTTGGTAGCTAAAATAAAAGATCAGTACCATAAACGCATTCTCTTAAAAATAAACAGAGAGTATTCTCCAACGCAAGTGCGTAATTTACTGAAACAAGAAATAGATACGCTACAATTTAATAATAAAAAAAGTATTTACAGATTGCAGATAGATGCGGATCCGGTTTAAGTTTAATCAACATCTGTAAGGTTTTAAAATATCCCATTTATCAGTTAAACTGCCCCTTCAATTCTTTGGTTTCATGGTCGCAATTTGCAACCATGAGTCTTTATAATATTGCCTAGCAGTTGTTATATGGTCGTTTTTTCTTAGCTAGTTCGCTTTAAATTTTTCACACAGTTGTCTAGGCCTTTTACCCACTCAGGATTAATTCCTTTGTCACTTTTTGCAGTTTTCAAATTCTGTTGTAATAATGGTAGAAACTGTTTGTCATTTAATTCTTCAATGGCTTCAAATAGTAAAGCTCCAAATTCACCTTTACTTAATTCTTTTTTAATAGTTTCTATTACACGCAGGTCTTTACGTTTAGCTAAACCTACAATTGCTTCGAGCTTTGTTTCTTGGTGCTTGTCTTTAATTCTAGCGAACAAGGCTTTTCTAATAGCTATATTGTCACGTTCGCTAAGCGTTCCAATTCCAAATGTTGCCCAATTTCGGATTGCAGATGTTTTATCATTGGACAAAATAGTTAATGTGTCTATTGCTTGCTGACTTTCAATGCCGCTAATTGCAAAAACAAGACCTTGTTTTACCCAAATACTTTTATGGTTTTTGAAAGATGTAATTAAGGTGATTTGGGATTTATTTAAATTCTCATTATTGTGTCCAATTGCAGATAGAAGCGAGCCTAAAACTTTTTCGTTAGTTTCAACTTTTAATAACTCGAAAAACCTTTTCATTGTTTGTTTGTGAAAAGGTCTGGGAGTCATTCCTAATTGAGATAGAACATCAATTCCAATGTTTCGTTCATTTGGATTTTTTGATTTTGTAAGTTCCGAAGATTTTTTAAATACTTCATTGTCTGGTCGAGAACGTAATGCACTAATATTGTCCCAATATGTTCTGTCCGACTTATTATTTAAAAGTCGAGAGAAGAGTTTTTCAGTGGTCCAATTTTTTCTGTCCATACTTTAAAGTCGCTGTTTGTGTGTCGCCCAAAAATGCCGCATAACTAATTACTAAATACCATTTATCTATGTGCAATTAATTAGAAACGACTATAACGTTTCGCCCTATCAAATATAATAAAATATGAAACAAAAAACCCCGAAGAATTTCTTCGGGGTTTAATTATTTTCACCCTGTACTTGTTTCAGAGTCTCAGAGATGCTGAAACAAGTTCAGCATGACCGTACTTATAACGTTCCTCTCAATGCCTGCTCTCTTTCAATAGATTCAAACAAAGCTTTAAAATTACCTGCACCAAAACCTTTAGCGCCCATACGTTGTATCACTTCGTAAAATAAAGTTGGACGGTCTTCTACAGGTTTTGTAAATATTTGTAATAAATAGCCTTCTTCATCAGCATCTACTAAAATAGATAAACGTTGAAGTTCTTTAATATCTTCTTTCATAATATCCATGTGCACACCTAATCTACGTGGAATATCATCATAGTAGGCTTGCGGTGGCGGCGGTAAAAATTCAATACCACGTGCTTTTAATTCGGCAACTGTTTTAATGATATCATCCGTAGCTAATGCTAAATGCTGTACGCCAGCACCTTCATAAAAATCAATGTACTCTTCAATTTGTGATTTCTTTTTTCCTTCAGCAGGTTCGTTAATCGGGAATTTAATACGTCCGTTACCGTTACTCATTACTTTACTCATTAAAGCAGAGTATTCTGTAGTAATTTGTTTATCGTCAAAGGTTAAAAAGTTTACAAAACCCATCACATCTTCGTACCATTTTACGGTTGCGTTCATTTGATTCCAACCAACGTTACCAACCATGTGATCAATAAATTTTAAACCTACTGGCGCAGGATTGTAATCACTTTCCCATTTTCTAAATCCTGGTAAAAAATCTCCTTTGTAGTTTTTACGTTCTACAAACATGTGCACTGTTTCGCCATAAGTATAAATACCCGCTCTTACAACTTCACCTTGTTCATCTTTTTCTACAACTGGTTCCATGTAAACTTTGGCGCCACGTTTCACAGTTTCTTCAAACGATTTACGAGCGTCTTCAACCCAAAGCGCAATTACTTTAACGCCATCACCATGTTTTTTAACATGCTCACCAATTGGCGAATCACTTGTTAATGCAGTGGTTAATACTAAACGAATTTTATCTTGTTTTAAAACATAAGATACTCTGTCTTTTAATCCTGTTTCTAATCCTGCATAAGCGTATGATTGAAAACCAAATGCTGTTTTATAGTAGTGCGCTGATTGTTTGGCGTTACCTACATAAAACTCTACATAATCTGTTCCTAATAAAGGTAAGAAGTCTTGTGCACCTTCAAATATTTTTTCTAATCCGTACTCTACGTTTTTTATTTCTTTTGACATGTTTTTTAGTTCTTTAATAATTTATAAATTGGTTGATTTTGGTAATCTAAAATTACCTGCAACTCCACATCGCCATATAAAGCGAACGTAATTCCAATTTATTTTTTAAAAGTTTAGATTCCATTTTAATTACCTTTTATTCTTAATTCTTATACCTTTATCCTTACAACTTTTAATCTACCCAACTTTTATAATATTTCCCATCATCAATTCCCATAGCATCTTCGGTTACCATTAATGGCCTAAAGGTATCTACCATTACGGCTAATTCTAAAGTGTCTTTATGTCCAATACTTCGTTCCATTGCTCCAGGCGCAGGGCCATGAGGAATTCCTTTTGGATGCAAAGTAATATGTCCTTGTTCAATATTATTACGGCTCATAAAATCTCCATCTACATAATATAATACTTCATCACTATCAATGTTACTATGATTGTAAGGAGCCGGTATTGATAAAGGATGGTAGTCATACAAACGAGGTACAAATGAACATACAACAAAAGTTGAAGTTTCAAATGTTTGATGCACCGGTGGTGGTTGGTGCACGCGACCAGTAATTGGTTCAAAATTATGAATACTAAATCCGTAAGGGAAATTATATCCGTCCCAACCAACAACATCAAAAGGATGAGTAGCATAAACTACTTCATGTATCATTCCTTCTTTTTTTATTTTAATAATAAAATCACCTTTTTGATCGTATGTTTCCAATTCAGTTGGTAATTTAAAATCACGCTCGCAAAATGGCGAATGTTCTAATAACTGACCTGATGAACTTTTATAACGTTTTGGTGTATAGTATGGTGCAAACGACTCAACATAAAATAGACGGTTCTCCGCAGTTTCAAATTCTATTTGATAAATCATTCCTCTTGGAATAATTAAATAATCGCCATATTCAAAATTAATATTTCCTAAAAAAGTTCTTAGTTTCCCTTTTCCTTTATGAATAAAAATTAATTCGTCAGCATCCGCATTTTTGTAAAAATATTTGGTTAAGCTTTCAGTAGGAGCAGCTAATCCAATTTGACAATCTCCATTTAATAAAACTGTTTTTCTGCTTTCTAAAAAATCGGCGGTTGGTTTAATTTCAAAACCTTTTAATAATAACGATTTAATGTTTTTATCAATAGCAATTTTTGGTTGAACAGAATAACTCTTTAAAATTTCTTTAACTTGTGTTGGCCTGTGAATATGGTAAGATAAAGAAGAATGCCCGCTAAACCCTTCCGTTCCAAACAATTGCTCATAATAAAAATTTCCTTGTGGAGATTTAAAAATAGTATGGCGCTTTTGAGGAATATTTCCTAAGTGGTGATAAATTGGCATAGAACAAGGTTATTTAATAAGTTTAGCATTTACATGAACAGTTTCGTCCATCTTAAGAACTTGATCTGATGAAGCTGTGTCATCAAATGTAACAACCACTCTGAATTGAATATTATCTTGAAAAATAAACTCCTTAATATTCACATCTTGTAAATCCATAGAAACAGAAGTAAGACCAGAAGGAATATTAGTTTTAGTAGCAACCATTTGCTCAGTAATATTAGCTGCTTTTATATAAACCGTTAATGATTTTAAAAAATCTAAATTTGCTCCTGCACCAGAAACAGAGATATCAAACTTTGTCATTTTAATTTGATCAACTAAACTCTTAGCAGTTCCTTCTGCACTAAATTTTGTAGATTGCTGAGTTGGAACATTAGGCGTTGTAAATTCTACTGTAGTAGGAGTGATAGAAGAACTAGTTACAGGTACACTTGCGGATGGTATAGATAAATTACTTGAGTAATTAATATCAAACTCTGTTAATTTATTAGTTTCCTCCTTTTTGCAGGATATGTTAAATAAAGTGATAACAGTTATAACAGTAAAGCAAACTATTTTTTTCATGGTATAAGGGTTTAAATTTTATTTAAAGATAAATTATTTTTTATAATCTCCGCTAAATTTGGCCTTAATCTGCTTTTGTAAACTGATAAAGACTCTTCGTCTTTTTTTATACGTCCTTTTCTTAATTCACGCTGCATTTCTATTGGTAAAGCAGCAATTTCTTGGCATTTAGGAGTACAACACCCTTGCATTTTTCCTGCACATTCATCACATTGTATAAATAGTAAATGGCAATCATCGTTTTTGCAGTTCACATGTGTATCACATGGGCTGCCACATTGATGGCAGTTTGATAAAACGTCTTCCGTAATTCGTTCGCCAATACGTTCATCAAACACAAAATTAATGCCTCTAAACTTACTTTCTAAGCCTTGTTCTTTTACTTCTTGAGCATACTGTATAATACCGCCTTGTAAATGATTCACATCCTTAAAACCTTTATGTTTTAAGTAAGCACTTGCTTTTTCGCAACGAATACCACCCGTACAGTACATAATTACCTTTTTGTCTTCCATACCTTTTAAATGGTCAACTACTAATGGTAATTCTTCTCTAAATGTATCGGCATCAGGGCAAAAGGCCTTGTCAAATCTTCCAACTTCGCTTTCATAATGATTGCGCATATCCACTACAATCGTATTTGGGTCCTCAATAGCTTTGTTAAATCCTTCGGCATTTAAGTAAGTTCCAGTATTCGAGGCATCAAATTCAGTATCGTTAATGCCGTCAGCCACTACTTTTACTTTTACCTTTATAATAAGTTTGTAAAACGATTTGCCATTTCCATCAACAGCAATTTTAAACGGCACATTACTGAAACGTTCGTCTTTATATAATAAGGAAACAAAATCATCCCAATTACTTTTTGGAACACTCATTTGAGCATTAATTCCTTCATGAGCTATATATATTCTTCCAAAGCAGTTTAAATCTGTCCATTGAATAAATAATTGGTCTCTTAATTCTTTTGGATCCTCAATTTTCACATATCTGTAAAAAGAGAAAGTAACACGCTCAATACTTTCATGAGCTAAACGAGCCTTTAGCTCGTCTTTGTTAATACGGTTTCTTAATTCTGGCATTTTCATGATAATAGATATAATTGCAGGTTATACTATAATTAATTAGTCAATTTGAATGTGAGTCGATTAGATGATGAATTAAGATTTGATATCATTCAGCCTCCATTCTAATTATCTAATTAACTCATTGCCTAATTGTCTAATTATTCTTACGTTTGCAAAGGTAGTTAAAAACTCAAAACAGCTACTGATTTTTGTCATGTACAATAAAGAAGATAAGATTTTAATCATTGGTGCCGGTGGGCAAATTGGTATTGAACTAACGCAAGAATTAAGTGTGTTATATGGCTCAAGTAATGTTGTTGCCGCTGATTTGAAGCCAATTCCTGATTTGGAAAATAATCCTTTCGAGAAACTGGATATTTTAGATAAAGATGCGCTTTTAAATGTGGTTAAAAAACACAAGATTACTCAAGTATATTTATTAGCAGCTTTATTGTCGGCTACAGGAGAGCAAAATCCTATGTTTGCCTGGAAATTGAATATGGAAGGTTTATTTAATGTTTTGGACTTAGCCAAGGAAAAGCATATTAGTAAAGTGTATTGGCCTAGTTCTATTGCTGTTTTTGGACCAACAACGCCAAGAATTAATACTCCACAATATACAGTTATGGAGCCATCAACGGTTTACGGCATTAGTAAACAAGCGGGCGAACGTTGGTGCGAATGGTATTTTCACAAATTTGGAGTAGATGTGAGAAGCTTACGCTATCCAGGACTAATTGGTTGGAAATCAGCACCAGGTGGCGGAACAACAGATTATGCAGTCCATATCTTTCATCAGGCTCTAAAAAACAAAACATACGAGTGTTTTTTAACTGAAAATACGGCTTTACCTATGATGCATATGGAAGATGCTATCAGAGCAACCATCGAAATCATGCATGCGCCAACCGAAAATATCAAAATTAGAGGTGCTTATAATTTAGCAGGAATCAGTTTTACACCTGCTCAAATAGCGGCAGAAATCCAAAAACACATCCCAGATTTCACAATTTCATACAAAACAGACTTCCGCCAACAGATTGCTGATAGCTGGCCTCAAAGTATTTTAGAGCATGAAGCGAAAAAAGATTGGAATTGGTCGGCTAAATATAATCTTTCGTCCTTAGTCGACAATATGCTACAAAACTTGGCATAAAATATGCTAAATTAGATGTAACTTTTTTTTTACGTTATCCGTAGAAGTAAGTGAGGTTTAAACAAATTAGATAATCATCGTTAATTTTAGTTGTTTTGTCTAATTTTAGAAAAAAATTACAAAAAAATTACATAATTTAGTAAAAGATATTGCTTATGAAAAAAATTTATTTAGTTCTGATTTTCTTGGTTTCTCAGATAAGCCATGGACAGTCGCAATCTTACGAGACTACTCAACCAAACGGTAAGGGTGATACTATAAACTTAATCGATGTTTTGGGTAAAAAACAAGGCAAATGGGTTATCAGAGGTAGACATAAACCTGGTACCTGCTTTGCACCTGATCAAAAAATTGAAGAAGGTAAATACACTGATAATAGAAAAATTGGTAAGTGGTTAGAATATTATTGTAATGGTAATATGAAGAATCAATTAACTTTTCAAAATGGTCGTCCTGATGGATACGCTATCATGTATCATGAAAGTGGTAAAATATCTGAAGAAGGAAATTGGAAAAACAATCGTTGGACCGGTCCTTATAAATTATACTACGAAAATGGAACTCCCCAACACGAATTTAACTTTAATGCTACTGGTAAAAGAGAAGGACCTGTAAAATACTACCACGAAAACGGTCAGTTAGCAATTGAAGGAAATTTTGTAAATGGTAAAGAAGCTGGTGTTATTAAAGAATACCATGAAAATGGTGACATCAAAGCAGAGAAAACTTATAATGATGGTGCTGTTGATGTAGCTTCTATCAAAGAATTTGAGCCTAAAAAGCCAATTGTTAAAACAAAAGAGGAACCTTTGGATAATGCTCCGAAAGTTGTTTTAAAAGCAGACGAAAAACCAAATGGCGTTGCTAGCAAGGGGCCAATGATATTAAATGGTCAAAATATTACTTATAATAAAAATAAGCAAATCACAAAAGACGGAGTATTTAAAGAAAATAGATTAATGGACGGTAAAGCTTATATATACGATGAAAATGGTATTTTACAGCGCATATCAGTTTATAGAAACGGCATATATGTTGGAGATACTCCTGTAGAAAACTAGTTAATTAAATATTGCTAAAACAAAAAAGACGGTACTTTACCGTCTTTTTTTTTGCTAAATTTAAAATCTAATAATTGTATGGAAAAGTTACTTATATATAATACTCTCAGCAGAACAAAAGAAGAATTTAAAGCAATCAATCCACCATTTTTAGGAATGTATGTTTGTGGACCTACAGTTTATAGCGATGTTCACTTAGGTAATTGTCGCACATTTATGTCGTTTGATTTAATGTATCGTTATTTAGTTCATTTAGGATATAAAGTGCGTTATGTGCGTAATGTAACGGATGCTGGGCATTTAGAAGGTGATAGAGATGAAGGTGACGATAAGTTTGCTAAAAAAGCAAAATTAATGCAGTTAGAGCCAATGGAAATTGTACAAAAATATACAGTTGGCTTTAGAGATATTATGGCATTATTAAATAACCTTCCGCCAAGCATTGAACCTACAGCAACTGGACATATTATTGAACAACAAGAAATAACAAAGCAAATCATTAAAAATGGTTTAGCCTATGAACATAATGGTAATGTGTATTTTGATGTAGAGAAATTTGCAAAGACGAATAACTATACAATTCTTACCAATCGTAAGTTAGAAGAGCTATTAGAAAATACACGCGAATTGGATGGGCAAGATGATAAGAAAGGTCGTTTGGATTTTGCACTTTGGATAAAAGCGAAGCCAGAACATTTAATGAAATGGCCAAGCCCTTGGGGAGTTGGTTTTCCAGGTTGGCATATCGAATGTTCGGCCATGAGTACAAAATATTTAGGAGAACAGTTTGATATACATGGTGGTGGTATGGATTTACAAGCCACGCATCATACCAACGAAATTGCTCAGAATATTGCATACTGTGGTAAAAGCCCTGCCAACTATTGGTTGCATACAAACATGCTAACGGTTAACGGACAGAAGATGAGTAAATCTTTAGGTAATAGTTTTTTACCAATGGAGTTATTTACTGGTAGCCATCCTTTATTAAAAAAGGGATTTAGTCCGATGGCTATTCGTTTTTTTATGATGCAAACACATTACCGAAGCACCTTAGACTTTAGTAATGATGCTTTGGAAGCTGCAGAAAAAGCTTATAACCGTTTAATGGATAGCTACAAAACACTACAAACTTTAAAAGCGTCTGCTACATCAACTGAAAATGTTGCTGCTTTAGAAAGAGAATGTTATAATGCCATGAATGATGATTTTAATACACCTGTATTAATTGCTAATTTATTTGACGCTATAAGAATGATTAATTCGGCTAATGACAAAAAAGCAAGTTTAACTCAAGTAGATATTGATTTACTAAATAACATATATCAGCATTTTGTGTTTGATATTATGGGATTGAAAAAAGAAGAGGAAACTGGTAAAGCAAATACAGCATTAGAAGGAGTTATGCAACTAGTGTTAGAGTTAAGAGATAAAGCAAAAGCCAATAGAGATTTTGCTACTTCAGATGAGATCAGGAATAAATTAACGGCTGCTAATATTCAAGTAAAAGACAGCAAAGAAGGTACAACCTGGAGTATTTAATTTTTAGAATTTATATATGTATAATAAAATAAAATATATTTCATGTACAGTTGCAGTTACATTGCTTGCAGCATGTGGCCCTGACAAACCTAAAGAAATAGTTCAACCTCCTGTAGTTGAGAAGGTGCATGAAACACCAGAAATAAAATATACAATTCAAAATCAATATCCTCATGATATTAATTCTTTTACTGAAGGTTTTTTATTTCATGATAATAAACTATTTGAAAGTACAGGAGCACCAGAAAATTTACCACAAACAAAATCATTATTTGGAGTAGTAGATTTAAAGACCGGGAAAATTGATGTGAAAGCTGAGATTGATAAAAGTATTTATTTTGGTGAAGGTATTGTTTTTTTGAATGGTAAAGTATTTCAGTTAACCTATAAAAATCAAATGGGATTTATTTATGATGGAAAAACATTTAAAGGTGTTGGAACATTTACATACTCTAATAAAGAAGGATGGGGATTAACTACTGATGGAAAGAGTTTAATTATGAGCGATGGAACTAGTTATTTGACTTATCTAGATCCTGTAAGTTTTAATGTTACTAAAATCTTAGATGTAGCAGAGAATGGTTATGTGTTGGAGCGCTTAAACGAATTAGAATATATTAAGGGATTTATTTATGCTAATGTATGGACAACCAACTATATTGTTAAGATTGACCCTAATACAGGCGATGTAGTTGGTAAGTTAGATTTGAGTTCTTTGTCGTTTGAGTGCAAAACACGCAATCCAAATATAGAAGTCATGAATGGCATTGCTTATGACTCTATCTCAGATAAAGTTTTAGTAACTGGTAAATTTTGGCCAACTATTTACGAAATTAAATTCCCACTATAAAAAGTTACAAAAATGAAGCAAGCGTTATTTTTATTATTTACTATTCAATCTTTATTTATTTTTTCTCAAGCTAAAAAAACACCTGATGTTTTTGAAAGTGCTTATGTCATTACTTTAAAAGGTGATACTTTAAAAGGACAAATAAAATTACCAAAAATTAAAAAAGTTGAATTATATCAAAAAATTAGTTTTAAGGACGCTGCAAATAAAATTAGATTATATACTCCTGATAAAATAAATGGCTATGGTTATAATGGTTATTATTATATCAGTGCGTTTCATAATAATAAATCATGTTACTTTAAAGTATTGAGTAAAGGAAAGGTTTCATTGTTTCAAGCAAATTTTGAAATAATAGAAGAAGGTATTGCTAACGAAATTGTTGAATTTTGTGCGATGGAAGAAAATAGCGACGGACAATTTAAAGTAATAGATGCTAAGGGAATAAAAAAGCAATTAAAAGATTTATTTAAAAGTAATAAGCCTCTTGTTCAAAAAATTAGCGAACAAAAAGAAATCCCATTTAATGCAGAAATATTAGAAGCTTACTTTAAAGAATTTAATGCAGCTACACCTAGCAACTAAACTTTTACATGATAACAAAAGACACACCAAAGAAATTATTTTTATTAGATGCTTTCGCATTAATTTACAGAGCTTATTTTGCATTTAGTAGTAATCCACGTGTTAGTTCAAAAGGATTAAATACATCCGCTATTTTCGGTTTTACAAATACTTTATTAGAAATTTTAAATAAAGAAAAGCCAACACACATTGCTGTTGTATTTGATACACCTGAACCAACTGTAAGACATACAGAGTTTGTAGAGTATAAAGCACAACGTGAAGAAATGCCTGACGATTTACGTACATGTATTCCATATATCATTCAATTAATTGAAGGCTTTAATATTCCCATTATTAAAACGCCAGGTTTTGAAGCAGATGATGCCATTGGAACCTTAGCTAAAATTGCAGAGCAACAAGGATTTACTACGTACATGATGACGCCCGATAAAGATTATGGACAGTTAGTAGATGAAAATACATTTATATACAAGCCGGCACGTATGGGTAACGGTGCAGAAATATTAGGCGTAGCGGAAATTTGTAAAAAGTGGGAAATTCGAAATGTATCTGAGTTAATTGATATTTTAGGATTAATGGGAGATAAAGTAGATAATATCCCAGGTATACCAGGAGTAGGAGAGAAGACCGCTATCCAACTAGTGAAAGATTACGGAACGATTGAAAATTTATTAGAGAATACGGATAAATTAAAAGGTAAGCTAAAAGAAAAAGTAGAGAACAATAAAGAGAAAGCACTGCAATCAAAATGGTTAGCAACTATTATTTTAGATGTTCCTGTTGAATTTAATGAGAACGAATTAACTCTTAAAGCAATCAACAAAGATGCGTTGCGTGAATTATTTGCAGAGTTAGAATTTAGAGGTATTGCTCAAAAAGTATTAGGGGAAGATATTGGCGGAGCAAAAGATTCTGCAAGCTTTGCATCAGCTAAAGCAAAAGAAGTTGCTAAAGCGCCAAAAGCAGATTTATTTAATGGTGGTGATTTGTTTAGTGAAGAACATTTAGAAGCTGTTGCCGAAGCAGATGCTAAAGTGTTTAAAACCATTAAGGATATTAATCCTAATTATATGTTGTGTAATACAACAGAATCTATTGCCAATTTAATTTCTATATTAAATTCAAATAGCGAATTTTGTTTTGATAGTGAAACAACTAGCCTTGATACAATTTTGGCTGAGGTTGTTGGATTGTCGTTTGCTGTAAAAGTAAACGAAGCTTACTACGTTCCAGTTTCTGAAAACCAAGAAGAAGCACAAGCCTTGATTGATTTATTTAAACCATTGTTTGCGGATAGTTCTAAAACTTTAATCGGACAAAACATCAAATACGATTTACAAGTTTTAAAAAATTATAGCGTAGAGATTAAAAATAAATTGTGGGATACCATGGTTGCTCACTTTTTGTTTATGCCTGACATGCGTCATAACATGAACATATTAGCAGAAACCTATTTAGATTATTCGCCAATAAGTATTGAAGAATTAATTGGTAAAAAAGGAAAAGATCAAATAAGTATGCGTTCGGTTCCGTTGGATGTGATTACAAATTACGCTGCCGAAGATGCGGATGTGACGTTGAAATTAAAACATGCCTTCGTATCAAAAGTACAAGAATCGGGAACTGAAAAATTATTTCATGATGTGGAATTGCCTTTGATTGAAGCATTGGCAGGTATGGAGCGTGAAGGTATTAATGTAGACGTTGCAGGGTTAAATGAATTTTCTGCTCAACTACAAGAAGACATCACCAAAGTAGATGCTGAGATACAAGCATTAGCTGGAACTAAATTTAATATTTCTTCACCAAAACAAGTGGGCGAAATTTTATTCGACTACTTAAAAATTATTGATAAACCTAAGAAAACAAAAACAGGTCAGTATGCCACTGGCGAAGATATTTTATCAAAGCTAGAAGGTAAACATCCTATTATTGCCAAGATTTTAGATTATCGCGAATTAGTAAAATTAAAATCGACTTACGTTGATACACTGCCTTTATTGGTAAACGAAAAAACAAAACGAATTCATACTACCTTTAATCAAGTGGTTGCTGTTACGGGGCGTTTAAGTAGCGATAATCCTAACTTACAAAATATTCCTATCAGAACTGAACGCGGCAGACAAATTCGTAAAGCATTTATTCCGCGTAACGAAGATTATGTTTTATTAAGTGCCGATTATTCGCAAATTGAATTACGTATTGTAGCTTCTATTAGTGGCGATCCAAATATGTGTGAAGCATTTAATTTAGGAAAGGATATTCATACGGCTACTGCTGCTAAAGTTTATGGTATTGAAGAAAGCGAAGTGACTAAAGAAATGCGTTACAAAGCTAAGAGTGTAAACTTTGGTATTATATATGGACAAGGAGCTTTTGGTTTAGCAGATAATTTAAATATTCCTCGTGCTGAAGCCAAACAATTAATTGATAATTACTTTGCGCAGTATGGTTCTATTAAAACCTATATGGATAATGAAATTAATTTTGCTAAAGAGCATGGTTATGTGCAAACCTTAATGGGACGTAGACGTTGGTTAAAAGACATCAATGCAAATAATGCAACGGTTCGTTCTTATGCTGAGCGAAATGCCATTAATGCTCCTATACAAGGCTCAGCAGCGGATATGATTAAAGTAGCGATGATTAATATTCATAACGAATTAAAAGGAATGAATATTAAATCGAAAATGATTTTACAAGTGCATGATGAGTTAGTGTTTGATGTGTATAAACCAGAATTGGATTTGATAAAACCAATTATTGAAAAACACATGAAAGAAGCATTGCCATTAAATGTACCTGTTGAGGTTGGAATGGGAGTAGGCATTAATTGGTTAGAGGCACATTAGAATTATAAAAGAGGCAGTCTAAAAGTCTATTTTACAGTCATTCTGAACTTATTTCAGAATCTCTAAAGTAGTAAAATTAACCATCTTAGAGATGCTGAAATGAATTCAGCATGACGGTTTCTGACTTTTGAGAGTCTCTTTTTATAAAATTAAAAAGGCTTGCTTCTAGCATTTTTATCGGCAATTCTTCTTAGATTTTCTTGTCTTCGTTTTCCTCCTAAGTTTACTTTTTTGTTTTTGTCTTTTTTCTCATGGAATGCACCTGTTGGAGTAATATGTTTTGGTATCTTTTTTAAAGATTTATCTCTTGTAACTGGTTTTTCATCTTGAGTTAAATTTTCATTTATTTCAACGGCCTCAGGCATCGCTAATATTTCTATTTTTTTCTTCATCAAGGTTTCAATCTCTTTTTGCATTGGGAGATTTAACTTTGTAATAAAACTTAAAGCAATACCTGTTTTGTCTGCACGCCCTGTTCTACCAATACGATGAATGTATGCACTAGCTTCTTTGGATGGCATATCAAAATTAATAACGTG
>JBKJPW010000127.1:0-4031 GCA_046594225.1 Bacteroidia bacterium
CAGTAATTTATTTAAATTTTGTGCTGCCATTTTTTTCAATAAAGCATCTTCTTGTTCAATTTCAGAAAGACTTTTCTTTTTTGTAAATCTAAAATTGAGTAAAATTTCGTGACTTAATCCCGCATATTTATTAAAGCCACCTAAAACATAATCATAAGAGTAGCCAATTGTTAATCTTTTAAATAAAACTACTCCAAGATTTAATCCAACAGCATAATTATTTTTGTAAGTAGCTCCTAGCCATAATTTATTTTGCCAATCAGCCTTTATATTAACGTCATATTGAAGTGGAGCAGATGGTAAATAACGTGCCAGTAACTGAGGTGAGACTGATATTTTTTTTGCTTTAGAAACAGGAATTTTGTAACTCAAAGAACTCATGTAATGTCTGCTTTGTGTATAGAAAGTCCTTGCATCGCTAGTAGAAATATAACTAATTTTATTATTTGCTATTTGAGGAACAGCAAAACCAAATTCAAGATTTTTACTAATTAAGGCAAGTCCTACATTAGCATCATAAGTTGTTTTATTTTGAGTATTTGAAAATAAAGATGGGTCATTTTGAGTTTCAACAAGTGCTTTTGAATAATTGATAGATTGATTAACCGCTCCCACTGATAAACCTAATTGTAAATGTATTTTGTTTTTAAAACGTACTTTATAAGAGTATGAAATATTTCCTCCAACTCGGCTATTAATCCCTTTTTTGTCACTAAAGATTATGACTCCAAGTCCTGTATTTTTATTAATAAAATTCCCATCAAAACTTAAAACATTGTATTGAGGTCCACCATTAAATCCTGTCCATTGCGTGTGGTTAACTAACATTAAATTTGGCGAACTGTCATTGCCCGTATAAGCAGGGTTATTGACCATTGGCTTATAAAAATAATTATTAAACATAACAATTTGTTGAGAGTGTAAAACTCCAATCGTTAGTATGAATATTATTATTTTAAAAACAGACTTCATCACTTATTTCTTAAAATATCTAAAGTACCTTTTAATACAGGACTTGAATCATCAATTTTTACAACATAAAAGTAGGTGCCATCTGGTAAAGGAGTTCCATTATATGTTCCTTGCCAATCATTATTATATGCTTGCGAAGTAAATACTATATTTCCATAAATATTGTAAATGATGACTTCATTTTTTGGATAGTATTTTATGTTTTCAATATACCAACTATCATTAATGCCATCTCCGTTAGGGGAAAATACATTAGATATCACTCCATCAAAAGTAATAGGAATAACAGTTACTAACACTGTATCTGAATTTGTACAGGAGTTTGCATCTGTAACCGTTAATATATAATCGGTTGTTATTATAGGCGTTGCTATAGGATTAAAAATATTTGGATTATCTAAATCGGATGAAGGTGACCAGACTGGTGAGCCTGTTCCTATTCCATTTAATGAAGCAGATTGACCTTGACTTATTGTTGTGTCGAGCCCAGCATTTACTGCAAATGGAGCTAAAATAGTAAAATTTAATCCGTTAGTACTATCAATGCTACAGCTAGCACTTTGAACCAAAGCTTTAAATTTAGTTGAAACCGTTAATCCATTTACAATAAGTGTATTTGTTGTATTAGAAATAGTGGACCAAGTTAAACCATTATTTGTTGATGAAAGCCAATACAATATATTGCCAACATTACCAGATAAATTAATAGAGGAAGAATTTACGGAATAACAGATTGTAGTAGACCCAACAGAATTTAATGAGCCAGAAACAGTAAGAGGATTGATAACAAATACAGCAAGAGACGAGGTATCTGTTAAACAAAAAGAACTGTTTTGAACAATAGCTCTGTATAAGGTATTTTGTGTAATAGGTGAATAAGCTAGCGTTGTTGCTGTATTTGTAATGTTTGTCCACGTACTTCCATTAGTTGTAGAAAACTGCCAGTATAGAACATTGCCAGTGTTACCTGATAAATTTAAAGACCCTGAACCAGAACTCCCACAAAAAGTTCCACCACCCGAAATAGTTCCGGCAACAGTTGGTAAATAAATAGTAATACAAGCAATTGTAGATGTATCTGGTGGGAAAGCACCATTTTGAACAATAGCTCTATAACAAGTGCTTTGTTTTAAATTAAAATAACTTTGGCTTGTTGTTGTATTTCCATTGCTGATCCATGTTGTTCCTCCGTTTGTTGAAAATTGCCAAGTGGTTACATTACCAGTATAGCCTGTAATAGAAACGAAACCTGAATTTAAAGTGTCACAATAAGTTTGAGAGCCTGACGCAATTCCTCCAATAGATTGCGCCGCTATTTTTAGTGTTATAAAACACATAAAAACAAACAGCGTTATTTTTTTTTGGAGATTCATTCTTAATTATTTATTTCTTATACAAGAGTAATGCCTTTTTTGTTACGTTATTTTAACTTCTAAAACTAAAAATAAAACATAGAGTATTTATAATTTTTGATAACTTAAACTGTAAATATTTCATATTTTTTAGGAGGGCAATAAAAAAGCGAGACAATGTATCATCTCGCTTTTTTGTATTATGTATTTTAAAATTACGCTTCTGTTGGAATGATATTAGGATCAACCATAATACGACCACAGTGCTCACATACTAATATCTTTTTATTCATACGGATATCTAATTGTTTTTGAGGTGGTATTTTGTTAAAGCAACCTCCACAAGCATCACGTTCAACTGGTACTACTGCTAAACCGTTACGAGTATTTGAACGAACTCTTTTGTAAGCGTTTACTAATCTTTCTTCAATCCCTTCTGTTGCTTTAGCAGAAGCCTTCATTAAATCTTTTTCTTCCTTCTCTGTTTCAGCGATGATTTCGTCTAATTCTGATTTTTTTAATTTCAAATCTTTTTTACGCTCAGAAAAATCGTGTTGAGATTTTTCAACGATTTCAGATTTTGATTCGATAGAAAATTTGCTTTCTTTTAAACGTTTTTCAGCTAATTGAATCTCTAAGTTTTGGAACTCAATTTCTTTTGAAATAGCATCGTACTCACGATTGTTACGTACTTTACCTTGTTGAGCTTCGTATTTTTTGATATTTGCTTGAAAATCTTTAATTGCTTGAGTTTTCTCAGAAACTTGATCCTTTAAATCAGTTAATTCTTGAGTTAAATTAGTAACACGAGTTTCTAATCCTGCAACGCTATCTTCTAAGTCTTGAACCTCTAAAGGTAACTCACCACGAACGGTACGGATACGATCAATTTTAGAATCGATAATTTGTAATTCATATAAAGCACGAAGTTTTCCTTCGATAGATGCATCAATTTTTTCTTTGATTTTAGCGCACATAGTTTAAAAATAATTAACTGGGTTAGTGTTTGTTTCCGTTAAATAGCTTGCAAAAGTAGGAAATTTATTTGATATAATATCATAAAAAATTTCAGGAGTAAATTGCTCAGATTCATAATGCCCAATATCAGCAACTAAAATTTGGTTTTCTGCATCAAAAAACTCATGGTATTTAAAGTCTGAACTTATGTAAATATCTGAATTTGAGTTTATTGCATTTTTAAGCAAGAAACTTCCACTTCCTCCACACAAAGATACTTTTTTGATAGATTTATTTAAAAAAGTAGTATGTTTTATGAATTTTACATTAAAAATAGACTTTAATTGATCCAAAAACTCATTTTCAGGTATTGAATTTGGTAATTCCCCGGTCATCCCCGAACCAATATTTTGATAACTATTTGTTAATTGATAAATATCAAAAGCAACCTCCTCATAAGGATGATTTTGTTTAAGCGCAGCTAAAATTTGAGTTTCATTAACTGCTTCATAAATAAGTTCGAGACGAGTTTCCTTTTCTAAACTCAGTTTTCCTTTTTCTCCTATAAATGGGTTAGAATGTTCATTTCCTCTAAAACTTCCAGTACCCTCAATTGTAAAACTGCAACTATCATAATTTCCAATATTTCCTGCACCTGCATTAAATAAAGCTTCTCTAACATTTTCTAAATGCGAGGTAGGAACAAAGCTTACTAATTTTTTTAAAAGTGATTTTTTTGGAGAAAGAATT
>JBKJPW010000184.1:0-2812 GCA_046594225.1 Bacteroidia bacterium
ACAGACTTATCCTTTGCAATGCCTTTGTATAATTCGTTGCTCTCGCAATGTGGCATTTGATGGTCGATTAACGTATGATTATCAACCTGCTGAGTTCCTTTAGTAATAAACAAACCATTCAAATGTGCTTCGCAATTACTGTCGGCTAAAACTACATTATGGTTGTTACGAACTAACTCTCCACTTAAAGTTGTTGTTGTATTACTGTAGTTTGAATATTTACCAATCTTAACTTGATTTGTATTAACCGAATAAGATAAAGCACCTTCGTTTTGAAAAGTATAACAAGTTAATTTTGCATTTTCTCCAACTAGTTTTTCACTCACAAAATTAGAGAACACTTTAGCTGAACCAATATTGAAAAAACTTTCAACTAAGGTTACCTCAGCATTGGCTTCAATATTTATAAAACTTCTGGAGTTTGTTATAATATTTGAACTACCACTATTCACATAAATCACATGAATAGGCATTGGAATGATGTTCTTTTTATCAACTTGTAAAAACAACCCGTTGCCTGTAAAAGCAGTGTTTAATGCAATTAAGGCATCTGTTTCAGATTTTGCTTGAGACGATAATAATGCTTTTTCTGAAGAAGATAATTCGTTTAATGATTTTACAGTTAAACCCTTTACAATCATTTTCTCACTTAAAGCTTCACTGTAATTTCCATTAACTACAACTAAATTAATTGCTTCATCTAATTTAAGTGGAGCAATATCTAAATTCGTTAATTCATTAAACGATTGTTCAACTGTTTTAAATTCTTTACGAAGAACAGCTTCAATGTTACAATATTTATAATCTTCGTGCTTATTGTTTGGAATTCCTTTGTCTTCTAAATATCTGATAGCGGAAATAATTTCGGCATCAGGCATAAAAGCAACTTTGCTAGACTTACTTTGAAGTTGGTCTAACAAGGTTTGTGTTATATTTAATTTAGTTTCTATCATTAGGTTATGAAAGTTCGTTAGTTATGAAAGTTTAGAAAGTTTTTTACTTTCGATGCTTTCCTTCTTTTGTGTTCTTAGGTAGGAGACAAATCCACTAATGGTTTTGCTTACTTCTAATACCTTACTGTTTAATTTCTCAAATTCTTCAATTGTAATGTACTTTTGATTTCTTGCTATATATAATTGCGCTCTTAATTCTCCGGCTGATGCTTTTGCTACTAATAAGAAATAAATAAATTGATTATTTCCTTCTCGCTCAAATCCTTCTGCAATATTTGAAACAACAGAAATTGAAGCTCTTCTCATTTGATCTCTTAAGCCAAAATCTTTAGAAAATTTATCTTTGTTAGAATATTCATATATCAAATCAGACAATTCCAGAGCTTTCTGCCAAGCAATGATGTCTTCAAATTTTAATATAGTAGCCATAACTTTCTAAACTAATTAACTTTCTAAACTTTCAAACTGTGCCTTAATTTCATCATATCCTTTAGCTTCTAATTCAAGGGCCAATTCTTTTCCTCCGCTTTTTACTATGCGGCCTTTGTATAAAATATGTACAAAATCAGGAACGATATAATCTAATAAACGCTGGTAGTGTGTAATTAAAATTGTTGCGTTATCTTTTGATTTTAATTTGTTTACACCGCTTGCTACAATGCGCAAAGCATCAATATCCAAACCGCTATCTGTTTCATCAAGAATTGCTAATTTTGGATTCAACATTGCCATTTGAAAAATCTCATTACGTTTTTTTTCTCCACCACTAAATCCTTCATTCACACTACGGCTAGCTAATTTAGAATCTAACTCTACAAGTTTAGATTTATCTTTTACTAGCGCTAAGAAATCTTTAGCAGGCATTTCTTCTTGTCCGTGGTAAGCTCTAATTTCATTTAAAGCAGTGCGTAAGAAATTAATATTACTTACACCTGGAATTTCTATAGGATATTGAAATGCTAAAAATAATCCTTCGCGAGCTCTATCTTCAGGAGATAATTCTAATAAATCTTTTCCATTAAAAGTTACTTCGCCTTCCGTTACATCATAATCTGCTCTTCCAGCTAAAACGCTTGATAAAGTGGATTTTCCAGAACCGTTTGGTCCCATGATCGCGTGAACTTCTCCAGCTTTCACTTCTAAGTTTATTCCTCTTAATATTTCTTTATCGCCAATTGATGCGTGTAAGTTCTTGATACTAATCATTTTGTTATGTCCCGCAGATTTCGCAAATGCCCGCAGATTTATTTTTTGTTTTGCGTAGTTTTTAAATTTTGACTTATAACTTATCCAACACTTCCTTCTAAACTAATTGCTAATAATTTTTGTGCTTCAACAGCAAATTCCATTGGTAATTTATTTAATACTTCTTTGCAATATCCATTAACAATTAAACCAATTGCTTTTTCGTTATCAATACCTCTTTGCTTACAGTAAAATAATTGATCTTCACCAATTTTACTGGTAGTTGCTTCGTGTTCAACTACTGCTGTTTTATCTTTAATTTCAATATAAGGGAAGGTGTGTGCGCCGCATTTATCGCCCATTAATAAACTATCGCATTGGCTAAAGTTACGGGCGTTGCTTGCACCCTTTTTAATTTGAACTAAACCACGGTAACTGTTATTACTAAAGCCTGCCGAAATTCCTTTTGATATAATAGTAGAACGCGTATTCTTGCCAATATGAATCATTTTGGTTCCAGTATCAGCTTGCTGATAATTATTAGTTACTGCTACCGAATAAAATTCGCCAACAGAATTGTTTCCTTTTAAAATGACTGATGGATATTTCCAAGTAATCGCAGAACCTGTTTCTACTTGTGTCCAACTAATTTTAGAATTGTCTTCTAAACAAAT
>JBKJPW010000166.1:0-9371 GCA_046594225.1 Bacteroidia bacterium
TATGATAAAATTAAAATGAGTTTGTGTTTTATCTGAAAATGTTTCAGTTTCAATAATACGCTTACTAAACAACTTTATCATACGTAACGGTTCTTGCATATCGTGGCTTGCCATATAACTAAAGGATTTAAGTTCGGCGTTCGCACTTTCAAGCTCTATGTTTTTTAAATCAAGTGTTTGATTTATTTTATAAAGAGCTTCCTCCGATTTTTTTTGTTCCGTAACATCTCTTGAAATAGAAATAATTTGCTGCACAGGCTCATTGGGTTTGCCTACAGGCGATACCATCACATCCCACCATTTAGGGGTGCCTTTGGCAGTGTTACATAATGCTGTAAAATGAGCAGTTTCTCCTTTCAAGGCTTTATCGATGGATGCCTTTACCATTTCTTCGTTTTCGCTGCCCCACAGCGACCACCATGTTTTATATTTAAACTCTGAAAAATCATCTATCTCCATATGACAAAGACCGTTAAAGTTCATAAACTGCAACCTGCCTTCCTTATCTAATACTTTTAAGCAATCAGGGCTGCTTTCTAAAACGGTGCTCATAAACAATTCATCTTCTTCCTTTTTTTTACGAGCATTTACAATCTCAGTAATTTCGGTGCCAATTAAAACAATACCATAAATTTTGTCATTGCGATCAAGTAATGGCTGATACACTGAATTGAAATAGGCTATTTCCAGCTTACCTGATCGGTTTAGTTGAACTGGCGTTTCGTTAACGATAAATGGTTTCCCCGTAATGTATACATCACTTAAACTATTTAGCAAAGGCTCTTTTAATTCGGGTGAGCTTTCAAAGAGTGGTTTATTAATGACTTCTTCGTAAGATTTTCCAAAAATTTCGAGTGTCATATTATTCACAGTCTCTACAATAAAAGTAGGGCCAATAAATGTGGTGTTAAGAATTGGAGCCAGGGATATTAATTTGTGTAATTTATCTTCGCTTATTTTAATTTGTCTTCGCGCTTCAACTTCTCCAGTTACATCAATAACATTGATCATGATTTTTTCTGTGTTTCCATTCTCATCCTTTAAGGGTTGAACCACTAGATTTAAATAATGAGTTTCTAAAATACCGCCTTCCTGCCTTTGTAAATTAACAGAATATTCGTTTGCTATAAACGGCTCGCCTGTAGCAAAAGCGTCATCAAGTAGTTGCCAATAGCCTTGATGTTCAATTTCAGGAAAAAGTTCCCGCACGGATTTACCAACGCTAATTTTTCTATTCACTATTTTTTCAAAGGCCGTGTTTGCATATTCAAATAGATGATTATGTTCTGTTACAACAGCAAAACCTGCCGGAGCATTCATAAAAGAATTGTAAGGCAGGGCGCTTTTACTTGGGCTAAGTTCAGATTTTTTCATTTTGTATTTTGTGGGGCGTTTATCTTATTTTAAGCTAATTACAAATTTAAAAAATAATTTTGTTATCTATTCCTTGTCGCTATGGGGTCGTTTTTGTGATGGTGTTAACTTACTATTTGATATATTGGAAGACTTATCTAAATTTTAATTCCTAAAAAAGTAATGTCATCTGTTTGTTCGTTATTGCCTTGCCATTGTGATAATTTATCTTCAATTATTTTTTTTTGCATTAACATTGAATAGTGTTGTATGTCTAATAAAATAGCAATTATTTTTTTAAACCCTAAACGCTTGTCCTTTTCTCCTCCAAATTGATCGATGATGCCATCAGACATGATATAATAGGCGTCGTCATTAAAAACATCTACCGTTCGGTTTGTAATTTCAAAATCACTAGCTCGAGTTTCGCCTATGGTACATTTGTCTTTTTCTAAAACAATGAGTTCTCCTTTTCGGATAATGAATGACCTCATTTTTGCTGAAGCGTATGTTAATTTCATAGAGTTTTTATCTAAACAGGCCACTATCATATCTGCTGTTTCTAATAATTTTTGTCCATTGCCATAACGCGTTATTCTGTTTAATTCGGCATTAACAGTACTTAATATTTTTGCAGGATTTTCACAGCATATCGATAAAATTCGTGATAAGGTGTTTAATGCTAAAATTGAGATATAGGAGGCAGAAATACCATGTCCTGTGCTGTCGCCTACAACAATTGAATGATTGTTTTCGTTTCGTTCTATTTTATAAAAATCTCCGCTAATGATGTTTTGAGCTTTATAAATTAAAAAGGAATCATCACTTGTTGCATCGTTTTCGTTACTACTTAAAATAGCATTATGAATATGTTTGGCATAGATAATGTTTTCTATTAATTGTTTATCTGCTTTTTTCTTCATTTGTCTCAATTCCTCTTCCACCCGTTTTTGTTTGGTAATATCATATCGTATACCGATGTACTTTTCAGGCTTTCCGTTTTCACCTAAAATTGTTGACATAGTTGCTATCACCCAGTAATCTGTGCCGTCTTTAGCTCTATTTTTAATTTCGCCTTGCCAAACTCGCCCACTTTTAATTGTTTGCCACATATCTTTAAATAAAGCAGCTGGGCTATCTGGGTGACGAATGATGCTGTGAGGCTTATTAATTATTTCAGCCAAACTATATTTTGAAACAGAACAAAAAAGTTCGTTTGCGTGGATAATATTTCCTCTTAAATCAGTAATAGAAATCAATGCAGATTGATTTAAAATTTCTAAATGTGAATCTAATTCTGCCTCTTTTGTTGACCATTTGGGTGTTTTTAGAAGATACAGAGGTTCAAATTTAAGAGCCCTTACGTTTAGTAATGTATTTTTTAAATCCTGGATATATATCATAACTCAACGTTTTTATCTATAATTAATTATTTTGTAACCATGTATAGTAAATTTATCCTGACTAGGTTTTTACTATTATCTATACTATTTAGCGATAGTACTTGGTAAGTAAATATATTAAGGCGCTTTTGTATACAACATAGTTATAAAGAGGTTTTTTTTGTAGTTATGAATTAGTCATGTAGTGTAGTACTAAGTACTACAAATGACAAATACTTTTAATGTAAATGGAAATTAAGCAAATCAACAGACTATTAGTTTTAATTTTACTTGTAAAAGAATTGATAATTAAATAAATGAATAAAAGTTTTTTCATTGTAATTAAGTCCTACATTTTTTGTTATTTTTAAGCATTGTGAGCCATCATTAATTTTTTTACGAATACAGGAAACTCTAAAATATATTTAAGAGAAGAATGAAAGTTATAAAACATGGAGGCCTTATGTTATTAAGTGTTTGTTTAACTATCAATTTCAATATAAGCTAAGATGAATATTCTTATTATAGATGATCACGCTATTGTTAGGCGAGGGCTTATTCAATTGTTGAAAGAAGAATTTTCTTTGATAGAGGTTGTAGAGGCTAGTAATAGTGATGAGGTAAATGCAAACATTAAAACTAAAATATGGGATATTATTCTTCTTGATATTTCATTGGCGGGTCAAAATGGAATAGATGTTTTAATTCAATTACGAGGCCTTGGCATTAAAGCCCCAATTTTAATGCTAAGCATGCATCCTGAAGAGTTATATGCTTTAAAAGTATTGAAAACAGGCGCTAATGGGTTCTTAAATAAAAGCAATGCGCCTGATGAATTAGTAAATGCAATAAACAGAATTTTATCAGGGAAAAAATACATCACTCCTATATTAGCTGAAAATTCAGAAGAACCTACAAACAATATCAAAAAAGAAAGACACGAACTATTATCCGATCGTGAATTACAGATCTTTCAGTTACTGGCAAAACAACGTAGTGTTTCCGAAATTGCGACGACAACTTCTTTATCGCTGAATCTTGTAAATACCTATCAAAAACAAATATTAAAAAAGATGGGGTTTACTGCAACTGTAGAACTTACCAAATATGCGCTTGATTATGGATTTTAGCGTGGTTTTTTAAACATTCAAAACTCTTTTAAAATCAAAGTTTAACAAAGTCGACTATAAATTCAAAAAATCATTTGCATTAGTCGGCCATCAAAAAGTAATTTGAATTATTATTAATTCTATTTATATTAAGACACAAAATACTTTGGTTATTACCCTTTTTGAGAACTACTAAAGATGTCCATTGTAGCATGATGGCATTAAAAAGCGTTTGGCGCTAATTTTATTTGCAGGCGATCTAACAACACGCAATACGCAGTAATAGCTGTGTTTGGTGATGTGTGTTTCAATCATTTATAACGTGTTTTCAGTGCTAAAAGATAGTCTTTGTAGTTGAAAGAACTACATTTTATTACAGAAAGTGTGACAGAACAATCATATTATTAGCTATTTCAATACAGCTAGCCTTAAAATACATTTGTTACATAATATTTATAAGGAATAACATTATGAAGGCTAAACAAATATTTCAGATTCTAGTATTTGCTTTATTAGTGGGCAGTTATAAGGTAACTGCACAAAAACAAGACGATAATTTGCTAGAATTCCATCTTACATCAATGGCTCTTGAAAATGGTAGCCCATCAAAACAATACAAATTAACACTATATACAGAAGGTGAAATTGTTGAGTCTTTGGTCCTTCAAACAAATAATTTTGAAGTTAAATTATCTCCTGATTTATCCAACCAAAAAAAGGAAATGCTAGATTTTCCTATTGGATATGTTTTCTATACAAAAGAAAACAAACAATTGGCTGCAAGTGATACCAATCGTCATAACATTAATAAGTGTAACAAAATATAATAACCAAAATAACCATGAAAACATCAACAAAAATAAATATGTCGTCAAATAATAATACCAAAAGTTGTTTAGTAAATCCAGCAAAAATCATCCTAGTTTTAACTATGGTATGTGTAATTTATTTAAATGGTATGTCGCAAAACCAATTTGGTATAGAGGCTGTAAGCACCATTACTGGAAGTGGTCACGGAACCCAATATAGTCCAAGAATCTTTTATAAACATCAGAAATCTACAATATCAATCGGATCTATTATCCAAAAACAAAAAATGCACTTATCGGGATGGCAAGCAGAATATCAGTACCATCTTTCCGGAAACAATAAGGGTGAAGCTTCAGAAAGATATGAGTTGTTTTGCTTTATCAATTCCATATATAATAACGGATATTTAAGCTCAAATGAAATAAAAAAGGAAGAAATGTTATCAAGTGATAAAAGTAATTCCTATATAAATTTTAAATATAAAACTGTTGAGAATTATATTGGTTTTGGCTTGAAATTAAAATTAATAAATAACTTATGGTGGTCAAATGCTGTTGGTTTTGGTGGATACTACTCATTTGAAAATAATAATAATATGTACCATGAACAACAAAGTGTTTCGCTTCTTTTAAGAACAGGATTATCATTTCATTTCGAAAATAATCGCTAACAACAAATTAAGCTAAATCATTTACTATATAAAAATCACAATTATGAAAAAGATATATTTCACAAAAAAAATAAATATAACACTTTATGTAGCTTTACTTGTAGTATTTTTTTCTAGCTTAACTAGCTTCAGTCAAAAGCAAAATCTAGTACAAAAAACAACTACACTTTCTTTATTTCGACTTAAGTTACATGGCTTACCAAATTTTTTAGACGAGTGTGTATTTTATTATCAAGAAGGCGCCACCAATGGTTTTGACAGCGATTTTGATGCTTACAAATTACTTGGTCCAAATAATGCGCCACATATTTCTATAGATAATGATTCACTTTTGATGCTCATCAATGGTATTCCGCCAGTAATGCAAAGCTACACTACCAATATATTAGCTACCACACATGCCACCGGCAATTTTACCATCACGGCGTCTGATGTGCAAGGTCTGCCGCCAGGAACTTGTATTTTTTTAAAAGATTTACAAACAAATACGATTACAAATTTATTACTGAATTCGTACGCTTTTAATTTATTAAGTACAACCACAACATCAAGATTTGTTTTAACAATCACCTATAATACATTACCAATCACTTCAAATTTAACTTCTCCAACCTGTCAAAATCCAACTTGCGGTAAATTTACATTATCAGGGAATAATGGATCTCCTTGGAATTATGTATGGAAAGACAGCTCTGGTACTATTGTAAAAACATCATTAGGTTTAAGTAACGTGGATTCACTTTCTAACTTAAGTTCTGGATCATATGTCGTTGAAATATCGTCGGCCAATGATGCTTGTTTAAGAAATGAAGTTGGATTTAATATAGATAGTCTTATTTCACCAATTGTAGCTTTTGTAGCTCCAGATACTTTAACCTTTGGAATTAACCAAACTCTTTCTACTACCAATTTATCTTTAAATTGTAGTAATTATTTTTGGGATTTTGGAGATGGAATCGGAAACTCATCGCAGTTTGAAGATACTTACAGTTTTAATGCGGTTGGCCAGTATCAAGTTAAACTAGTTGGAATAAGTGCCAGTGGTTGTAAAGACAGTACTATAAAACCAATTACAGTTATCAATCCTGGTTTTACAACCTCGCTTACTAAATCTTTTAAAGAAACAATAAAAGTTTTAAATATTGATTCGAAACTTTTAAAGATTATTGTTAATTCCAACACAATTACAAATTTAGACATAAAACTAATTGATATGAAGGGGGATAAACTCCTTAATCAGATTTTTGAAGTAAATGGGGAAGTAATCATTGATTTAAAAAGTTTTGTTTCTGGAATTTACCTTTTAGATATTTCGACGGACGAGAAAAATCATTTAACATCCAAGGTAATTATTCAATAGCCTAATTTATATAATTAATATGAATAGTTGTGTTGGCAAGGCAATACATGTGAAGAATGTTATCAAAAAAAGGTAATAAGATAAAAGTCAATAACAACTATATATGAATTAGCCCTGAGCTAAAATACACAAACAAATCCCGGCAGCTATCGGGAGAGGGTGCGCAGCGTGAATATTGCTAGCAGATAAAAATAATTTAGAAGGATGTAAACGTATGAGTACCATTTTAGAGGACATATTAAAAGAAAGAATAATTAGTAGGATATTAAAACATTCGTTTGTTTATAGTAGAGAGGAATTATCAAATCTCTCTTTAGATGAATTAAAAAATTTACAAAATAAGTTATTTGTTGGTCTAACTATTAAAATAAGTTATTTAAATAGACATAAATAATATGTGTTGTTGATGTGTTAAAAAATTAACAACAGACTGAAGATAAAAATTGTTTACTTTAGCTACTACGCATAAATTTCTATTACTTTTTTTCTATCCTGATTTTCGTTTTAAGTATAGTTCACGGCAAATATAAATCCAAACTCTTTGCGTGGCTTTGACACCAAGGTGTTATAAATCAGCTCTATGTCTCTTATATCTACTTTTTATTCCTAACGGTTTTAGATGTTTTTACACTTCTTACTGTGTTGCGATCGCTGGTAATGCAGCATTGCCATATCTTTTATTTAATAATAATATATTAGTCGTTATAGTTTTTATTTTACAACAGGATCTACGATATAAACTTCAGGTAATAAAGTGTTTAATCTACTTCCTTGCTATAGGTTTTAATATTAATGAAGAATTACGCTGCAATATGTTTTTATACATTTAGAATTTATTGACAATACTAGCGTTGTATACTGATTTAATCTTGATATCACTACTTTCAAATTCAACAGAAGATTATAAGATAGTATGCTAAAAGTATCTATTGTATTGGATAATTCTTCGATAGTTTTGGCTACTTTCAATTACAATATTTTATGTATAGTAAAGGATTTTGACTATCCATTGCAAATTTTTAACTTAAATATTTAACAAAGCAAAAACTTCAATGAAACTATTTCATTGAAGTTTTTCAGTAAGATGAATGTTGGACTTACATTGGGATCAATAACCTATTTATTTTGCAATAACAATGGTCTTTCTTATTAAAACATTACCTTTTTGCGCCGTTAAAATGTAATTTCCTGATAATATACTATTATCCTTTAGTGTATATCCTGTTGAATTGTTTAGCATGGTCGAAAAAATTGTATGTCCGGAAAAATCTTGTACAAGTATTTCTACATCTTTATCTTTTGCTCCGGCAACTGCTATGTTTATTGTTTCTGTTATAGAGGGATTATTTAAAATTGTTACGTCAAAATTATTTTTATCTTCAACATATACATCTATAATTTCTGAATACATAAAATTACCTTTATTATCAACTAGTTTTATCCTGTAGTAATTATAACATTCTGTATTGGGCGAATTGTGAATAAATGAATAAATACTTTTTGTGTTATTTCTTTGACAGTCTATTGTTGCAATCTCATTATATTCTAGTCCGTTTACAGAATGTTCGATAATATAGTCAGTAATGTCAATCTCGTCAAAAGTTGTCCATTCTAGTTTTATATCATCGTTGGCTACACAACAGTTGAAATTAGCTAAAACAATTGTTGATGGCTTTTTGTGAGTAAAGTTATTATGCGAATGTGCGATAAAAGTACTCAATAGTAGAAATAAAATTATGTTTTTCATGTTGGTTTAGTTTTGAAGTTAAGTTTTAATATTATAACAATTAGGTGGTTTTATGTATTAATACTATGATTGTTTTAATCTTATAAGTAATTATCTACATAGCAAAATAACTTCAAAATAAACTAATTAAAAATCGTTACGTTTATCTAAAACACGTCATTCTTTTTCTTTCGAGTGTGTAGTAGTTTGTACTACAAATAAATTGAATTGTTTTTTTGAAAAAAGAATCTGCGTGTTGAGTGTTGCCTTATCATGGTAAACGCCTTAACAAAATAACAGCTATCGAACCAAGAAAAATAATCCTGTGTTTTCTTTAATTGATCCCTTATCAAAGGTTTGGATAGAATAAAAAAAGGGACTAATGCTGTTTTATCAGATTAATCCCTTTCTGTACACATGAAGGGACTCGAACCCCCACCCTTGCGGACCAGATCCTAAGTCTGGCGCGGCTACCAATTACGCCACATGTGCATTTACAGGGCAAATATACGAAATTTTACAATTTATGTAATATTTAAGCCTAAAAATCTCTAAAATCCCTTAATATTTTTTTAATTTGTAGCTCATTAATATACTATTATGTACGGCCAATTAAAACAACAATTACAAAACACTCTTTCAGAAATTGAAAGTAACGGTTTATTTAAACGCGAGCGCGTTATCACCACTCCTATGGATGCTGTGGTAAAAGTAAACGGTAAAGACGTTATTATTTTTTGTGCTAATAACTACTTGGGTTTGTCATCTCACCCTAAAGTGATTGAAGGTGCAAAAAATGCTTTAGATACTCATGGATTTGGAATGAGTAGTGTGCGTTTTATTTGTGGTACTCAAGATATACACAAAGAATTGGAGGCAAAAATTGCCAACTTTTTAGGCACAGAAGATACCATTTTATATGCTGCTGCCTTTGATGCTAATGGCGGAGTATTTGAGCCTT
>JBKJPW010000024.1:0-16236 GCA_046594225.1 Bacteroidia bacterium
AATAGTTTTACCAAATGTAAAACCATTTTTAGCTAATAAAGACTGTTTAACAAATTTATATTACCACTTACACGAAAAATGAAGGGCAATGCCACTAAACTGCAATTAAGTAATGCGTTGTAAATTACAATCTTTTGGAGGATTAATAATCATTGGGAATTTTTCAATTTTTACCGAACTACTATCCAAACCAAAAGCTTTAGCTTCACTTAAACTATATTTTTTCAAGAAGAAATATACATTTAAAACTAACTTCTCAAATAAAGGTAATTCGTTTTCATAAGACAAGAATTTTTCTAATACCACAAACTTAAAATCGCCAATGATGTTGTTTTTGTTTAATGATTCGTAACGGCTTGTAATATCTACTTCTTTGTTTTTTACCAAATCTTCCACTACTTTTCTAAACATTAAATTTACGCGAGGCGCTACTTTAAATCCTAATTTAAAATCTACTCTAATAATATCATCAGCGGCAATGTGAGTTACTTTGTAATCCATACGATAAGGCTCGTCCATTACATCAACATGCACAAACCAATAGATATCAGCTTTTTTAGGGCGTTTTTGTAAAATAGAATAAATCACTTTTGATTCAATCGTTAATGGATCATTAGCACTAGTCATATATACCAAGTGTGTAGCATATTTTTGAATAGATGGGTCTACACTTAAATCACACAACATTTGAGTGTATGTATTTAAAGGCACAATATCCGTATAACGTTGTCTGATTAATTTAGCAATGTACCAACAAGCCATTATACCTGCTAAAAACAACGCGATTAATAAAGTAATATAACCACCTTTAGGGAATTTTTCTAATAAGGCAATTAAGAAGGAAGCTTCAACAACAATATATATTGCGATGAACGTGTAAATAAATAATTTTGGATATTTTTTAATGCGCATAAAAAATGCTAATAAACGCGACGACATAATCATTCCTAAAATGATGGTTAAACCATAAGCGGCCTCCATATTTTTAGCCTCTTTAAAAAACAATACCACTGCCACGCAACCAAAATATAATAACCAGTTGATAGAGGGAATATACATTTGACCTTTAGCATCAGATGGATATTTAATCCCAACCTTTGGCCAAAAATTTAAACGCATTGCCTCATTAATTAATGTAAACGAACCGCTAATTAAGGCTTGAGATGCTACAACGGTTGCTACTGTTGCAATTCCAATTCCCACAGGCAAAAACCATTCGGGCATAATAGCATAAAATGGGTTTCTGCCATCCAATGTTTTACCATCCATAGAAATTAACCAAGCTGTTTGCCCCATGTAATTTAACACAAGCATCGTTTTTACAAATATCCATGAAATACGAATGTTTTTTCGTCCGCAATGTCCCATATCAGAATATAAAGCTTCTGCCCCAGTAGTGCATAAAAACACAGCGCCTAACAACCAAAAAGCACCTGGATGGCTGAGCAGCAAATTAATTCCGTAATACGGATTTAATGCTTTTAAAACTGTAAAATCATGAGATAAGCCTACTAAACCTACAGCTCCTAAAGTGATAAACCAGGTTAACATAACAGGCCCAAAAAACTTACCAATAAATTTTGTTCCAAACTGTTGAATTACAAAAAGGAACGTAATAATAGCAATGATAATAGGAATAGTTTGTATTTCTGCAAAACGAGGAATTAAACGTAAACCTTCAACCGCAGAAGCTACCGAAATCGGAGGAGTAATAATACCTTCTCCCAAAATACAACAGCCGCCAATAATTGCAGGAAACACTAACCATTTTACTTTTGCTTTTTTAACTAAGGTATATAATGAAAAAATGCCGCCCTCACCTTTGTTATCGGCTCTTAAAGTAAAAACCACGTACTTAATAGTAGTTTGTAATGTAATTGTCCAAAACACTAAAGACATGGCGCCAATAACCACAGAAGCTTCAATAGTTTTTGTGCCAATAATTGCACTCATTACATAAAGTGGTGAAGTTCCAATATCTCCGTAAATAATACCAAGAGTTACAAGTAAGCCCGCTGCAGTAACTTTACTGATGTGGCCATGATTATGAGAGCTCATTTAAAATAGATTGTTAAAGAATTGTAAAATTACTACTAATACTAACGCTAAATCGTTTTTTCGACGAAATAATTATAAAATAAAAACGTTAATAAATTTGCCTTTTTCATTCTAAAACTGTTTACTTGCAAAAAGGGAATTTTAAGGCTCATTTTCAATATTTTTCTTTATCTTTAAATACTAAAATTTTATCATGTTTAAGTTTCGATATCTCTTAATTATTGGGTTTTGCGCAGGATTTTTCCTCACATCAAAAGCAACACATAATCGTGCTGGAGAAATAACTTACAAATGGTTATTTGGTTATACTTATGAAATAAAGGTAACAACCTATACTAACATTAACGGGACTAATTTAGCTGATAGATGCGAAGACACCGTTTATTTTGGAGACGGTACCAGAGCTGTTGTTTTGAGAAGTAATGGCCTACCCACCTCTGCTTGTTCTGGAGGATATAATGGTCAGCCGTTAAATTTAAACATCAAATTAAATGAATATGTAACCACGCATACATACCCTGGTCCTGGTAATTATAAAATTAGTATGGAAGACCCTAACAGAAATGCTGGTGTTATTAATTTACCAAATTCTGTTAATCAGGTATTTTATATTGAATCTTTTTTAGTAATTCCCACTTTTGGTTCTGGAAAAAACAGCTCTCCTATATTAACTTTTCCTCCCATTGATGATGGATGTGTGTATAAATGTTTTTTACATAACCCTGGCGCTGTTGATTTAGAAGGCGATAGTCTTTCATATGAATTAACTTCTTGTAGAGGCTCTGGTGGAAATCCAATTCTAAATTACACATACCCACAAACAGGAGGAGGAACTTATAATGTAAATGCAACAACAGGTACTCTTACTTGGTGTAGCCCACAATTGCAAGGAGAATACAACTTAGCTATGATTATTAAGGAGTGGCGTAAAGATGATGGTGGTGGTTATTTTTTAGTAGGTTATATATTAAGAGATTTACAAGTAGATGTTGGTTCATGTAGCAATAACCCTCCGGTTATTAATCCTATTACAGACACCTGCGTTGTAGCTGGTAGCCTTATTACAAAAACAATCACTGCAACAGATCCTGATAATGATGTGCTAACGATGGAAGCAAATGGCGGTCCCTTTAATGTTAGTTCGCCAATAGCTACATTTTCTTCTCCCCCTACTTTAACACCTGTTTTGGGTTTATTTAACTGGCAAACTACTTGCGACCATATTCGCAGGATGCCTTACCAAGTTACAATAAAAGTAAAAGATAACGACCCAACAATAAGTTTAGTTGATTTTAAAACATTTAATATTACTGTTATTCCACCTCCACCACTAAACGTAATTGCTGTGCCTTTAGGAACAAGTATAAAAATTACCTGGTCGAAACCAAGTTGCCATTTAACAACTGGTAATAAAATTTTAACCTATTGTGTTTATCGAAAAGATGATTGTACTCCATGGACTCATGCTAATTGCCAGGTGGGAGTTCCTACATCTGTTGGCTATACAAGAATTGGTTGTACTACTAGTTTAAATGACACAACGTTTTTAGATACAAATAATGGTAATGGTTTATCACAAGGTACTAACTATAATTATGTGGTTGTAGCCATTTGTGCTGATGGTGCTGAAAGCTACGCATCTAACCAAACAAATTGTATACAGTTGAAACGCGATGTGCCTATTTTAGTAAATGTAGATGTTCAAGCAACACACGTGAATAACGGTGCTGTGCTTGTACGTTGGATAAAACCAGTATTAGGAACTAATGCCTTAGATACTATTGCAGTTCCTGGCCCCTATGAATTTAGATTAATGCACTATAATGGGTTTTCGGGCACATTTACGGTGGCTTACTCTGTAACTAAACCTTATTTTGCAGGACTAAATCAATTGTCTGATACTACATTTATTCATACAACACCATTAAATACAGAAAGCATGGCTCATACTTACAAAGTAGAATTTTATGCTAATGGGCAATTTATTGGTAACGGGCAAAAAGCCTCTTCGGTATTTTTATCGTTAACCCCAAGTGATAATCAATTAAAATTAAGCTGGCAGCATCAAGTTCCATGGACTAATTACAAGTATTATATTTACAGAAAAACTTCTACTCAAACAGTTTTTACATTACGAGATAGCACTAATTTGTTAACCTATACGGATACTGGTTTGGTAAATGGTGCATTATATTGTTATAAAGTTCAATCAAAAGGACAATATTCAGACACAAACATTATACGTCCTCTTTTAAATTATTCGGAAGAAGTATGTGATAAACCAAAAGACACAACGCCTCCATGCGCCCCTAAATTAGAAATCGTATCAGATTGTCTAATTCCAACATTAGTATTGCAATGGAATAATCCAAATCATATATGCAGCGACGATGTGGTTAAATACAATATTTATTTTGCTGAAACAGAAGATGCTGATTTGCAATTAATAGATTCCATTAAAATACTAAGCGATACAATCATGACATTTGATAATTTAACATCTATTGCCGGCTGTTATGCTATCTCAGCTGTAGATTCGTTTGCAAATGAAAGCATACAAAGTGTTAAAGTTTGTGTGGATAATTGCCCTGAGTATGAATTGCCAAATGTGATTACTGTAAATGGTGATGGAGCAAATGATTTCTTTAAAGCCATTAAAAATAAATTCATCAAAGACATTGATTTAAAAATTTATAATCGCTGGGGTAATTTAGTTTACGAAACAACCGACCCAGCATTTTTATGGGATGGAAAAACCATACAATCAAAACAGTTGTGTGTAGAAGGCACCTACTTTTATGTTTGCCAAGTTAACGAAATAAGAGTTACAGGAACAGAATCCAGAAACTTGAAAGGTTTTTTACAAATATTTAATAAATAGGTTAAATTTTGTGTCTAAACGTACAAGCTTCATATTTTTTGTTTTAGTAGGCTATATTGTTTTGCAATTTTTATGGTGGGAAATTTTATTGGTAAAACAATCCAATGCTATTATTTCTTTAAAACAGAATCTGGCAGCTTTATCGTCAAGCGATGATAAAGTTATTTTAAGAGAAGTTACTGCATTGCAGCGTAAAAAAACCACTCAGGTTTATATGATTGTGGGCGAAGGCTCTGTGTTTTTATTAATCTTATTATTTGGTGTGTACCGGGTTCGAAAATCAATTCGAAAGGAAAGTGAATTGGCCAACCAACAAACTAATTTTATTTTAAGTGTGTCGCACGAACTCAAAACACCTATTGCCGCAACAAAACTACAATTACAGACTTTATTGAAACACGATTTAGAAAGAGACAAACAAAAAGAATTGTTGAACAATGCATTAAATGAAACATTACGACTCCATAAATTAGTGGATAATGTATTAATGGCCAATCAAATTGAAAATCAAAATTTAAGCATTCAAAAAGAGAACTTGAACTTAAGTAACTTGATTGAAACTACAGTAAAACGCTATTTTCTAGAGCATCTTGAAAAATCAAACATAAGTTTAGATATAGAAAAAGAAATTTACTACCAAGGCGATAAAGAATTACTATCTTCTATCCTCATCAATTTAATTGAAAATGCTATTAAATACTCTTTTGATTCTATTCAAATAGATGTAGAGTTAAAAACAACAAATAATAAAATAATTTTAGAGATAAAAGACACAGGATGTGGTGTTGAGGATCATGAAAAAGGACTAGTATTTCAAAAATTTTATAGAAGCGGTGATGAGGGTACTCGTAAAACCAAAGGTACTGGTATAGGCTTATTTATTGTGAAGAGCATTTGTGATTTGCACCAACTCACTATTAAAATATTAAACAATCAACCTAAAGGAAGCATATTTCAAATTCAGTTTTAAATTATCATTTATGTTCAAAAAAATAATTTCGGTTTTTCTCTCACTATTTTTAATCTCTGCATGCTCTCATGAAGTTGAAACTAAACAACAAGCAGAAGTAACTACTACAATTCCTTTATCTTATGCCAAACGATTTACTGTTAAAAAAATAAATGATTTTACCGTACTCGAATTGTTTGGTGATAAAAATACAAATGAGGTTACCGCAAGTTTTGTTTTATATAAAGATCAAAAACCAACTTACAATAAAGAAGCCTTTTATATAAAAACTCCTGTGAAAAAAGTAGCCTGCATGAGTTCGATATACACAACCATGCTAGCCAAAATGCATTGCGAACAAACCATTGTAGCTATTGATAATGTGGATTATTATACCAATGCTTATATTCAACAAAAAGTAAAGGATAATTCTGTTATTGAACTATCGCGTGGTCCACAAGTGGAAATAGAAAAAACCATTGTTTTAAATCCTGATTTGTTTTTAACCTTTGGTATGGGGAATCCAAAAAAAGATGTGGATACGAAATTAATACAAGCCAATATTCCAATTGCCATTAGTTTAGATCACTTAGAAGAAACACCACTGGCCAGAGCAGAGTGGATAAAATTTTTCTCTTACTTTTTTGATAAAGAAACGTTAGCTGATTCTCTATTTAAAGTAACCGAAACACATTATAATACCTTAAAAGCATTAACCACAAATCTTGCAAAAAAACCAACTGTACTTACCGAAATTAAATATGGCGATGCTTGGTATATACCATCTGGCAAAAGTTATATGGCGCATTTAATCAATGATGCTGGAGGTGACTATTTTTGGAAAGACGACGCTAAAACAGGAAGCACGCCCTTATCTTTTGAAATGGTTTATACTAAAGCTAAAGATTGCGACTATTGGATAAATCAATATAACGTGAATACAAAAAAAGATTTAGCGAGCTATGACGAACGTTATGGTTTGTTTAAAGCGTTTAAAGACGGGAATTTGTATAATAATAACAAAGTACAAAACTCTTTAGGTTATAGTAATTATTGGGAAACGGGAATTACGAACCCTGATGAGGTTTTGGCTGATTTAATTGCCATCTTCTCTCCTTCCCTCATACCAAATCATCAGTTTATCTATTATAAAAAGATTGAGTAAAATTATAGAACAGGCATTACAGTGATTGTTATGATAAAAAAATGATTACAACAAAAGCAGTATTAAGTACTGCTCTGTCATCAATACAAAAATCAATAAATCATACAAAACCTGCGTTATCTGCGTTCCATTATAAATTAAAAAACTAAATTTGAAACTTGACAAAATCTAAATTCATATTAATTACTATTTACTTAACACTTATTTTAAGTGTTTTAGTTATTGCTGATTTATGTTTTGGAAGCGTGAATTTATTTTCTTTAGAAAGCACTGACCCATTATTCTCTACGATACTATGTGATATCAGATTACCCAAAACCTTAACTTCTATTATTGCCGGTTCTGGTTTAGCCTTATGTGGTTTATTGATGCAAAGCTTATTTCGTAACCCCTTAGCAGGTCCTTATGTATTAGGTATTAGTAGTGGTTCTAGTTTAGCTGTAGCCATTGCTACCATGCTTATTTCATCAGCAAATATTTCGGGTTTTTATTTTATAGGAAAAGGTGTTGTGACGCTTTTTTCTATTGCAGGAGCTTTTTTTGTAACCCTTATTATTTTAGTAGTCTCTAAAAAAAATAAAAATAATGTAACTGTTTTATTAGTTGGTATTATGCTAAGTCAAATATTAGGTGCTACGGAGGGATTGATAGAATTTGTGAGCAGTGCTGATAGTGTAAAAACATTTATTATGTGGGGAATGGGAAGCGTAGGAAGTACTACCATGCAGGATTTACTATTTGTGTTTCCTGTTTTTGCAGTAACCATAACCGTTTGTTTCTTTTTTATTAAACCATTAAATGCCATTTTGCTAAATGAACAATACGCGCAAAATTTAGGTGTAAACGTAAATAGCTTACGAATTTCTATTATTATACTTTCTGCTATTTTAGTGGGAATTATCACTGCTTTTTGCGGGCCAATTGCTTTTGTAGGAATTTCGGTGCCTATTGCCTCGCGCTTATTTTTTAAAACTTCACATCATTTACACCAAATGATATTTTGTTTATTATTAGGTGCTTGTGTGGTTTTATTGGCTGATGTTATTTGTCAGATATTAAGCAGCCAGTTTATGCTGCCAATTAATACTGTTACAACATTGATTGGCTCGCCAGTAGTTATTTATTTATTATTCAAATCTAAATTAAGTATAGGATGATAGATATAAAAAAACTAGAAATAGGTTACAAAAATAAAAGTAAAAACATCACTGTGTTTAAGGGAATGAACATGACTTTAAATGCTTGCGATTTAGTTGGTTTAATGGGAGATAATGGCATTGGTAAATCTACTTTCTTAAAAACTATGACGGGTAATTTAACTCCTTTGTCAGGTGAAATTATATTGAATGGTAAAAGCATTAGTCATTACAGCACGCAACAATTAGCGCGATTATTATCTATTGTGGTAACTGAAAAAATTGGCGGTTTTAATTTAACTGTTTGGGATGTGGTTGCATCTGGCAGAATACCCTATATTAATATTTTCGGTAAATTAAGCGCCGAAGACGAAAACATTGTAACCTATAGTTTAGAGCAGTTAAATTTGCTTACCTTAAAAGATAAATTAATTGATGAACTAAGCGATGGGCAACGACAAAAAGTAATGATTGCAAAATGCTTAGCTCAACAAACACCTATTATTGTATTAGATGAACCAACAGCTTTTTTAGATTACACATCTAAACATCATTTATTTTCTATTCTTAAAAAACTCTGTACTGAACAAAAGAAATTAATTATTGTTTCTTCGCACGATTTAGAACTAATGAAACCTTATATTAATAAGTCGGTTTCAATGGCCGAGGGGAATAAGATAGAGGTTTTGTAATTTTGTTTGCGTTAGGGATAGAACGAAAATCCTTTTGCTTGTTCTTCACAAAAGATTGAAGTGATAGCCCGCCCGAAGGGAACGCCCAAAAATAATATTACATAACTATAAGATTGCTTCGTCCCTCGCAATGACGGAGGAGTATAAAAAAGTCCAACCGCATATACGATTGGACTTTTTATTTCATTAAAGAAAAAAACTATTTCTTTACTCTCTCTACATAAGTAGCTGTACGTGTATCTACTTTTACTAAATCACCTTCGTTACAAAATAAAGGTACACTTACAGTTGCACCTGAATCTAAAGTAGCTGGTTTTAATGTGTTAGTTGCAGTGTCCCCTTTAATGCCTGGTTCAGCATAAGTAATTTCGCAAACTACAAATGTTGGTGCTTCTGCTGTAATGACTAAATCACCTTCAAAAGCAATTTTCACTTCCATTTCTTCTTTTAAAAATTGGAAACTATCTCCAAATAATTTTACAGGAACATATATTTGTTCATAGGTTTCTTTATCCATACAAACAGCAAATTCTCCTTCTTGATAAATGTATTGCATGTTTTTGTAATCAACACGAACTACATCCACACCTTCACCACTTCTAAAACGGTTTTCGGTTTGTTTACCATTAATTAAGTTACGCATTTTAGCTTGGTAAAACGCACGTAAGTTACCTGGTGTGCGGTGTTGCCAATCAGTAATAATTACTAATTCGTTATTAAATCTAATAATCGACCCTACGTTTATATCTCCTGTATCTGCCATTTGTTCTAAATTTTATTGTGTTATTTTTTAATTTTCTAATTCGTGTACAACACCCATGTTGCTGAATTTTTCAATACGAGCATTGATGCGCTCATCTGGGGTTTGTTTTTTTAATGTTGCTAGATGCTTCAAGATTTCTGACTTAACAGTTGCAAACATAGCTGCTTGATCGTTATGAGCTCCACCTAATGGTTCGTTGATGATACCATCAATTAATCCGTTTTTGCTCATGTCGTCTGCCGTTAATTTCAACGCTTCAGCAGCTGTTTCTTTAAAGCTCCAACTACGCCACAAAATAGATGAACATGATTCAGGAGAAATAACAGAGTACCAGGTGTTTTCTAACATCAATACTTTATCGCCAATACCAATTCCTAATGCGCCACCACTAGCACCTTCGCCAATGATGATACAAATTACAGGAACTTTTAATTGAGTCATTTCTAATAAATTTCTTGCAATAGCTTCGCCTTGTCCGCGCTCTTCTGCTTCTAATCCTGGATAAGCGCCTGGAGTATCAATAAACGTTACAATTGGTTTATTGAATTTTTCGGCCATTTTCATTAAGCGTAATGCCTTACGGTAACCTTCGGGATTAGCCATACCAAAACGACGTATTTGACGCATCTTTGTATTAATTCCTTTTTGCTGACCAATAAACATAACGGTTTGCCCATCAACGTCGCCAAATCCTCCAACCATGGCTTTATCATCTCCAACAGTTCTATCTCCATGTAATTCAATAAATGAACTATTAGAAACAGCGTCGATATATGCCAAAGTATAAGGTCTTTCTGGATGACGGCTCACTTGAACACGTTGCCAAGCGGTTAGATTAGAAAAAATTTCTACGCGTTTAGAATGGATTTTTGCTTCAAGCTCTTTAATGCCTTTGCTCATATCCACCTTACTTTTTTCAGCAACGCTTTTTAATTTCTCTAATTCTTCTTCTAACTCTTCAATTGGCTTTTCAAAGTCAAGGTAAATCATAGTATAGTGGTAATTAGTTAGGGGGCAAAGATACTAAAAAATTGAAAAATCAATGCTTGTAACTTGCTGATTATCAATATTAAAAATCTATAAAATTCTTCGTTTCATTAAAATGTATAGTTTTACAGCATGATTTGTTTTCCCAATGCTAAAATAAACCTTGGCTTATATATTACTGAAAAACGTGCAGATGGTTTTCATAATATAGAAACTGTTTTTTATCCTATTGGCTGGAATGATGCTTTGGAAATTATTGTTCTCGACTCCGTTCGAACTGACAAATCATTGTCGCAAGAATTCAACTTACATTTAAGTGGTTTATCTATTTCTGGAAATATTGAAGATAATTTATTATACAAAGCTTATCAAATAATTAAACAAACAAAACAACTGCCGGCTATTGACGTGTATTTGCACAAAACGTTGCCAATGGGTGCAGGCCTTGGCGGTGGAAGTGCAGATGCAGCGTTTTTTATTAATTTATTAAATGAAAAATTTACTTTAAATTTTAATGAAACAGAACGCATTGATATTGCTCGTCAGTTAGGAAGTGACTGTGCATTTTTTATAAAGAATACGCCTGTATATGCAACACAAAAAGGTGATGTGTTTGCAGACATTCAATTAGACTTAAGTCATTTACACATTGCGATTATTTATCCTAATGTTCACAGCAATACTAAAGAAGCCTATACTTTAGTAAAACCTCAACAAGCAACTAAATCTTTATTGGATGTTATTAAGCAGCCAATATCAACTTGGCAAACAGATTTAGTAAATGATTTCGAAAAATCTATTTTTAATTTATATCCCGTTGTTGAAAAAACAAAAAATGATTTGTATGATTTAGGGGCCGTTTATGCTTGTATGAGCGGTAGCGGCAGTGCAGTGTTTGGTTTATTTGAATTTGAACCCGATATAAAACACTTATCAGAATTTCCTCATTGGGTTGGGAAGATGAAGTAGTTAAAAAAAGACAATTGAGAACCTTAGTGACCAAGATTACAAACGATGACTGAGGCTCTCGAAGTCACGTATCACATAAAACAAAAAGTCCTGACACTTGCCAGGACTTTTAATATTAGATTAAATAAAAACTTAATTTTTTACAATCTTGCTTGTTTTAAGTGCATCGCCTTTTTTATTTTTTACTGTAACTGTATAAATACCATTAGCATATTTCGAAATATCAAATTCTACGTGAGTATCAAAAGATCGAGTTAACATTAACTTCCCAGTAATATCAAAAATCTCAACAGATGATTTCTCATTAGTATTCATGTATATATTTAAAGCATCTGATGTTGGATTTGGTCCTACAAAAACCAAAGGAGCATCTTGGTCTAACTCTGAAGCACTTAAATTAATATCCTTTGTATTGGTCCCTACTTTATTTAGGATCCAATTGTTTGGGTCAACTCCAATGCTAGTTACCGAACCAGTTAAAGCAATTGTATAGTTTTCAATGGTTTGTCCGTGATATAATCGCACAATCGTATCAGGTTTAGCTGTTCTACTAATACGATAATCAACCGGTGTTTTAAATAAAGGGACAGAAGACGGGAAAGACTGTGTTTGAGTGGATTTTAAATAAAATACATTATTTGACTGATTCCATGATACAGCAAAAGTGGGATAACCTTGGCCGTAATACCATTGATTAAAAAACTGAGTGAAATTAAGTCCGCTTTGCGCTTCCATAAAATTTTTAAAATCAATGACACTAGCTGTACTTCCGCCATAAGTAGTTTGAAACGCTCTAATTGCAGGAAAAAATACTGAATCGTTATTAATTTCATAACGTAAAGAATGACAAACAGCACTTCCTTTATCATAGGTTAATCTTGAACTGAATATTCTAGTTGCGTTCATTGTATCGGCATTTGTAAAATAACAACTTCCGCCTGTTTGGGACATCACATTTGTATGAACATCCAACATTTTTTGAGTAGCTGTTGTTCCTGTACCAGCCATATATTGATGGCATAAATATTCCGAATAACTTGCCCAACCTTCATTAATAAAAATATCCTTCCACGCTGCACATGTTACATTATCTCCCCACCATTGATGACCTAATTCATGAGCATCTAATTCAAAATCAAAAAAGCCTAAACTTGTCATGGTTTGATGTTCCATACCACCACCAAACGGTGCCATACAATGTCCGTATTTTTCTTTATAAAATGGATACATGCCAAATATATTAGACATAAAATTTATGGTTGGAACTATTTGATTTAAAGCTGTTTTTTGGGTATTCCATGCAGTATTATTAATCGCATTATCATAAATAAAATTTTGAATGAAAATAGAATCATTCACTAAATACTGCGGTTTAGCATATAAATTATAGGCTCTGTATTTTGCAGTAGCTACAGAAATTAAATAGTAATCAATTGGATATTTTGATTGCCACTCGTAACGCTTTTTGTTACCAATAGAAACAATATTTTTTAATAAACCGTTAGACCCAACCATGTTTGCAGAATCTGTTGTAGCATAAACCCATGATGAATCTATTTTATCTCTTAAATCTTGCTTGCATGGAAACCAATGGTAAGCACATAAACTCTCACTTAAACTCCAAGTAACTTGATTGCCCCATGAGCCTGATGTGCCCACATTATAACCATCTCCAATAGCTGCTGCATTACCAGTTGGAGCAGTGCCTTTATAATAAACAATCGCGTCAAATAGTTGATTTTGTGATATCGGTGTTCCCGCAGTAGCTAATACTAAACTATCTCTTCTTACAAAATTACGTTTAGCGCCATTAACATAAACAGAATCTATGGTATGATTTTCATGCAACACAAAAGCAAATGAATCTAAAGAAGTAGTGGTTACTTTGGCAATACTTTTTACGTTACCACTTACATATCTTGTAGTTCTTTCAACATTGATGTTTAAGTGGTAAAATTTTAAATCATACATATTTTCTTTAGGAACCGCTGTTGATTGGGTCGTTTTTTGAATAGCTGAATTAATTGTCATTTGTTTAGTAAAGCGTTGAGCTTTATGATCTGCGCAATAGTGAGTTTGCGCATTAATTGTTGCAATAGTTGACATTGCAAAGAATAAGTGTAGGATTTTTTTCATGTACAGTGGTTTTAGGTCTTAAGTATTTTATCCTTATTAAAATATTATATATATCTAAGCTAAACTATATAAATGTTAAACGCATCATATTTGGTCGAAAAATATATAAACGGTAATTTTTATACATAATTTTGTTTAACCTTTGTTCAATTATGAAAAATTTCTGGATTTTTTTACTCGTTTTATGCTTTGTTACAATAAGTAAACAAAGAGCTTTCGGGCAAACTGATACTTTGCATTTGTACCAAGCTTATCATTATTTTTCAAACGAAGAAAAAGCAGAATGGACAGCCTTTGAAAACAATTGGAACTATGTTGAATACACAGAACTAAAACAAAGTCATAAAGTAAAAAAATTAAATTGTAAAAACTGCGGAAGTTTTTATGCAGATGTATACCTTGAAATTAATGGCGCTGGAGAATTAACTTCGGTGATGTTTAAAAATGGTAAAATTTGTGGCATTACAATTTCAAACGAAACTTTAATTAAAGACTTTGAAAACTCTATAAAAAGTCAAACTTTTAAGTATTTAAAAAACAAATCATTTATTGCCCGATTTGGTCATATTTTAAAGTGTTAATTTAATAAAAGCTATTAACTTTGCTATCTTATTATGGTAACATACAATCCTAAAGACTGGTTTACATTAATTATTCAGTTTCATAAAAGCGATACATTTAGAAAACTATTTTGGTCGTTAGTGAGTATTGGTATTTATGCGGCATTAATTGTGTATTCCGAAGCACATTTTTTTCACCTAGAGACTAAAAACCCAACAGTAATGCACTCCATTTTGGGTTTTGTATTATCGATGCTATTAGTATTTAGAACAAACTCGGCTTATGATCGTTGGTGGGAAGGTAGAAAAGTATGGGGAAGTACCGTAAATAATTCAAGGAATCTGGCTCTAAAACTATCTTCTTTTTTAGTTCATCAAAAAGATAAAGAAGAAATAAAGCATTTAATTACTAACTATATATATAGTTTCAAAAATCATTTAAGGGGAAAATATATTCAAGAAGAGTTTAGTTCAACTGATAACATCAACTTATCACAATTTGCTGATGCCAATCACAAACCTAATTTAGTAGCAAAGGCATTGTATTCAAAAATTAATAGTCTATACATCAATAAAGATATAACCGGTGAACAATTAATTATTTTGAATGAAGAACTAAAATCGTTTACAGATAATTGTGGTGCTTGCGAACGAATAAAAAATACACCAATTCCTTATTCATACAATATCTTTTTAAAAAAAATGATATTTATATATATCATGACTTTGCCAATATTTTTTGGTAGCGAATTTGGCTACACAACTGTTCCTATTACAATCATAGTATTATATGTTTTTGCAAGTATCGAATTAATTGCTGAAGAAATTGAAGACCCTTTTGGAGAAGACGATAACGACTTGCCACTAGATGATATTTGCAATAGAATAAAAACAAACCTAAACGAAATTTTGAACTAAGATGTACAAAAACGATATTATATTAAGAGCAGCAAAAGGAGAATTAGTAGAACGTGTGCCAATTTGGTTAATGCGTCAAGCAGGACGTATTTTACCAGAATATAAAGCCACTCGCGCTCGAGCAAAAAACTTTATTGAGTTCGTTAAAAATCCTGAGCTTGCTGCCGAAGTAACTATACAACCAGTTGATATTTTAGGAGTTGATGCTGCTATTATTTTTTCGGATATTTTAGTTATTCCTGAAGCGATGGGATTGCCTTATCAAATGATAGAAGCAAAAGGTCCCAATTTTGAAAAAACAATTAAATCGCAAAAAGATATAGATGATTTACGAATTGCAAATGCTGGCGATTTAGATTATGTGATTCAAGCTATTAAATTGGCAAAAAAAGATTTGAATAATCGCGTGCCATTAATTGGATTTGCTGGTGCACCTTGGACATTAATGGCTTACATGGTGGAAGGAAGTGGAAGCAAAACATTTAGTCAGGCAAAAAAATTCTTTTACCAAGAGCCAGCTTTAGCGCATCAATTATTAGAAAAAATTACACAAAGCACTATTAATTATTTAAAAGCACAAGTAGCTGCTGGTGCCGATATGATTCAAATTTTTGACAGTTGGGCAGGAGTTTTAGGTCACGAACAATATTTGGAGTTTTCATTAAAATATATTTCTAAAATTTGTGATGCTATTGAACCATTAGTACCTGTTACTGTATTTGCAAAAGATGCGCATTTTGCATTAGCAGATATGGCCAAATTAAATTGCAATACCATAGGTTTAGATTGGACAATTAATCCTCAAGATGCTCGTATTATTATTGGTAGCGAAAAAACCTTACAAGGTAATGCTGATCCATGCATGTTATACGCCGATGAAAAAACAATTGAAGCAACGGCTCGTAAAATGGTAAATGCGTTTGGCAAACAACGTTACATTGCCAATTTAGGGCACGGTTTATACCCAGATTTAGATAAAAATAAAGTGAAATTCTTTATTGATTGTGTGAAGAGTTTGTAAA
>JBKJPW010000088.1:0-14479 GCA_046594225.1 Bacteroidia bacterium
GTAATAAGTCCTGAAACAGCAATGCCATGAATTCCTGTATTTATAATAGATTTAATATCGTTTAATTCAATTCCGCCAATGGCGTAAATAGGCACTTCGACAAGCTCAGTATCCGATATTTGTTTCATTTTTTGAATGATATCTGTATACCCATCAACTCCTAAAATAGGGCTTAATTTTTCTTTGGTGGTTGTAAAACTATAAGGACCAAGACCAATATAATTTACTCCTTCTGCGCAACGCTGTTTAATATGTTCAAAGGTATTAGCTGTGCCACCAATAATTTTATTTGGAATTATTTTTTTTGCTTCGATAACACTCATATCATCTAAGCCTAAATGAAGTGCGTCTGCATTACTTGCTTTTGCCACTATAGGATTATCATTGATGATTAATTGCGCATCAAATTTTTCGCATAATGCTTTTGCTTTGATTGCATATTCAGTGTAGCTCTCGTTAGAAATATTTTTTAACCGAAGCTGCACTAATTTAACTCCAGCATTTAAAACGGATTCAATATGTTTAATATGAATATCAGGAGTTAAACCTTGAGATATGTATTGTAATTTATGCAACATGATAGGCCAATAAATTTGTGTTACTGTTTAAAATAGTTTCGATGTATTTTTTCGCTTTAATACAAGCAGTTTCTATGTCGTTTCCTAAAGCTAAGTTTGCCGTAATGGATGATGAAAGAATGCAGCCCGAACCATGTTTAGGTGAAATAGTACTTGATGTTTGTTTTTGTATTTCTGTTATATTGTTGTTAGAAAATAAAAAATCAATACCTTCTTTATCAATACTGTGGCCACCTTTTAATAATACCTGACAATAATTGGATAGATACTTTGCAGCGTCTTGTTCACTCTCTAGACCACTCAACTTTTTTACTTCGTTGGTATTTGGGGTAATTAAATAGATGTTTTGTAATACTTCAATCAATTTAGTTTTATCAAGATTGTCTATAAAATTAAATCCACTTGATGCTGATAAAACGGTATCCCAAATTATTTTAATAGCTTTATTTGTTTGTTTTAAATAACTAACTACTTTATGAAGCGTGTCTAAATTTTCTATAATTCCAATCTTTACGAAATCAATTTTGTATTTATTGATTAAAGGTTTTATGTATTCAATAATTTCTTCACTTGAAAACCATTTCACAGAAATAAATTTATCTTCTACCTGATTAGTGATAGATGTATTTACAGCCATTCCCAAACATTGGTGTTGTTCAAATGTTTTAATGTCGGCTAATACGCCAGCGCCAGCGCAAGGATCGAATCCTGCAATACTTAAAACTATTGGGCGATTGTAGTTCATTTTGTTTTTTTCTCGCAGATCTTTGCAGATTTTTCCGCAGAGGCTTGCTGAATTTTTTATTTTATCTGCGAAACTTTGCGTTTTTTCTCTGCGTATCTCTGCGAGATACTTTTAAATACTTTTATCTTATCTTCACTATTCCATACAGAACCTAACAGTGCAATGCCATCAAATCCCATATCATAAGCTTTACTACAATTAGTTTCGCTAACACCTCCCAGAGCTATTAATTTAACAGAAGTGTTTTTAGTAGTTAAATCAAATTCTTTTGCATTGTAACCAGGCTTTGAAATACTATCAAAAACAGGGCTTAAAAACGTATAACTAAAATGTTCCGATAAATTTTTATAATCTTCTAGCGAATGAACAGATGTTGAAAGTATATTTTCATTTTCTGAAAAATTTTCATCCGTTAATTGCTTCCGACTGGCTTCCGTATAATGCAAACGATTAATTCCAAAACTTTTTGCTAAATAATGATGACTATGTAATGCTATTTTAGAATAATGAATTGGATTTATTTCTTGCAACAACAATACTAACTCTTGAGAAGAACTTTCGGGTTTACGCAAATGGAAAGCATGCATACCCTCATCAAACAATTGATTGATGAGGGAAGCCTCTTTTGTAATTGGTGTAGGACTTGAAATAACAATAATCATTATGAATAAATTTGACTTCCTTTTTGTTTAAATTCTTCTGATTTGTCAAACATACCATTAGCTGCGGCGTCTCTTATTTCCTGTGTTATTGCCATTGAGCAAAATTTTGGTCCACACATCGAACAGAAGTGAGCAATTTTTGCTCCATCAGCTGGTAATGTTTCATCATGAAATTCACGAGCAGTATCTGGGTCTAACGATAAATTAAATTGATCTTCCCATCTGAATTCGAAACGAGCTTTACTTAAAGCATTGTCGCGGTATTGCGCACCATAATGTCCTTTCGCTAAATCAGCAGCATGCGCGGCTAGTTTATAAGTAATAACACCATCCTTCACATCTTTTTTATTAGGTAAACCTAAATGTTCCTTAGGAGTTACATAACACAACATGGCCGTTCCAAACCAACCAATCATAGCTGCACCAATAGCAGAAGTGATATGATCATAACCTGGAGCAATATCAGTAGTCAATGGCCCTAATGTGTAAAAAGGAGCTTCGTGACATTCTTTTAATTGCTTATCCATGTTTTCTTTAATCAAATTCATCGGCACATGTCCAGGTCCTTCAATCATAGTTTGTATATCGTGTTTCCAAGCAATTTTAGTTAACTCACCTAGTGTTTCTAATTCTGCAAATTGTGCAGCATCGTTTGCATCAGCAATGGAGCCAGGACGTAAACCATCTCCTAATGAAAAAGCTACATCATAGTCTTTCATAATTTGACAAATATCTTCGAAGTGTGTGTACAAGAAATTTTCTTTGTGATGCGATAAACACCATTTAGCCATAATAGAACCGCCACGCGATACAATACCCGTCATACGTTTAGCCGTTAATGGAATGTAACGTAATAACACACCTGCATGAATGGTGAAGTAAGAAACACCTTGTTCTGCTTGTTCAATCAGTGTATCTCTAAAAATTTCCCAAGTTAAATCTTCTGCTTTACCATTTACTTTTTCTAAAGCTTGATAAATAGGAACCGTACCAATCGGCACAGGAGAGTTACGAATAATCCACTCACGTGTTTCGTGAATATTTTTTCCTGTTGATAAATCCATAATGGTATCAGCGCCCCAACGACAAGCCCACACGGCTTTCTCTACTTCTTCTTCAATGCTAGAAGTCACTGCACTATTACCAATGTTGGCATTAATTTTTACCAAAAAATTACGACCAATAATCATTGGCTCACTTTCAGGATGATTAATATTATTTGGAATAATGGCTCTTCCTGCGGCAATTTCATCACGAACAAATTCAGGTGTAATAAAACCTTTTGATAAGTTAGCTCCAAAACTTTCTCCTGCATGTTGTTGAGATAAATTTTCGTACTGACCGTTTAATTGTGTTTTTAGTAAATCATTTTTTTGATTCTCACGAATAGCAATGTATTCCATCTCAGGAGTAATGATACCTTTTTTTGCATAGTATAGTTGAGAAACGTTATGACCTTTCTTTGCCTTTAATGGTTTTTTGATATGCTCAAAACGTAATGAGTCTAAAGATGAATCATCTCTTCTGTCTTTACCGAAATCAGAGCTCACAGAATCTAATTGTTCTACGTCACCTCTATCTAAAATCCATTGTTCTCTAATTCTAGGTAAACCTTTTTTAATATCAACAATGAGACTATCATCTGTAAAGGCTCCGCCAGTATCATATACAGTAACAGGGGCATTATGTTCTGATTGTCCATTAGCTAATTTAGTTGGCGATAATGTAATTTCGCGCATAGCTACTTGTATGTTATGAAGTTTTCCTTCTACATAAACTTTTTTAGATCCCGAAATAGCTCCGGTAGAAATAGTTTTTTGTTCTGGTTTTTTTTCTTGTTTGCTCATAGTATGTGTTTTAGTTTTTTAGTTTCCCGCAGATTCCGCAAATTATCGCAGATTTATTTTTTATTTTAATTGCCATTATAATTATCCTCCTTGAGTAGCTTTAATAATTAATATATTATCATTTGATTGTATCATGTGTTTTCCCCAATTTGATTTTGGAATCACGGAATCATTTACAGCAACAGCAATACCTTTTTGTTTATCGCCTAATTGCGAAAAAACAATATCGTGCAACGAAGTGTTTTCTGAGACTGAATGTGTTGTATCGTTAAGTGTAATTTCCATTCCTTATAAAATTATACTTTAGGAATGGCGCCAACAATAGAGGCCTATTACTTTTCCCTTCGTCAGTACTAACTGTATCAGGTTCAACGGGTATAATCTCAGTCCTACAATTTGGACACCCCTAAAGTTGAGTAAATGTATGAAAATTTAAGAAAGAAAAGAAATAAGCTTATAAACACTATAGTTTTTTAACAACTGGCCAGATATTATCTTTTACAATGTTAAAAAAGCAGTTTGCTTCTTTTTTTATTTGATCAATATCGTTTTTAGGAATACCGAACTCAACTACCTCATTGAAAACAATTTTTGAGATCCCAAATTCCTTAAGGTTATCTAAGTAATAAGAGTTATTTAATTCAACAATAAAATAGGCAGAAGTTTTATCAATAGGAGCAAGTGTTGTTGTTTTTACATAAATCTGCTTCTTACCACACAATAGTAATAATGAGCCCTTTTTTCCAAAACCTAAATCATCACGAACTATAATTTTCAGGTAATTTTTTTTGTCTTGTTTAATAAATTGAACCAAATAGTTGTTTTTGATTTTCGTTTCCATCATTTCAACTAGTTCTTTTTGCTTCGGGGTTTGTAAAACGCAAGAATCTGGTTTAAGAACATATTCGCAAGGCGCTTGAGCGCTGCTTAGTATTGAGAAAAATAACGAACAAACAATAAGTAGTTGTTTCATATGTTTAAATTATTATTATTTCTTGTCATATGCTTTACCCAGTTTAGTGATTTGTGCTTGAGGCAAACATGGGTATTTCATTTTCTATCAAAGTTTCTTGTTAAACAAAAAAGGATAAAGCAGCACTGTACTTTATCCTTTTACAATTTTTGTGCTAAATATTATTTTTGTTTAAATCCAATTAAAATAACTGCGCAACCAGAACCTGCATTTTTATTTGCATCTAATTGAGCTTCGATTGTACACTCTAAAGTAGATTTTACTCTAAAGTCCCAGTGAGGTGCATTGGCGTAATTTTTATTAGTAAATAATAAATGACGGTCTTGATCATAAATATTAAAAATTAAATTACCGTCTGTTTTCCCGCTACACGCAGCAATACGGTAAGTTGTTTCTCCAAAAAATGTTGTATGAAACTCAGCCATCTCTTCAGAATTTAATAATAATGAACGGTATGATTGTCCATCAGAAATAAACTGAGCAATAATGTGTTTTGAACATAAGCTAGCAATTGAATCGCATTGTGCTTTTGTTGTTGCTGATAAACCTACAAAAGATAAAATTAATAGGGATTTGTATAAATTCTTCTTCATAATAATTTATTGTCGTTAATTAAGATTTTACATTAATAATTTTATCACGAATCGCCATAATTTTTGTAGCTATTTCGTCTATTTGTTCTTTATTAATAGTTATTTCTGTAGTACTATTAATGTAAGTTGTTTTTTTAGTTTCATCAGTTGTTGGTTCCACAAAATTATATTTTGTAGTGATAGTTTGATATACTTTAGCTAAATCTTCTAAATCTTTTACCAATCCAGCAGCATCAGGCAAGTTATGAGAAGTAATTAATTTAATAATACTTCCTAGAGCTTGTTTTTGTTCAGCAATACGGTATTTTACTTCGTCTGTTGGTTTTGATTTGTAAGCAGAAATAGAGAAATTCATACTTTCAATCCATCCACCTGTTAAAATTAAACTGCTAATTTCTGTACGTTTGTTTGTTTTTAAGTATGCATCACTAGCTCTATATGCAATACCAACTAATACCAACATACTATCTTTATTGGAGATATTGTCGTTGATACGTTTCATAGTACTTTGGTCAAAAGCAGAAGATACACCTAATTTATCTGCTAAATTTTTAAGAGCACCTAAATAACTTAAAGCATCTTGAGTTTGATTATACATACTCACATAGCCTAAATCAGCACCATATATACCTAAATTTAATGCTCTAGAATAGTCAGATGCATATTGACCATTTTTATTTCCAGCATTTAATATATTTTTATCATAAGTAACACCTGATTTCTGAATTAACAAGGCTGTTTGGATAGGAGAAGGAATACTAAATAATTCACCACCAACGTTTAATGCTACAGCTTTAACTGTATCAGTGTCAGGTAACTCTTCAGTTTCACCTTCAGTAGCTTTTGGATCGCCACAAGAATAAATTAATAAAGAAGCTAAACCTAAAGCGATTACTTTTGCATTTAACTTAAAATTTTTAGTGTTCATCGTCATAATTTAATTGTTTATTGCTAAAAAACCTATGCAAGTAAATAAATTTTAGCGACATAGCCAAATAATAATTTAATTCATTTATCGACAATGTCTATATAATCCCCAAAGCTTCTTCAATATATTTAAAAGTAGATAAAATTTCAGGTTTTCCATCAATTTGAGCTACATCATGTTCAAAATGAGCTGATGGCTTACCATCGGCGGTTAAAATCGTCCAACCGTCTTTTAATTGCTTAATGTTTCGCGTTCCCATATTAATCATAGGTTCAATAGCTATTACCATTCCGTCTTTGATTTTAGGACCATCTCCACGTTTGCCATAATTTGGCACTTCAGGGTCTTCATGTAATTTTTTACCCAAACCATGCCCGCATAATTCCCTTACTACACCGTAGCCATTGTTTTCGGCATGTTGCTGTATTGCAAAACCTATATCTCCAATTCTGTTTCCACTCTTAAATTGTTCAATTCCAATATAAAGACATTCTTTAGTAACTTCTAGAAGCTTTTGTACTTCTGGAGTAACTTGTCCTACAGCAAAGGTATAGGCATGATCGCCATGATAACCGTTCTTAATAACACCGCAATCTACTGAGATGATATCGCCTTCCTGCAATGGTTTATCGTTAGGGATACCATGAACAACCGATGCGTTCAGCGACATACATAATGTATTTGGAAAGCCGTATAAACCTTTAAATCCAGGTATACCGCCATTATCACGAATATGCTCTTCTGCAATTTTATCAAGGTAAAGTGAGGTAACTCCAGGCTTTATTTCTTTGGCAATAACACCCAAAGCACGCGATACACTTAATGCTGATTCTCGCATTAATTCAATTTCCTCTCTGTTTTTTAATATAACCATTACTTACAATTTTATTTTCCAAACAGCTTTTGGAAAAATGATTTTTCTTCTTTTTTGTAATTATTATGTGCTTCAGGATTTTTAACCATGTGATTAAACTCTCCTCCCTCTGGGTGAAGAATTTGCCAAGTTGTGCTCCAACCTAAAAATCCACCAACATTTCTGTCATCAATAAAAATATCTACGTTTAATTTTCTTGGTGTATCATCAGTAATAATTTCCTCTGGATAATTTTTATTGATAGCGTAAAACTCCACACCATTTTGTTTGCAATATTCAACAGCTTCATCCAACAAGCTTCCAGTACGATAAGTAAATAAAATTAGTTTATGCCCTTTCTTTTGTAATTCCTTAATAGTAGCGAATGCAAAAAGCATTTCTTTTCCAATTCGCGGATATTGATGTTCTACAATAGTTCCATCAAAATCAATGGCTATTGTTTTACTATTATTACTTATGAAATTTTGCTCCATTTTTTTTAGTTAAAAAGTTTTTGAAAGTTATAAGTTTTTGAAAGTTACGAACTTGACAACTTTCTATACTTGTAAACTTTCTCAACTAAAGGTTTTCTGCTTTTAAAACTTTTAAATCACCATCTAATTCATAATGGCGAGGCACTGCTGTTCCAATTTCAAACTCTAAAATTTGTTGAGGAGTCATGTTTTCTAAATACATAATCAAGGCACGCAAACTATTACCATGCGCGGCAATTACAATATTTCTCCCTTCTTTTAATTTCGGTTCAATTTCAGCTTTAAAATAAGGGATAACACGAGCCGCTGTGTCCTTTAAACTTTCTCCATTTGGAGGAGCAATATCATAACTTCTTCGCCATATTTTCACTTGCTCTTCGCCAAATTTCGCTGCGGTTTCAGTTTTATCTAAGCCTTGTAAATCGCCATACATACGTTCATTTAATGCTTTGTCGTATGTTGTTGGAACGTTAGGTTGATTTGAAACTTCTAAAGCTAATTTCAAAGTGTTTTGAGCACGTTTTAAATCAGACGCATACGCTAAATCAAAAGTAAATAATTTTAATTTTTCGCCAGCATTTTTTGCTTCTTGTATTCCCTTTTCAGTTAATTCAACATCTACCCAACCAGTAAATTTATTTTCTAAATTCCAGGTACTTTGTCCGTGACGAAAGATGATTAAAGTTGCCATATTCTGTATAATATTTTATTTCTTGTTTTTTAATTATGATTACGAATAAAAATACGAATTTGCGAATCTGTGTTTTGAAAACATAGCATTCGCTTGATTCGTATATTCGTACTAATTCGTAATCATTGATTTTAAATTATTTAGTTTATTAATATGCTCTTGCAAACATAACGCGTTGCGTACTTGGTTTACCGCTATAAATACAAACGCCTGCTTCTTGCACATTATTTAAAGGAATACAACGAATCGTTGCTTTTGTTTCCTCCTTAATTTTCTCCTCTGTTTCTGGCGTTCCATCCCAATGCGCAAAAACAAATCCTGTTTTTTCGTCTAATACTTTTTTAAATTCTTCATACGAATTCACGGTTGTTGTCAGTTCTTTATTGCGTGCAACTGCTTTGTTATATAAGTTGGATTGAATTTCATTTAAAAGATTTTCTACTAAAGAATCAATTCCTTCAATACTAACAGTTTCTTTTGTAAGCGTATCTCTTCGAGCAATTTCAATAGTTCCATTTGCTAAATCTCTTTCGCCAATAGCAATACGAACAGGCACGCCTTTCAATTCATATTCAGCAAATTTCCAACCAGGACGTTGAGAATCTCTATCATCATATTTTACAGAAATACCTTTTGCTTGTAATTTTTGTTTAATCGCATTAGCAGTTTCAGATACTTTTGCTAAACCTTCATCACCCTTATAAATAGGCACAATGACAACCTGTATTGGCGCTAATTTTGGAGGTAGTACTAATCCATTATCATCACTGTGACTCATGATTAGTGCACCAATTAAACGGGTTGAAACACCCCAAGATGTTGCCCAAACAAATTCTTGCTTATTGTCTTTAGTTACATATTTTACATCAAATGCTTTCGCAAAATTTTGACCTAAAAAGTGAGAAGTTCCAGCTTGTAAGGCTTTTCCATCTTGCATTAAGGCTTCAATACAGTAAGTATCATCAGCTCCTGCAAAACGTTCGTTAGCAGTTTTTACACCTTTCACTACTGGCACAGCCATCCAATTTTCCACAAAGTCAGCATATACTTCTAACATTTGTTTTGTTTCGGTAATAGCCTCTTCTTTTGTTGCATGTGCTGTATGCCCTTCTTGCCAAAGAAATTCAGCTGTACGTAAAAATAAACGTGTACGCATTTCCCAACGCACAACATTTGCCCATTGATTTACTAAAATAGGTAAATCGCGATACGATTGAATCCAGCTTTTGTAAGTGTTCCAAATAATAGCTTCACTGGTAGGACGAACAATTAATTCTTCCTCCAACTTTGCTTCCGGATCAACCATTAGTTTTCCTGGATTATTAGGGTCTGTTTTTAGGCGGTAGTGAGTAACAATGGCACATTCTTTAGCAAAACCTTCTGCATTTTTTTCTTCTGCTTCAAATAAACTTTTAGGAATAAACAATGGGAAATACGCATTCTGATGTCCTGTATCTTTAAACATTTTATCTAATGCTTTTTGCATGTTTTCCCAAATACCGTAACCATAAGGTTTAATAACCATACAACCTCTAACTGCTGAATGGTCTGCTAAATCTGCTTTAACAACTAAATCGTTATACCATTTACTGTAATCTACTGCTCTTGACGTTAATTCCTTACTCATGTTTATTAACAAATGTTAAATAATAAATTTAATAATTGGGTTGGCACTTAATTTGGTAACTTTACAGAGCATTCCCCGTGCAAATTTAAACTTTTATTGGACGTTTTCGTCTGATATTTTAAAAACTAATAAAATGAAAAAATTAGTTGTCATATCAAGCATAGCTTTGGTAGTTTTATCATCTTGTGCTACTCAAAAACAGGGAACGTCAACCTATAATGACGACGTTTATGCAAATCCTAAGGAAGATAGGATAAACGATGCGCGAATAGCTGCAGAAAAAAAACAGACTCAAGATGCTATTGATAAACGTTATAATGATTCTATTGCATCTGTAAAACAAGCTCAAAAAGATAAAGATGAAGCTAATCCTTACTATAAAGACAGAGAATTTAAGTACGATGATTACTATGATTACGAATACGCAACTCGCGTAAAACGTTTCAATAATGACATTAATGGATTAAGTTACTACGATAACTATTATACCAACTCCTATTTTTATAGCCAAAACCCATATAACTATGGTGTAAGTGTATATAATGGTTATAGCTGGTGGGGTTCAAATTATAATAACTATAGTTATAATCCATCTGTAAACTTTTACAACAGCTGGGGTTGGGGTTATGGCAACCAGTTTAACTGCTATAATGGTTATAATCCTTATATGGCAGGTTATGCGCAAGGATATAATAATGGCTTTAATAATGGAATGTTTGGTAATTATTATGGTTACGGGAATCCTTATGGTTATGGAAACGGTTTTGGTAATTATTATGGATATGGTAACTACGGTTACAATCCATATAATAATGGTTGGGGATATTATAATGTATTTGATAATAATAGTAGTTATACTTATGGACCTCGCTCATCAAACGGAGGAGGTAATAGTCGTAGGACTTCAAACCCAGGCATGTCTCCAGTAAAAAGAGATTTATCTGCTTCAGAAGTATATATCAGAGATGTAGCCATTCAGCAGGGAAATACAGTAAAGTTTACAGATATTAAACCGCCTAGAGGAATAGAAAATGATGTGCCTATAAGAGTTGATAACAATGGAACACCAATTGGAACGGGTGGTGTAAAGCCCATCAGAAATATTAGTAATGATAGCGAACCAGTTCGTAATCCAATTAGAGATAATGAAGGAACTGTTCCTGTTAAGGAGCCAATGTTAACTACTCCAGTGAGAGTGATTGATCAACCTGTTTCTGAGCCGGTAAGAAATAATCCTATAAGAAATACTGAGCCAGTTAAAAATCAACCAGAAACTCCGATAAGACAAACCCCTATCAGAAATACTGAACCTGTGAGACAACCTACGCAAACCCCAAGACAGGAAGCTCCAGTAAGACAAACACCTATTTTTCAAACGCCAAGTGCACCAAATAATAATGGAGGAGGAAGTACCCCTTCTAATAATGGCGGTGGACGAAGACCAAGATAAAGTAAACATCCTCCCTATTTAATTTTAAAAATACGTTATGAAACTTTTATTTAGTGTAACAACATTGAGTTTGTTATCCATATCGCTTATATCTCAAAATGACATTGATGCGATAAGGTATTCGCAAACATTTTTTGGAGGAACATCTCGCAGTAAGGCAATGGCGGGTTCTTTTGGGGCATTAGGCGCTGATGGTTCTTGTATGGCAAATAACCCTGCGGGTATTGGTTTGTATAAAAAAGGAGATATTAATATTTCTTTTGGATTAAAATTTTTCTCAGTTGAGGCTACTCATAACGGTACGTCTAATAAAAATTTTAAGGCAAGTGTTCCTTTTGACGGTTTAACTTTAGTTGGTGCTTGGGATAGTAAGCAACAGCCAGATAATCATCATGCTTTGGGTTTATCTTGTAATCAAATAGCTAATTTTAATAGTAACACAACCATTGAGGGAAGATCAAATTTTAAAAGTATTGCTAATGATTTTCTCTTTTCATCAAATGGAAAGTCGCTTACGAACCTTGATAATGGGTATTCGGGAATGGCTTATGATAACTATTTAATAGATATGGTTGATACCATTAATAATAAATATGCAAGTATTATAAATACTAAATATGATTTATTGCAATCAAAAACCATTGAAACTACTGGAAAAATAAATGAATGGAATATTAATTATGCTTATGGTTATAAAGATAAATTATACATGGGAGTTTCTTTAGGGATTCCAATGATTACTTACAATTACAATTCGGTTTATTCAGAAGTAGATGATAAAGATTCAATGAGGCTGTCCACGAACAGTTCTCCAACATATAGTTATTCTGGCGTGGGTGGTTTTAAAAGCATGTCTTATCAAGAAACATACAAAACAACAGGTACTGGATATAATTTAAAAGTTGGTGTAATTTATAGAGCTGCCGATTTTATTAGATTAGGTGCTAGCTTTCATTCACCTACTGTATATAATTTATCGGATGGGTATGTTTATAAAATGAGTGCTAATTATGATGAAGGAGGTTCTTTTACAACTCAATATCCTCCAGATAACGGCGGTAAATTTAATTACCAAGTCATTACACCAATGAAATTTACAGGAAGTATAGCTTTATTATATAAAAAATTAGGCGCTATCAATGTCGATTATGATATTATTAACTATAAACAAGCGTCGTTACAAAGTTCACCGCAGGTATTTACTGGTGTAAACGCTACAATTAGAAATAAATACAGTCAAACATCTAATTTAAGAGTTGGGGCAGAAGCTAACTTAAAGCCACTATTTGTTAGATTAGGGTATGCCATGTATGGTAGTCCGTTTGGAGAAACATTTAATGGAGATTTTGTGAAATCCTATTTTACTGGAGGACTTGGTTTTAGAAGAGAGAAAATGTATGTAGATGTATCGTTTACAAGAAGTATGAACAGCGAAAATTACTACATGTATAACCCTAATTTCGTTGACAAGTCCACTTTAAAAAATTATGGCACGACAATTGCTGTTACAGTTGGCAGTAAGTTTTAGTGTAGTTTTGTTCTAGATTAATTGGTTAAGAAAGTCTCGGGGTAGTGGCCGGGACTTTCGCTTTTTGCAGACTTTCTTATAAAAAACGAGCGCTAAAACTCTTTTTTTGCAGCAATTAAGGTGTTTTTTAACAAAGATGCAATAGTCATTGGACCAACTCCTCCCGGAACGGGAGTAATGTAGCCGGCTTTTTTAGATACTTCCTCAAATTGAACATCACCTACTAATTTAAATCCGCTCTTTTTAGTGTTATCATCCACTCGGTTAATACCCACATCAATAATAACGGCGCCTTCTTTAATCATATCTGCTGTTACAAAGTTAGGCCGCCCAATGGCAGCAATTATAATATCAGCTTGTAAAGTATGTTCTTTAAGATTTTTTGTTTTACTATGACAGAGAGTTACGGTACAATTAGCTAAATTGGTGTTTTTAGCCATTAAAATACTCATAGGTGAGCCAACAATATTACTACGGCCAATAACAACACAATGTTTCCCTTCTGTAGGAATATTGTAACGCTCTAATAATGTTACAATACCAAAAGGCGTTGCGCTTACATAAGTAGGTAAATTTAACACTAAACGTCCAACATTTATGGGATGGAAACCATCCACATCTTTACTGGGTTTAATGCCTTCAATGATTTTTTGTTCGGAAATATGACGAGGTAAAGGTAATTGAACAATATAGCCATCTATATCATTATCATTATTCAATTCTTCAATTTTTGATAATAATTGATGTTCAGAAACATTCGCTTCAAAATGAACTAAAGTTGATTTAAAACCAACGTTTTCGCAAGCTTTAACTTTGCTGCTTACATAAGTTTGAGAGGCAGGATCATCACCTACTAAAATAGCTGCTAAATGAGGCTGTTTTTTTCCTTTAGCAATTAAGTCTTTTACTTCCAATGCAATTTCAGATTGAAGTTCAAGAGATATTTTTTTTCCGTCGATTAAAACCATAATTTAAATTTTAGATTTACGATGTAATAATTTTGAGTTACGATTTGCGAATTACGAGTTTCATCAAATCGTTACTCTAAAAACATCATTCGTACTTCGCACTTCGTCAATCGTACTTCGTAACTCGTTCTTACATTTTAGGCATTCCACCAGGCATATTTTTCATCAGTTTAGCCATTTGGTTTTTATCTCCCATCATACGCATCATTTTGCGTGTGTCTTCAAACTGTTTCAATAGTTTATTTACTTCTTGTATGGTTTGTCCGCTACCTTTTGCAATACGTTGACGACGAGACCCGTTCATAATTTCAGGCTGAGTACGTTCTTTTGGAGTCATGGAGCCAATAATGGCTTCAATGCCTTTAAAGGCATCATCATTAATTTCAGCATCTTTCATGGCTTTACCAACTCCCGGAATCATACCAACTAAATCTTTAATGTTACCCATTTTTTTAATTTGCTGTAACTGACTTAAAAAATCGTTAAAGTCAAATTGATTTTTGGCAATTTTTTTAGATAATTTTCTAGCTTCTTCTTCGTTA
>JBKJPW010000132.1:0-16110 GCA_046594225.1 Bacteroidia bacterium
ATACTCTTCTATTATTTCGGCACATTTTTGTTTCAGTTCATCCATATTGTGAACTAATGAATGCTGATCAATACCCAGGCTATCCCCTGCTTTATCCGGTTTTACAAACAAGGGAAACCTTAAATGAGCGCATGCTTTTTCAATTCCTTCGGGAGATTGAATGAGTGCAAAGGCTGGTGTTTTTATACCAGCGGTATAGGCCACGTATTTCATCAGCTCCTTTGGAGGGTCATATAATAATGAAGTAGGGCCGGTGAAAGGAAGGTTGAGCAATTCCATGAAATAAATAACATCAATGGAAGGAACGCTCCATTCCAGGTAACCCTCGCAAAGATTTACAAACACATCATAGTTCTTTTTCTTAAGTTCTTTAAGCTGTTTGTAGGTTGTAAGCTTGTTAAGGAGTATGTGATCGAACTGTGCTTCAGGCATTAAATGACTGAGTTCGCGGGGTGGATCATAATTTTGATAATCAACATCAGAAGTGGAATAATCGGGCTGCAGTACACAAATTTTAAGCCCCCCAGAACCCCCCGACCCCCTAAAGGGGGAGATGGGCGAAGATTGAAGCGAAGAAGTAGCATGATTTTGTGGTTCTTCCATTTTGATTTCTGCAAAAGATCTGCAGCAGATAGTTTATGCTATGCGCCTTTTTAATTCCCTGGCCGAGCGGCGGCTGAATGCGTCCTTGATAATTTCATTCACGAGCTCCGTAAATGTATTTCCGCTAAAGCGAAGTATAGCCCCAATAGAAGTAAAATCCTCATCCTCGCTTAAACCGCATTGGGCATTTACTTCAAGCACATATAATTTACCGGTTGCTTTATCCATCCTTACATCAACCCTGGTATAGCCACATCCTTTGGTTGCAACGTATGCATCCCAGCTTATCCTTTTTATCTCATCAATTAAGGCCGCATCAGGCAAAGCATATTCATAAAAGTTTGCATCATTTGGCATCGGCTGCTCTTCTTCATAAATTTCCCAAAGCCTGTCAAAGGAAAGAAATTTCTCTTCTTCGGGTAAAGATTGGTGGAAAACCCTTTCTACAGGTGTATATATTTTTGCGTCTTTTGGGTTATTGTATGAGCCGGATATCAGCACCGTATATTCAGGGCCGGTAATAAAGGATTCAGCAATTAACCCATCGGCAGCAAGGTTCCAGCCCCGGTAGCCGGCAAACATCTTGTTAACCTGTTCTTTTAATTCAGTAAGATCATGCACTACATTTTTGATCCCTACACCCATGCTTCCCCCGGAGATTGACGGTTTTATGATTACCGGGCAACCAAGCTTATCAAATATTTGCTCAACATTATCTTCTTTATCATGAATGGCTTTCCACTTTGCTGAAGGCACCTTAGCCCGGTCAAATGCACGCTTCATGGGAATTTTAGAAGTGGTGATATTATAAAAGTATTCATTGGCACCGGTATAAAGTAATTCCTTTTCTTCCAATAGCCGTACTACGGAAATACCGGGAGTGCCGTTTATTTCATCACCATCACATAGATTAAAAACAACAGGTGTTTTATTGCCAAACTCTTTTTCTTTAGCTATGGTCTCTATAATGGCAGCATGATCCTTAATGGTAACCGGTTGCCACTTCCATTCAATGTTCAGCTCGGCGAAAGTTTTTTCATATTCGGCAATACTCTGGCTAAAGTCGTAGTAATAATTAATATTGGCATCATTGGTTTCCAGTAAAGGAGCCAGTACCCAAACCTTAATTTGGTGGAAAGATCTTACCGATGATAATGGGTTATATGAGGCCATAGATTGAAAAGAGGCTGCTACAGGGATAATTTTTGCCTTACCTGCTGCCTGATAAAATCGGTTAGTTTATATTTTGAAAGCGTTTCTACAGAAAGGTGTGAAGCGCCGTTTATTAATTGTATACACTGTCCGGTGCCGCAATTACAAACAAAAGGTTGTGCCATTTTCCATTCTGTTGATGGATAGAAAAAAGTAAACTCCTCTCCCGCCTGGATCTTTTTTAAACAAACAAGTTGCATCCTTGTAGTATCAAAAAAAACATTGGGAGCACAACTGTGGTTTATATATTGCAGGAACTCCGGCCTAAGCGTAATATGCTTGCTGGCGCCGGTTTGCACGGTTAAGTATGTTGCAAAACTTTGCGTTTCGTTTGCATCAAAATCACACATCACTTCACCGGGTGATAAAGCAATAGCAGCGTGTAATGATCTTTGATTGGTGTGGTTATTAAGTAACACATTTGCAAAAATGTGCTTACTGATAACTTCGGTGGGTGGGTTAATAATTGAAGTTGTTATCATGCGTTTTTGATGGGAATGACCCGTAAAAGTTTAAAATAATTTAAATTTATTTTTAAGCATGGAATTTTATATAGTAAATGTATAAAAGCATTGAGTAATAAAAAAGATATTTAACTATAATTATGTAATAGTGGATTAATAAGGATATTGTGTGTATAACCATCTTTATTGTTATAAGCCCTAAAAATGATTGATCATGCAGGAAGAACATCCTGTTCCAAACCCGGAATTGCTGATACAATTGGTAGAGATGAAGATGCCTTTCGGGAAATATAAGGACAGGATCTTTTGCGACCTGCCGGTATCCTACCTGGAATGCCTGCCCGTATGACGGGTCAGAGGGGTTTCAGCAAAAGGGTTGTTCAAAGGGAAGGATGGGAGTTTTGTTAGAAACATTATACGAGATAATGATCAATGGTCTGGAATTACTGCTGCTGCCATTGAAGCGTTAAGTTTATTTTTATCACAATCCGCTTGGAATAAAAATTTAATGTTGTAATTTAACAATGATCTTTTTTACTAAAAAGCTTTTTTATGGGTTTAATGCATCAAATGGACGAATGGAGCAGTAAACATCATCCCAAATGGTTAGTAATATTAAGGGTGGCGCTTGGCTTATGCCTTTTCTTCAAAGGCTTTGGATTTATACAGAACAGTGTCGAGCTTACCGGCTTTTTTTCAGCTACATCTTATTTTTCAAAAGCAACCTGGCTCAATACCGTCATACCTTGGATTCATTTGCTGGGTGGCAGTATGATACTTGTGGGACTTTTCACCCGCTTCTGGTCACTGGTACAAATACCGATACTCTTAGGAGCCATATTTTTTGTAAATGCAACGACCGGTCCTTTCGCAGGTGAATCAGACCTGATGTTTCCCATCATAATCCTCATCATGCTCATTTTCTTTTTTATTGAGGGTGGTGGGCCCATATCATTGGATAACTATTTCAGGAACTATAAAAAAATTAACCGGGAGCATTAGATGTACCCCAAATGAAAACAGGCCTTGTAAATTATTGATTTACAGGCCTGTTAAAAATTTTGTTGTGGTGTGGCAAGGGCTAACGTCTTCTTTTAAGACAGATATGGACATATTCGGACACTGGCTGGATTTGTATTATTTGGGTGAAGCTTTTGACCTTTAAATTCACCATGAAAAAACACAAAAAAGCCGGAGTAACTCCGGCTTTTTTAACACAACATGTTACTTTTTGGGAGGGTTATTGCCTCTTCCTCCTCCTGAAGCGCTTCCAGTTGTGCTTGGGCTACTGACTGGCCTGTTTGTTCCTTTTGCCATAAATATTATTTAGAAAACAAACCTACCTACTTAATTACACCCTATCCGTTTTGTAACCAAGGGCCGCTTTTGTAGCTCAGGCTAAAAATCATTAACTTAGATTGACTCAATCGAGATTATATAATAAAAGGTGGTGTTTGTAACTTATTGATTATTAGATATAAAAGAGTCTTGTAACCTGTTTGCATTATAATATATAGATACAATGATGGAGTATAGGAACATAATTGAATTAATTGATAAAAAAGACCCTAAAGGGCTTGAGGAGCTGTATAATGCATACGGTAGTAAATTTTATGCCTATTCAATTCAAAGATGGTACTTAACGGAAGATGAAGCCTGGGAGGTAGTTTATAAGACACTGGAAACATTGGTTTTGAAATTGTCAAATTATCGGTTTGAATCTAAGGCTCGCTTTGAAGGGTTTTTATATAAAGTTCTTGTAAATTTTTTGCGGCAGCACTTCAGAACTAAGCGAAGTAGGAATGAAAATAAAATTGAATTTCTTGATTTGAATAGTGAAAATGAAGTGCCCCTGTATATCAGTAAGCATATTAATAAAAATGCTTTTACTGATTACTATAAAACCGAGTTGGTTGAAAGCAATGACCTTCTTATCCTAAACGATGCGTTAAATCAACTAGAAGAGTTAGATAAAGATATTTTGCTTTTAAGAGCACAAAACTATTCTTATGATGAAATTGCAGATCTACTTAAAATTGATAATAATCAATTAAAAGTAAAGCATCATAGGGCTAAACAAAAGCTAATCGACATTATTAATCTAAATAAAAATAAATAAACATGGACACTCCAAATAAAATAGATACTCTCGATGAAGCTCTCAGAGTAATTTTTTTAGAGAGTGCTAAAGAGGCGGATACTATAAATCCAGAAAAGGAAATGAGTAGAATATTATCTTCCGTAGATGTTATAATGACTGAATCGAACAAAGAGTTGTTATTAGAGAAACTGAATGCAGTTATTCTTTCCTTATCATTTGGACAATTATTGCAGCAAACAATGAATAACATGGGTTTAAGCGAAGATATAACAGCAGAGAAATCCAATTTACCGGTTAGTATAATACAGGGCTTAAAAGATGACGCCATTTATACAAATAATGTCCCGATAAAGCTTTTTAAAAACCTTCTCTCCTTGTTGAATATATCTTTCAAATTGGTTGAAGGATCTGTCAGGAAGACGTTTGAAATATTACAAAGTCAGGCATCCGTGAAAACTGAATCCTTTTCTGGATTTAGCCCTGCATTTCGTAAAGGTTACTATGCATCCAGGGAATCGTTAGCAAAGAACTCACCCTCAACAGATGGAAAAGAGTTGTTTGAAAACAAGGAAGCGTTAGAGAAGTATTTAGTAAGGTTAAATGAACTTATGAATAGTTAGTTTATATTATGTTAGTTAAATTTTCAGTTAGTAATTATTTATCCTTTAGTGAAATTGCAACTATTGACATGACCGCCGAGGCATTAAAAGAGCAAAAGAATTACATCCATACCCCGAACCTGTATAATCACAAATTGGAATTACTAAAATCTGCCGCGATTTATGGACATAATGCTGCCGGAAAATCAAATATGATTAAAGCATACAAGACTTATAGAAGTCTTATTTTAAATTCATTTTCTTTAGGAACAAAGAATAGTAATATATCAGTTGAGTCATTTTTACTGAACACATCAATGTTGGACAAGCCATCCTTTTTTGAGGCATCCTTTATAATAAAACAAACAAAATATCGGTATGGCTTTCAAGTAAGTAAACAAACAGTTATAAGTGAGTGGTTGTATTATGCAGACGGGCCAGTAAGAGAAAACATACTTTTTAGCAGATCTGGTTTAGAATTCAGAGATATAAGTAAATCATGGAATAAAACTTCAGAAAACAGAGTTGAACAAACTAAAATATTCACAAAATCCAATAATTTATTTCTTACCGTTTTATTATCACAGGAGGGAATACCACGTATTGAAGAAATAGCGGAATGGCTTAAGGGAAATATAATATTGAACTCAAATTATAATACTCTAATTAATTCCGGCGCAGCGCAGATTTATAATAATGATAAGTATAGAAGTATTATTTTGAAATTTCTTGATAATGCTGACTTGGGGTTTACCAGTATTTTTGAAAAAGTTTCTTCCATAATTGTCAATTCCGGTATTCACGCCGATCTTGTCAATTTTCTTTATGATATAGAAAAATCCAATTTTGATTTATATACTCATCACAATTTATTAAACGAAAAGTATGAATTTGTAAAAAAAATAGAATTCGATTTGCAGAAAAATGAATCTTCTGGGTCAATTAAATATTTTATAGTTGCCTGTTTTTTAGCATACGCAATCAAAAAGGGCCAGCTAATATGGATTGATGAACTTGATGCGAGTTTACACACCCAACTATTAGTATTTCTAATCGGCGTATTTAATAGTGAAAAAAATAATGTTGGGGGCTCCCAGTTAATATTTACTACACATAACACTGTTATGTTGGATAATAATTTAAGACGCGACCAAATATGGTTTATTGAAAAAAATGAAAATGGCGAGTCGTCTATATTAAAAGGCCACACGCCTGAAACTCCCATAAGAATAGATAAATCTATTGAGCAAGATTATCGTACTGGAAAATTAAAGAAGGGAGTGTCAAAAAAGATAAACCCCAAGAACTTGCCCTCTCTTTTTGATGATCAAGTTTAAAAAAGGTGAATTATTCCAAATCCTTCAATAAATTACTCATATTAAATTCTAGTTATCTGCATATCACCAACTGGTAAAGGAACGTTGAGTTAATGTCTCCCATTTCAATGCGACTTAGCGATTGTGGTCTTTGTTGGTTCTTGCGCCAGATCACTTGCTTAGGTTACCCTCAATAAAATTTTTTCCAACCTTGTCATTAATTTTATTCCATCCTCTACCTCTTTTCTGTATAAAGTTGTGGTATGAGGATGAGCTCCATGATTTAAAATTCTATCTTTTAATTTTCTCACCTCACCAATTACTTTTAATGCAGCCATATTTTCTCTGTTCAGATTAAATACCAATTTAAACAAGTCTCTTCGAATAGCTATCAGCTTAGCTTTTTTCTTTCCGTCAAGGGCTGCGTCCTTTATGACTGTAGTAAAGTTCTGTTCGCTTATCTTTTTCAAAACAGGGTCGGTAAAATCATTTTCCAAAATCATTTCTTGAAATCTGGAGTAGTTGGCTTTGTCAATAGCATTCTTTGCCTCATTCAGCTTTTGACCAAAGGTTACAAAGTCCTTCTTATCGAAAACGATATTCATCTTTTTTTCAAGAAAATTTTCTACAACTGTTTCCCCGATTTTTCTTAATGCTAATGCACAGGCATTGTAATCATGATCTTCCAAATAACGCTTAGCTTGTTGCATTAATGTCTTTCCATCTTTATAACTTGGTTTTTTATTTTCAATGATTTCATTGAATTCAAGATAAGTCCATTTCTGTGTATCTGTTTCTGTAAATCGCTTTACTTCTTCATAAAATCCCCAATCGTGAGTGAAGAAGAATAATTGATAATCCTTTTCATAAAGTTTGAAAATCAATCGCAGCACATCCATTCTGTTTTCCATATCCAAACTGATCAGCAAATCATCGAATGCTAGTATTTTTAAGTCTGGTTTTGTTGGCCTCCTGTCAAGAAGAGTGAACCTGATTGATAAGGCTATTGCTGTTAATTTTCCTTCATTCAAAAAGGATTGTGGTCTGTCAATGGCTTTATACTTGTTGTTACGTAGCTTTTTTTCAATAGAAAGTTTGATAAATGGCGGAAGCAACTCGTAGTTATTCGTTTTACCGGTTCTTCGATAACCAAAACCCTGCTTTAGTTTGAGAACAATTTTCAGGTCATCTCTACCAAAATTCTGATGCAAAAAAGTTGTCGCTGTTCTGTCAATGAATAATATAAGTTTATTCAACTCGTTGTCAAGGTCAGAAATTTGACTCAACCAGGCCTTAAACTTATTACTCGTTGGAGCTCCAACTCCGGCTTCGCCTTTTGATTCAACTTCTTTTATTTTATCGTTGAATAATACACTTTTCCCATCTAGAAAAATGAAAGGGAAAATATCTCTATCAAAAACAGGGTATAAGTCTATTTCTTTTGAGTTTCTGAAATTGTAGAAATTTATAAGAAGTCGATGAGAAACAAACTCACTGGCAAGGTTCATTTCGCTTAGCGCTTTTCTGTCTCTTGCGGCTGTGGGGGTAAGCCCTCCTTTTGAAAGAGTATAGGTTTTGCGTTTGTTGTCGGTTAAGATTAGTTTGATAGAAGAACTTTTGTTCCAAGGTTCGTGAATATTTAACAGATTTTCTTTGTCATTCCTGTCAAAATATTTTTTTATTTTAGATAGCGGCTTTGTGCCTGCTTGAAGAAGTGTATAAAGAGAAAAGTACAGTGAACTTTTACCACTCCCGTTGGGCCCATATACCAAAAGATGTTTTCCTTTTGGGGAAAATGTTTCTGCTTCCTTGAAGGCCTTAAAATTTTGTATAGTTATTTTCTCAATACCCTTCATTCTAACTTATGCTTGCTTCTATTACCCCAATTGTATCAGGGCAACGTGTGGACGTTAATAATAAACGGTTGCGAATTTCATTTTTTGGTTCCTGCCATTTCTCATAGATTTTGGCAATGGCATTTTCTGGACTAAGGTTTTTTATACCATCTAGATCTTTCTCAACTAAAGCCAAAATATCTACTCCTGCTTTTTTCATTTCCTCTCCGAAATAGAGCTCATAAACGCAGCCGTTTAATACTTTTTCTAATTCTCCGACAATGTCGCCATTGCTTTCTTCAGTTTCATATGCATATAAAATAAAATCCACCAATGTAATGAAAGGGAGCCTTGATTTTTCGGTTCCGCCAACAATGGGCATTTCGCGAATTGTTTCTTGCTTAAGTGTATAGGCACCTCCTGCTGTCATTATTCCAATAAAGCTAAAATAGAACTGCAATGTCTTGCTATTTAACAGTGACAATAAATATTTTATTTCAATGTCACCCGATGACAAGATATATCCATTACTTGGCAGATAATGTTTTTGCTTATCATAAGCAAAAGTCCATTTATCAGATGTCAAGCCCCAAATAATCTTTTCTTTTTCGAAATCCTGATAATATGCAGTGTTATCTTGAATTTCATACCAACGGTATGGACCTGCCTTTCTTCCAACTCCAGGTTCCAATTTTTCTTTAAATCCTTTAAGGTGTCTTTGGATAGGGGGATAATTTTTGATGTTTATCCCTTTTCGAGTGAAAATTAGAAACTCATCGGTGCTCTCATATCCCCATCTTTTAATATTTCGCCCTTGAAGTAGTTTCTTAATTACTTCTTTACTCCTACTATCTTCAGCTATCAATTCCTTTCGTGTAATATTATCAATAACAAAAGCAGGGTTATAACCAGTTGTGACGCCTCTATTTATTGTGATTGACTTTATAGAAGAAATAACTTTCCCCTTTTTCTCAATTAATTCTTTAATGTGCAACTTATCATCACTTTGAAGTTGCCATATATTAATTCCAAGTGTTTTTTGCTCTATAAGAAGTTCATGCCCCAAGATGAATTCATTAAGATTTGAAAAGTTAGTCAGTTCGTCATTTGCAAACGAAACTAAAACATTGCCCCTGTTTTTTATTTCGGAAGTAACCACAATACAACTTGCCACTAATGCTTCAAAAACATGTACATCAGTAAAGTCAATTATTTGCTCAATTTTTCGCTTTACTAAATACTCTCTTAGTTTTTCACCGTAACTCGTTTTTATAAACTTGTTTGAAGTAATATAACACAATACACCGTTTTTAGCTAAAAGCTTTATTCCCTTTTCATAGAAGTAAACATAAATATCGGCTGTTCCTGAATATGTTTCGTATTGTTCTTTTAAAACACTGCTTATAGATTTCAATTTTTTATGTTCAATGTAAGGTGGGTTGCCAATGATAATATTGAATCCCTCCTTCATACTAAACATCCATTCTTTAAAAAAGAAATCTGCAGCTTTGTTTTGGTCATAGGGATTCCAATAAGCAATACGTTTCGCATTTGTTTTCGAAAAAAGACCAGCATGCTCTAAGAGGATTGCTAAATCGCCTCTTAGAACTTCATCTTTTGTCCTGTATTTATCTTTTGTTTCTGGTGTTCTAGCTCTAAAATGCCTTTCCCGAACATCATGTATTTCGATTTCCTTATCGGCAATTAGTTTATCAAGATTGGGGTCAGCAAGAGTAAGTTGTTTTCTATTTTCTAATCCAACTAAAGTATCGGCTGCGACAAATTTTGTTTCCAAATTTGGCAGCGGTCGAATGCCCCTATTGGATTCGTTGTCGTTCTCGGTCTTCTGATCAACGATTAAAGCAATGAAGAAACGAAGTTTTGAAATCTGAATTGCAACTGGTTGCTTGTCCACACCATAAATGCAATTCTCAATTAGGTAAAGCTTTCGGGCAAAGTCTAATTCGTGGTTGTTCTGGTCAAAGGCTTTTTCAATATCCTCAATCCGCCTATCTATTTCTTTAGTGGTAGCGTCACGGTTTTTATCGTCTTCCATTTTTTCGGCCAATATCTTGTCTCTTTTGGCTTTATCCAGTTGCTTGAGTTTCCACCTTTTATTATTTGGGTCAATCTTACTTAAAATGAAAACCAGTTTATGCAAAATTCCCATTGGGAATGCCCCGGACCCACAAGCGGGGTCAAGTATCTTACAATTGTCAATAACATCTATCAATGATGATTTCTCGGCATCTGTAAACTGGGGTTCTTCTACCGTGTAAGAAAAAAGATGATGAAGTCTTGCATTTAATTCCTCTCGTTTCTTTTCGCCATCTTCTTCAACTAAACTATTGCACAAATAAGTGATAAGACTTTCGTCCACCATATAATTTACAATTTCTCTCGGCGTATAAAATGAACCTGTGAGTTTACGGGCTGTTGTTTCCGTTTCCTCGTTATAGCTTGCCAACAGGTTCTCAAATACTTTGCCCAATAATTCAGGGTCAAGTGCCACCTCTTCTTCAACAGGCGTATTTTCTTCAATTGTAAATTTATAACGACTTAAAATATCTATTAATCCTCTTACTTCATATTTCTTTCCCTTAGTGTGAAAAGTATTATTCAAGTCAATGTTTCGAGGAGCGTCACTAAAAAATAAGTAATCAGGTACTATAACTAAGCTTTCATTTTTTAACTGCTGGGTAAAGCCATCAATGTAAATGTCTTTGCCTTTCGTTCGTTTATCCAAGCACTCAAACAAACCGCCATTTAGGAAAGGAATATTATCCATCCAACTAGAGAATTTACCCTGGTCTTTTATAAAACGACTGTAACGGAAATAATGAGGAACACCAGTATTACGATTTACAAAAGTGCGGCTGATTCTATTTTTATCTTTTACATCCTTATTCATTTCAGTGTTCAGCGTAGCAAAAAACAAATTTTGTAAAATGGCTTTGTAATAAGTACTGCCTGTCTTGTCTTTATAGTCGAGTACCTTATCCAATTCCCTTTTATTGAATATTTCATCAGGAATAAGATTTTTCTCTTTCAGGAACCATACAAAAATCAAACGGGTAATAAGGCGTATTACATTTATAGGGTTTCGGGTTTTATCGTCCTTCAATTCATCATTCGGAAATTCGACTTCCTGAAGAGCCCAGAAATACCAATAAGCGAGTTCCTTGTAAAATTTCTTGTTGAGCTCGGAAATATTGAGTGTTGTTTTCCAAGCTTCATGTAGTTTAACAAAACTGTGGAATTCAAATTTCTTGTAAAGTTCATTCAGGCTAAGGTCTTTAAGAATTTCCTTGTGTGCTCGTTGTGGATAGGCAATATCAATGTCTTTGATTAGGGTAACTTTCTCCAATACATCTTTACTAGTATCTTTTTTATGTAACCTGCGGTCAATGATGGATAAAGTAAGTTTATTGCCATAATGAAACAACACTATCACAGGCATATTAAACGGCACATTCATTTCACGAGTAATCTTAACAAGGTCGCTTCTTTTATAGGCTTCTTCTTTTAAATGGAGAGTAAAAAATAAAAAACTTTGAAATTCTTTTCTATCTACTTTTCCCGTATCAAAAAGTGATTGAACTCTGGTAATTTCGGAATCAGCAACTTGGAAAATAAATTCAATGCCTTTCCAATGGCTAACAAAAGCCTTGTCTTTATTAATGCTATTCTTAGGAAGATTGAAATTATCTATTAAGCCTTCAAAATTACTGGGGCTAATACGTTCCGTCTTATTACTCTGATAGTCTAAAGCCTTGTAGAAAGCTAAACTGCTTTCATATAGCTTCTTACTATTGAAAGCTTGTATTGCTTCTTCTATTTGTTTGAGTTTATCGTAGTCTTTATCTGTCATTGTTATTTTAATACTAACCAGGTAATGAGTTCAAATTTATTTGCACCATCCAATTGTTTTTCCTGAGGAATAATAGTTGCGGTTCGGTTGCCGGATAACATTCCTAAATTCTTCTTCTTAAATGTACTTGTTATTTCTTTGATAGATTCAGAAAGCAAAGAAGCATATTTACTTGTATCCAAACCGTTGTTGGTTTCCTCATTAAACAAGTCGCATAATTGCTGTATAGGTTCCGATTTTCCTGTGCAAAGTAATCTGTAGATATCCAATATTTGTTTTGGATGGGTGAAGTTGTAACGAACCGTTCCATCATTCCGAACATATACTAGAAAATAAGGCTGTAACGGATTTACTTTTTCATTTCCGGTACTATCGCCCAATTGCCGTAAACAGAATATCACTCCAGGTTTTACAACTTCCGAAGCATCCTGATTGAAAAGCGTAGAATCCAATTTATGAGGAACCAGGGCATAAATACCAAGCGGAGCAGCTTCCAATTCTTTACGATTAGTCTCAATGAAATTGAGCAGATCCATTCTGAAATCATCCAATGAAAAATTGCTTAATGAAACTCCTCCTTCATTCAATTCGTCCATATCCAATACTTCCTCCTGCAAACGCTTCAATTGCTTATCACGGAATTTCAAATCATCTTCTACTAATTCCTGAATTTGTTCTTTATTCAACAGATTATCTTCATTTGTTCCGCTGATATCCACCAAAGCCATTCTTGCCTCAACCCTTGATTTTAATTTAATATAATTGTCAAGGTCTTTCGTAGGCCAGAAGTTTACTAAATGAACTTTGTTGTTAATAGAACCAATACGATCGATACGTCCAAAGCGCTGAATAATACGTACAGGATTCCAATGAATATCGTAATTAACCAGGTAATCACAATCCTGTAGGTTTTGCCCTTCGCTAATACAGTCCGTTGCAATTAAAATATCAATTTCACCATCTTCATTCTTGGGCATTGTTTTTTGAAAACTACGCTTTTTACTAATGGGAGAAAAATTAGTAAGTATATGATTAAACTCTGTATTTTCTGAAAATCCTTTTGGCTTGAAAGTGGTTTTGTTTTCATTGCCACCGGTTACCAAAGCAATATTAACTCTTAGGTCTTCTTTAGCCCACTGTTCCAAATTATCATACAGGTATTTTGCAGTGTCGGCAAATGCTGTAAAAATTAAAACTTTTTTGTTTTCTGTTCCCGTTTTGGTAATGGTTGGATTGTTTACCTTCTTTTTAATTAGGGCTTTTAATTCTTTCAGTTTAGCATCACGTTTAGCATCAACATCTTTTGCTCTCAAAAGTAGTTCATACAATTGGTCTTTATCCTCTAACATTGCTGCTTTCCATTCATCTAATTTCAAGTGGTTCATTTTGAAAGTTAGTTTTTCACCTACTTCCAACGCTTCTCTTAATTCATCATCTTCAATAGCGTCAATGTCAATGTCCTCAACTTCTATGTCGGGATTTTCGTCTTTATATTTTTTAAAACGTTCGATACGTTTCTCTAAATTTTCTATACGGTTTATTGTTCGCTGTAAAGTTTCTCTGAATGAATAAATGGAACTTTCCAAACGCTTCATAAAGTTTACCTTCATCATTCCTATTAAATAGCTTTCCCGTAATTCCTGTGAAAACATTTTAACGGCAGCAGGTCCAGATTTTTTCAAAACCTTGTCTTCGTATAAAGCTTTGTGCTCAGGCAATACAAAAGAACTAGGAGTATAATGCACCAGTTTGTATTTACTTATTTTTTCGTTTAATTTATCGTAAGAAAGGAATTTGTGTTCAGTATCAATTTCGGGGTATATAGAATGTACGGGTTCATGTTCGGGAAAACCACCAATACGTTCCATTTCCGTTTTGTAATATTTGGTAATATGTTTCCTTGAACGGGCAATGGTTAAAGCATCAAGTAATTTGAAGAAAGCGGAATCTAAATCGTTTAATAAATCTCTCGTTGTTTTTTCTTCTTTCATTCTTGCTTTTGCCCAATTGGTAAAACGCAGCTGAGATTGTTTCAGTAATTCAGAAATGCTTTCAATACCCAACTTGCCTTCATCTTCACCCGCAAAAGCATTGTCATTTTCTGCCGTGATATACATTAATTGGTTCCGAAGGTCTTTCAATTCATTGTTTACCGGTGTGGCACTTAGCAAAAGCACTTTTGTCTTTTTACCTCCAAGAATAATATCCTGCATCAATCTTTCGTATCGACTTTTACGAATGGTATTTCCTTCCTCATCCTTCTTCCCCTTTTTATTGTTTCTGAAATTGTGGCTCTCATCAATTACGACTAAATCATATGCACCCCAATTAAAGTTTGATAAATCAATACTATCAGCTTCGGTAAATCCCTTTTCTCTACTCAGGTCCGTATGGTACATTAATGTATACGAAAAACGATCTTGCGGAAATGGGTTAAGGGTATGATTTTTATGAGCCTGGTAAACTGTCCAGTTGTCTCTCAACTTTTTCGGTGATAAAACAAGAATACGGTAATTAAGCATTTCAAAATACTTAATGACTGCCAATGCTTCATAAGTTTTTCCCAAACCTACACTATCGGCTATAATACATCCGTTGTATTTTAAAATCTTATTTATTGCACCTCTAACTCCGTGTTGCTGAAAAGCGAATAGTTCTTTCCATATTTGTGAATCGTAAAGATTTGCTTTAATATCTGATAACCCACTAATATCATTGTCTTCAAGGTATTGGTTGAATATATGATACAATGTTTTGTAGTACACAAATTCAGGGCTATTGTCACGATGAAGTAATTCGATGTATTTCAGCACCTGATCTTTGACATCTTCTACTTCAACATCTTCCATCTCATTATTCCAGAGTTTATCGAACCACTCTTTTAAATCTGCTAAATCTCTTCTGTCATTTACAACAAGGTTTAATTCAATATTTGGTCTTGGCCCCAAACCCAGACCGCTTACCGTAAAGTTTGAACTGCCAGCTACTGCATCTTCAACGCCGTTTGGTTTTTCAATGTGATATAATTTTCCGTGCAAAAAATCAGGGCGAACCATAGATTTGATTTCAACCTTGTTTCTTATCCAGGCAGCACATTGTTTAGCCAAAACTTTTTGTTGAAGTCTGTTTTCAACCGGAATAACCAGTTTGTCGTCTTCAATTTTATAATTCTTTGCGTCTGTTGAAGAGGCCACACTTTTAATGAAACGGGGTTCACCGAAAAGAAGCCTCAAAGAGTTTACATTATCGAGTTGGGGTTTGAGTTTATCATATGCGTAAATAGTAAAGTAAGCAGTTACGAAAGAAAGGTTGGAGCCCTTCTCAATGTTATCCACTAAAAATTCTCCAACACTTCCGTTGGAAAAGTTGTCTCTAATACTTTTATGTAATTTACCAGTCAAATTGTTTTTCTTTTACTAAATTATATTATAATTGGACAAACAGTAGGGCTTTAAATATTTAGTAATACACGTTCTTTTACAAATTCATATGCTGCTTCATTATCATACTCCACTCCCGGCCTCAATATCACATTGATATCACCAGTAAAATCCTTGTCTTTCATTTTCTCTTCCATATTACCAATAAATATTTTTTGAGTTGGCGGATGTTCTACATCAAACTTCATATAAGCCCTGTAACATTTCAACAATTTTTCTGTGTCAACCGAATGATGCTGATAAGCCCAATACAAATCAAATAAATCCCGGCTTTTGCTCCGTTGATACAATGCTCTTAGCTTGGTACCCAATAACTCTTCCAGCTCATAAGAAGCAATATTACAACCTCCACTAAACCAGCCATTCTGTACTTGTAAATCTACTTCTTTAAGACCCAAAACGTTAAAATGCTCCCTGGTGTTGATTTCTACTTTTAGTTTCATTTTTATCACCGGGGCAATCTCCGATTCAAAAGGATAAATTATGGTATTGTTATGCAAGCTTTGATTTACTTTTCTTTTTGTGCCTAAGAATTCCAGTCTTTCCCTCAGCCTTACCAGCAAAGGTTTAATAGGGCCTTCTTTTGTTTGCACCAGGTCTATATCTTCTGAATACCGGGCTTGAGGTTTTAAATATATTTTGTGCAGGGCTGTACCACCACGAAATGCA
>JBKJPW010000242.1:0-21059 GCA_046594225.1 Bacteroidia bacterium
CCTATATGCTAAAAAAGATTACGGACAATACGCCAACAAAGATGGCAAATTACAAGTTGCTTTTACAGCGAGCAATCATACAACAGGCGGCAATAGTGGTAGCCCTGTATTTAATGCAAAGGGTGAATTAATAGGAACTAACTTTGACAGAAACTGGGAAGGTACTATGAGTGATATTATGTATAATCCTAATCAATGCAGAAACATTGTTTTAGATGTTCGCTACACGCTTTTTGTAATAGATAAATTTGCTGGGGCAGGCTATTTATTAAATGAGATGAAGTTGGTTAAGTAAATAATCTAAAAATATATCAAACACCTGTTAGTATTGTCTAGCAGGTGTTTTATTTTAACTTACTTCTTAGGTGGCAAAGCAAAAGCCATAGCCTCATGATCAAAGTTCCCATTATGTGAACCATCACAAAACGGCTTATTTTTAGATAAGCCACAACGGCATAATCCAACAATTTCTCTTCCTCCCAAATCATAAGCATTTCCCGCTTTATCAACAATTTCAAAGTCTCCCTCAACTTTCATTGAGCCATTCGTATTTATTGTAATTTTTGTTTTTGACATATTATATGTTTTGTTTTAAATGTAAGCATTTATTTGATTGTAAATATTTACTAATTGGAATTAGGCAGAATACATGAAATTAATTGTAAAATAATCGCAATTTGTTGTAACTAATAAAAATTATCAACGTTTAAGATTATCGAAGCTTCATAATAACACGCTATAATTTATTACAAAAAAATTATAGTTTTTACAATTCATATTTTTATTAACCATTTGTAATTTACCGGAATCAGGACTTTTCACATGTTCTTTTAACCTAATTACAAACATAAATAATGCACTATTATTTATGATTAAAAACCTAGAATTTATGAAAACATCTACACTTACTTTACTTAAAATCATTTTCATATTATTTTTATTGAGTCAATTTTTTGCTTGCAGAAAACATGAATTAATTCCTCAAAATACATCTTCAAATGAATTAGATGATAATATCATAAATAATTATAGTTTAAAGGTTCAAACAGCTGCATTTAGGGGTGTTTATATTGATGGTTTTTCAACTCAAATTGGAAATATAGTAAAAGAAGATTCCATTTTAAATTGGTGTTTAAAAAACAATTTAAATGAAATAAGTTTATATAGTATCAATACTATTTTAAATATGAGTAATGGTAGTATACTACTAAATAGTTTTATTAATAAAGCAAAAAATGCCCCTTATTATATCAATGTTTCTTTTGTAGCTGCAAGTTTATCTACAACTACAAAAGAGTATACTAATTATTATTTGTCGCAACCCAATAAATTTAGTGCCATTACTACTGAATATGAATTTTGGAATACCGGCAACTCATTTACCACATTCAGTGGGCAATTGCAATATATGAACTCTATTAATAGTTCAACATCGGGTGCAATAAAACGTCAAATCTATTTAAGTAAATTTGTTGATGCTTCTGGAATAATAACACAAGATTCAACCATTGCTGAGCAAATAGTAAGTAGCTCTGATAGAATATTTTTAGTAAATTATAGTAATAATGCCTATAATCTCTCCTCTACTACTTTAAATAAAATTAAAATTATTGCGAATGCATCTCACAAATTAAACAAAGTAACCGAAATCATTATTTTATTTAACCTTAACCAAAACTCCGTTGATCCAAATATTTTTAGTTATTTTTCTATAAATGGCAGTAACCATTTATTTATTGACGCTTATTCAAAATTCAAAAACGACTATAATTCAGCTAATTTCACTAATAAATCATTTATAAAATTAAATGGATTTCAGCTATACAATTATACTTGGGCAAAAAATGCTAGGCCTTAGTCAGATAAAATACCTAATGCTGCTTAAAAACATCCATTTAAATCAGAAGAAATCTCTATCTTTGCGCCATGTCATTTGAAGGAAAAACCGTATCATTTCATACCCTTGGTTGCAAACTGAATTTTTCAGAAACATCAACTATTGCGCGTTTGATGCAAGAAAAAGGATTCCTGAAAATACCCTTTGATTCGGGCGCTGATGTGTGTGTGATTAATACCTGCTCTGTTACCGAAAATGCCGATAAAGAATGTAAGCAAATTGTAAAATCTGCTCTTTCTAAAAACCCTGAAACATTTATTGCTGTTGTTGGTTGCTATGCTCAATTAAAACCAGATGAAATTTCTAATATCGAAGGCGTAGACGTAGTTTTAGGAGCTTCTGAGAAATTTAAATTGCTTAATTACATTAATTTTTCAGGTAAAAACACTCATACCGAAATTCATAATTGCGAAATTTCAGATGTTCACACGTTTGTTGATTCGTTTTCGGTTGGTGATAGAACACGTTCCTTCTTAAAAGTGCAAGATGGCTGCGATTACAGCTGTACGTTTTGTACCATTCCTTTAGCTCGTGGCAAAAGCCGCAGCGATACTATTGAAAATGCTGTTTCAAATGCAAAAAAAATAGCAGAAACTGGCGTTAAAGAAATTGTTTTAACAGGCGTTAACTTGGGTGACTTTGGCTATGGAATTGATATTGACAAAGACACTAAAAAACGTAAAGAATATAATTTCCTAGATTTAATTACGGAGTTAGATAAAGTAGATGGCATTGAACGCATTCGCATTTCATCTATCGAACCAAATTTATTAACCAATGAAGTAATTGAATTTGTAGCGAAATCTAACCGTTTTATGCCTCATTTTCACATTCCTCTTCAAAGTGGAAATAATGAAATTTTGGGTAAAATGAAACGCCGTTATAAGCGTGAATTGTACCATGACCGTGTTGCTAAAATTAAAGAACTTATGCCGAATTGTTGTATTGGCGTTGATGTGATTGTAGGTTTTCCTGGCGAAACACAAGAGCATTTTACAGATACTTACAATTTCATTAATTCATTAGACGTATCTTATTTACATGTATTTACTTACAGCGAAAGAGATAACACAGAGGCTATTACTTTAGAGGGAAAAGTAGATTATGCAGAACGTAAACGTCGTAACAAAATGTTACGCATTTTATCTGCTAAAAAATTACGCTCTTTTTACGATCAAAACCTTAATAAAGAATATACCGTTTTGTTTGAACACGAGAACAAAAATGGGATTATGAATGGTTTTACAGAGAATTACATCAAAATTGTATATCCTTTTGATGAAAAACTAGTGAATCAGTCTTTGACAATTTCCACTAAAACTATTACCGAGGATGGTTTTGTGAGTGCTGAATTGGTTTCGGTAACTGTTTAACGTCATGCTGAACTTGTTTCAGCATCTCACAGACCCTGAAACAAGTTCAGGGTGACGAAACACCAGTCTTTCTTAACTTCTCAACATTTAAAGCATTTCAAGGTTTTCCTGCTTTTTAAAACTAATTCTCAACTCACTTCGCGTCAAATCTCCGACTCTTTGCGCCTGCCTCTCGGCAGACAGGGTTAATTACGGGGTAACTTATTAAAGTCACAACGTTTAAAACATTTTAAGGTTTTTCCTCATTTTTGTCCTTTGGCTCTTATTTTTAATGACTATAAGCCATGGCAACTACCAAAAATAAATTCAGAGAAAAACCAATTGATGATTCAGTTGTTCAAGATCCCTCTATCGAAAAAAATGATATTGAGGAAACAGTTCTATCGTCAAAAAATAAAACTAAATCTGTAAAAACAGATTCTTCTAAATCTTCTACCACTAAAAAAACAACTTCGACAAGCTCAGTTAGCAATGAAACTAAAACTTCATTGTTGGAACGTTGGAACAAAACAGTATTGGTTTATAAGAATGAGCGTACTCAGAAATTGATTGGCTTACTATTAATACTAGGTGGTGCTTATTTATTTATTGCTTTAACGTCTTATATTTTTACTTGGGACAAAGATCAAGATAAAGTACTTGGTCCTATCTCCGAACTATTTGCTATTGATACCAAAGTGGTTAACTGGCTTGGTAAATTTGGAGCTTTAGTATCTCATGTATTTATGTATAAATGGTTTGGTGTAGCTTCATTTATTTTAGTACCTGTATTAATTATTTATGGTTTACAAAAAGTATTAAATAAACAAATCACTAAACCATCAGCCTTTACTGCTAAATGGTTATTCTTTTTAGTATGGACAAGCTTAGTAATGGCCTTTTTCTTTCATGACAAATTATTTTATCTAGGTGGTGGATATGGCTACATTTTAAATATTCAATTATCTAATTACGTTGGTAACATTGGCACATTGGCTATTTTAGCATTTAGCATGTTAGCATTTTTAGTATTGAGCATTAATATGAATTTCAATATCAAGAAAGATATCTTACCAAATTTAGATAATGAAGCTATTATTGAAAATGAATTAAAAGAAGAAACTAATACTATCAACCCTCACGCTAATACTGTTTTTGAAAAAGAGCCTTCATTAAGTAAAGAAGAGGAAGAGGCTTTATTAAACTTTGAAGTCATTTCATCTAATGAAGAAATCAAAGAAGAGCCAATAGTTGAAGTTCCTCAAGAAAACATTCCTTTAGATTTAAATGTAACTACAAAGCCAGAAGAACCAAAAAAAGATTTAGATTTTGAAATAAACAACCCGGGTGCTGATGAAATTTTAAAAGAGCCTGAGTTTGTAAAGGAAGCGCCAAAAGAAAATCAAATAACATTAGATGATGAGTTAAAAGCATCTCAGCTTGTGGAAAAATTTGGACAATACGATCCAACTTTAGATCTTGGGCATTATCAATTTCCTAGTGTTGAATTATTAATTGATTACGGAACAGGAAATGCTAAAGTAAGTAACGAAGAATTAACTGCCAACAAAGACCGAATCGTTAGTACCTTAAAAAATTACGGAATTGAAATTGATAAAATCTCCGCTATTGTTGGTCCAACTGTTACTCTTTATGAAATTGTTCCAGCGCCAGGTGTTCGTATTTCTAAAATCAAAAACTTAGAAGACGATATTGCATTAAGTTTAGCTGCATTAGGTATTCGTATCATTGCTCCTATCCCTGGCAGAGGAACAATTGGTATTGAAGTGCCTAATCAAAACCCAGAGATGGTACCAATGCGTAACATCATTGCTTCCGAAAAATTTCAAAACACAACGCACGATTTACCAATTGCTTTAGGTAAAACGATTAATAACGAAATTTTTATTGCCGACTTAGCCAAAATGCCTCACTTATTAATGGCAGGAGCTACAGGGCAAGGTAAATCAGTTGGATTAAACGCCGTATTGGTTTCATTACTTTACAAAAAACATCCGGCACAAATTAAGTTTGTATTGGTAGATCCAAAAAAAGTAGAGTTAACCTTATTCAATAAAATTGAACGTCACTTTTTAGCAAAACTACCAAACTCTGAAGATGCTATCATTACTGATAACACCAAGGTTGTACATACTTTAAATAGTTTGTGTATTGAAATGGACAATCGTTATGCATTATTACAAGATGCTCAAGTAAGAAATATTAAAGAGTACAACGTTAAGTTTATTAACCGTAAACTAAATCCAAACGAAGGCCATAAATACTTACCATATATTGTTTTGGTAGTAGATGAGTTTGCAGATTTAATTATGACTGCTGGTAAAGAAGTAGAAACGCCTATTGCCCGTTTAGCGCAATTAGCTCGTGCTATTGGTATTCACTTAATTATTGCGACTCAGCGTCCGTCTGTAAATATTATTACTGGTACTATTAAAGCCAACTTCCCTGCTCGTATAGCTTTCCGTGTAACGAGCAAAATAGATTCGCGTACCATTTTAGATTCCGGCGGTGCTGAGCAATTAATTGGTAGAGGTGATATGTTGTTAAGTACCGGTAACGATTTAATTCGTATTCAGTGTGCATTTGTTGATACTCCTGAAGCAGAAAAAATCACAGAGTTCATTGGTTCACAACGCGCCTACCCTAGCGCCTTTTTATTACCAGAATATGTTGGTGAAGATGGCAGCGATGGTAAAGAAGAAATTGATTTAAGTGAACGTGATAAAATGTTTGACGATGCTGCTAAATTAGTAGTACAGTTTCAACAAGGTTCGGCTTCTTTCTTACAACGTAAATTAAAACTGGGTTATAATCGTGCCGGTCGTATTGTTGATCAATTAGAAGCTGCTGGTATTATTGGGCAATTTGAAGGCTCTAAGGCACGTGAGGTGAAATGCAAAGACCTAGCGCAGTTAGATGAGATTATAAGAAGTATTAAGGGGTAATTTTAAATTATATCAAACAAAAAACCATCCACTAATTAGCGGATGGTTTTTCATAATAATATTTTTATGATTAATGGTTATGAGTTTCTACTTCAAATTTCCATTGAGTTTTAAAAGCATTTTGTGCTTCCTCAACAGCTTTCGAAACTTTATCACTCTCATCGTTTAATTTATTAGATAATTGTTCTACCATTTCTACGTCAACTTCAGTAATTGCAGCTGTATCTTTAGTCATAATTTCCACCATTTGTTTTCCTTCATTATCAGCCATAGCGTTTAATGATTTTACAAAGCTAATAGCAGCATCTACATACTCTTTTTTCTCAGCAAAAGGCCCAATTTTATTGATTTCATCTAAACTTGCTTTCGATTTTTCAGAATACTGTTTCAAACTAATAACTAAAGAGTCCATATTGTGACCATCTGTTTGGTCAAAGAACTCATTTTGAGCCAAGGTTACTTTGTTTACAATTGCCATAATATTATCATTATAAGCAACTGCATCCTTAGTAGTTGGTCCGCAAGACACAAAAGCAAACATCACTAATGCACCAATTGATAGGGTAATTTTTTTCATGTTTTTTGGTTTAATTTTATTAATAAAAAAAGTCCTATTCGTAAACGGATAGGACTTTTTATGAGTTATTAAATACTAGTATCTGTAAGCATCTCCTTTAAAAGGGCCTTCTACTTTAACACCAATATAATCTGCTTGTTCTTTGTTTAATGTATCTAATTCAACACCAATTTTACCTAAGTGTAAACGAGCTACTTTTTCATCTAAAATTTTTGGTAACACATATACTTTATTCTCATAAGCAGATGTGTTTGTCCATAATTCTAATTGAGCTAACGTTTGGTTTGTAAATGAGTTACTCATTACAAAACTTGGGTGACCTGTAGCACAACCTAAGTTTACTAAACGACCTTCAGCTAATACTAAAAAACTTTTTCCGTTAATTGTATATTGATCTACTTGTGGTTTAACTGTATCTTTTGATGCACCGTGGTTTTTGTTTAACCAAGCCATATCAATTTCTGTATCAAAGTGACCAATGTTACAAACAATAGCACCATGTTTTAATGATTCGAAATGACGACCAACGATAATATCTTTATTTCCAGTTGTAGTAACTAAGATATCTGCAATTTTAGCAGCGTTATCCATTTTCATTACTTGGTAACCATCCATTGCAGCTTGTAAAGCACAAATAGGGTCAATCTCCGTAACAATTACACGTACACCTTGAGATGATAATGATTGAGCAGAACCTTTACCTACATCACCATAACCAGCAACAACAGCAATTTTACCTGCCATCATGACGTCAGTTGCTCTACGAATAGAATCAACTAATGATTCGCGACAACCGTATTTATTATCAAATTTAGATTTAGTAACCGAGTCATTTACGTTAATTGCTGGTAACAATAAAGTACCTTTTGCCATACGCTCATATAAACGGTGAACACCTGTAGTTGTTTCTTCAGATAATCCTTTAATTCCTTTAGCTAATTCAGGATATACATCAAACACTAGGTTTGTTAAATCCCCACCATCATCTAAAATCATATTTAAAGGTTTGCGGTCTTCGCCAAACCATAAAGTTTGTTCAATACACCAATCAAATTCCTCTGCTGTCATACCTTTCCAAGCATAAACTTGAATGCCAGCTGCTGCGATAGCTGCTGCTGCGTGATCTTGAGTTGAGAAAATATTGCAAGAACTCCAAGTAACCTCTGCACCTAAAGCCGTTAATGTTTCAATTAAAACTGCTGTTTGAATGGTCATATGTAAACAACCTGCAATACGAGCACCCTTTAATGGTTGAGAAGCACCGTATTCTGCACGAAGCGCCATTAATCCTGGCATTTCTTCTTCTGCTAATTTAATTTCTTTACGACCCCATTCTGCTAATGAAAGATCTTTTACTTTGTACGCTAAGTACTTTCCTGTTGCTACTGCTGACATGTTTATTTTATTGATTTAAAAGTTTATTTTTTGTAATTATGCAAAGATAAGACATAAGTTTGTAACAACAAACAACTCGAATAGTTTAATAATAACGAATTGATAGAGGTTTTTAACATAAAAGAGGGTTTATTTTTTGGGGTATTAAACCTGAATGAATATGCTAATTCCCTTGATTTAACAGCCAAAAGAGACATAGAAACGCATGGCAAAAACTACCTTATCAATCGTTTATTAGACCAGGAAGCTACAATTATGTATGATGAGAAAGGAAAGCCTTTTTTAACAAATGATACTAGGCATATCTCTATATCTCATTCCCATGATAAATTAGCTATTATTATTAACGAAACTGAAGCCACTGGGATAGATATTGAATTAATTAGAGACAAAGTCATTAAAATTAAGCATAAATTTTTATCACCAGCAGAACTTTTGGACGCAAAGGATAATGTAGAAAAGCTATTGATTTATTGGGCCGCTAAAGAAACCTTATATAAAATATATGGCTTAAAAGAAGTGGACTTTATTGAACATTTGTTTGTAAAACCATTTACAAAACATAATTTAGGCACAATTATAGGAGAGATTAACTTGCCAAACTTTGCTGAATCATTTCATCTCAATTATCAAATTTTAGATGATTATGTTTTAGTATATGCTTTAAATAAAATAATTTAAAAACAACTAACCATATAAGACATAAAAGAAGAATAAATAAATCTTATATGACTTATTATATGTTTCAAAAAATATAAATTGCTAAATAAACAAACTCATACACAACTGATTATTTTAATTGATCCCGATAAATACAATCCGGAATTAATTAAAATTGCCAATAAAAGCAAGGTATCTTATATTTTTGTAGGCGGTAGTATTTTAAAGAAGAACGCCTTTGAAAAAACCATTAAGTCTATCAAATCCATTACAAAAATCCCTATTATTATTTTTCCGGGAGATGAAACTCAGGTATCTAAACATGCTGATGGTATTTTAATGCTATCTTTATTATCTGGCAGAAATGCAGAATATTTAATTGGAAAGCATGTAAAAGCTGCTTCAAAAATTAAAGCGTCAAAATTAACTGTTATTCCTACAGGTTATATTTTAATCGATGGTGCCAATACTTCTACTACTCAAAAAATAACTAAGACTAAGCCTTTAATCAAGAAAAAAGAAATCATAGAAACGGCTATTGCTGGTGATTTATTAGGCAAGAAATTGATTTATTTAGAGGCTGGCAGTGGGGCTAAAAAAACATTAGCTTCTTCTATTATTAAAGAAGTTAAAAAAAACATTACAATCCCTTTAATAGTAGGTGGAGGTATTGATACTGTATTAAAAGCAAAAAATATATTGCAATCAAACCCTGATTATTTAGTGATAGGAAATGCCCTTGAAAAATGTCCTAATTTATTAATAGACATAAACCATTTATTTTAAGATGAATTATTCATGTTCCCATCTAGCAAAAACAATAAGGAAAATGAATAAACCATGTGACATTAGAAAAAACAATAAAACCAACACATGAAATTAGTAGTTATTACGCAATCAAAAAAAAGCGATACTGAAATTGCCGCCGTTATTCAGATGTTTGAAGCCGGTTTAGACACTTTACATGTTCGTAAAAACCGATTCTCTACAAAAGAATTAGATGAATATATTAAAGAAATTCCTGCTCACTTTCACAATAGAATTATTATTCATTCTCACCATCGTTTAGCATTAAAATATGATTTAAAAGGGTTTCATTTTACATCTACGCACCTAAAAAAAAGATTTCATTTGTGGTGGAATACCAGAATGATTTATTTACGAAAACCAAATCTAATAAAATCAATCTCCTACAAACGAATATCTGATTTATACCCAGCACAAAAAGTATCAACGAATTACTGTTTTTTAGGAACAATGTTTCATAATATTTCTGGCGAATTATATAGTGGTTTTTATCCTGAAACAGTTACCGCTGCTATTGAAAAATCCGGCAAAAAAATTTATGCCAGAGGTGGCATTAATGAAAAGAGTATTGAATTAGCTTATCAATTAGGATTTCACGGCATTGCACTTTATGGTCATTTATGGAAAAGTACTGCTCCTTTCACTAAATATATTGAATTTGTAAGGTACTGTAAAGAGAAAAACATACCTATTGAATAGACTTTAAGTGTTAAAAAAAACTACTATTTTAATGCTTTTATCTTATTTTTAGCCACAATTGTCTATAATTTTACTCCAATATAACATAATACCATTTTTCTTGTACCTTTATGTAAAAGTCATTTTTAAGTATATAATAGTATTTGTAAAAAATTAAATGCTTATGGAAAAAGCAACTAATCATAAAGTAAAAAGAATAGTTATCGTTGGTCCCGAAAGTACGGGTAAAACTATATTATGCGAACAACTCGCAAAGCACTATAATACGGTGTATGTGCCTGAGTATGCAAGAACCTATTTCGAAAAACATGACATTGATAATTACGATACTTCTGATTTAGAAATTATTGCAAAAAAACAACTCGAATTAGAAAAAGAGTATTTAGCGAAAGCAAATGGCTTTTTGTTTTGTGATACTTCCTTAATAACCATTAAAATTTGGTCAACACATAAGTTCAATAAAGTTCCAAATTATATTACTAAGTCTATAAAAGACAATGATTATGATTTGTCATTAATCACCAATAATGATGTTCCATGGGTTGCAGACCCCCAAAGAAGAAATGAGGATTTAAGAGAACATTTATTTAAATGGAATAAACATGAACTTCAAAAATTGGATGTTGATTACAAAATCATCAAAGGGGTTGGAGAAGAAAGACTTAAAAACACAATTAAATTGATTGAAGAAGCTTTTAAAGCTTAAGTGATAAATTCCATTACACAATTAAAAAAAGCTTCTGGCTGTTCAGCATGAATCCAATGCCCACTATTGGTAATAGTTTTTAGCTGATAATCAGAAAAGCGATTGACTATATCTTGTTCATCAGCATCTGTAATATAGTTTGATTTTTCTCCTCTTATAAATAAGGTTTGGGTTTCACTAACAAACGGAGGAACCATCAATACAATGCTATTATATTCTTTTGTAATTATTTTTAAATTAAACCGCCAATCCATTTGTTTAGTCTCATCTTCTCGCCAATAAATATTTTTCAATAAAAATTGCTTGGTGCCAAAGTCCGTAATGTATTTTCCTAAAATTGCTTCTGCATCTTTACGTGTATTAATGTCAGAAAAATCAACTGCGTTTAACGCTTTTAAAACCAAATCGTGATGAGGCTCGTAGGCTCTAGGAGCAATATCAGCCACAATTAATTTTTGCGCAATATTTGGAAATAGTTGTTCAAAAAACATCACCGTTTTTCCACCCATACTATGCCCTAATAAAATAACATTTTGCAAGTGATGTTCATCAATAAATTCTTTTAAATCTTGTGCCATCACTTCATAATTCCAAACATCACTATGAGGAGAAAGTCCATGATTACGTTGGTCTACAGTAAATACGTGAAACCCTTTTTCAGCAAAACGTTTTGCTAGAGTATTCCAGTTATCGCTTTGTCCGAATAACCCATGTAAAATAATTAATGGTTGTCCTGAACCAAATTCTCTATATGCTAGTTTCATTCTTTTTATTTATTGAACGCTGATGCCGCTGATTATTTATGATTAAATAGGATTAAAAATGTTTGTTTCTTAAATAGTGTAAAAAAAATCATAATGCATCATAACCATCTGTATTATCTGCGTGCTATTAATTATCAATCTTCAACTTTTAAAATCAATTTCCTCAACATATTCATCGCCGTCATAGCAGTCATTTGAATATTACGCTGTCTGTTATCACCAAACACAAATTGTTTTGGAATAATTTTATCGCCGTAAGCCACCGCTATCCAAGTTGTACCAACCGGTTTGTCGTCTGTTCCCCCAAGCGGACCGGCAATACCTGAAACGGCAATAGCTACATCTGCTTTAAATGTAATTAATGTTTCTTTGGCCATTGCCATCACACATTCTTTACTTACTGCTCCATGTTTTTCAAAAACTGTATTATCTACTTTTAATAAATTATGTTTAAACTCATTATGATAAGGCACAATACAACCATTATAGTAAGCTGAGCTTCCAGCCACGCTAGTTATTAAGTGTGAAATATACCCGCCGGTACAACTTTCAGCTAAAGCTAACTTCAAGTTTTTTTCTATTAATAATTTACCTAAAATTTCTTCTAGCTTTGGTTGTTCCTGTCCATACTCTTCATAACCATAAATATATTTTTCAATTAAAGGTTTAATTTTTTCAGCTTCACTTTCAATTTTATATTTCAGTTCCGCTTCATCAAACCCTATACTGCTTAATCTCAATCTTACCATTCCGGGTGAAGGTAAATAAGCTAAGCCAATTTTTTTTTCAGTTAACGAATCTTCCCAATCACTAATTAATTCGGCTAAAACACTCTCTCCAATACCTTGTGTTAATATTGTTTTATGGTAAATAAAAGGTAATTTAAATCGTTTTTTGATTTCAGGAATGACATCATCAGTCATGATGCCTTTCATTTCATATGGAACGCCAGGCATAGATACAAAGATTGTATTATTTTTTTCCATCCACATTCCAGGAGCTGTTCCATTTTTATTTCTAATCACTAAACATCCTTTTGGAACTTCAGCTTGCTTTTTATTTATGGCTGAAACTTCTTTATTTCGTTTCGAGAAAAATCCTGTAACATCTTTTAACACATTTTCATCTGTCACTAATTCAGTGTCAAAGTACTCGCAAAAGGTTGTTTTGGTAATATCATCCTTTGTTGGCCCAAGACCTCCAGTTATCAAAACAATATCTGCACGTTTACTTGCGTCCTCAAAAGCCTTTAAAATAGCTTGTTTTTCGTCGGCAACTGAGCTCATGTGCACAATACTCACACCTATCATGTTCAATTGTTGCGCCATCCAAACGGCATTAGTGTTAGTAATTTGTCCGATTAATATTTCGTTTCCTATTGTTAAAAGTTCTGCGTTCATAGTATATTTGGCAATATATTTGTAAAACCTTTGTAAATTTAAATATTAAGAGATAGTTCTCTTTTAAAAACATAAATACTTATTAAAAAAATATCCATTATGAAATTTAAATCAATTCTATTAACAACACTTATTTCAAGTTGTTTAATTACTCAAGCTCAATTTGGTAATATTTTAAATCAAGCTAAAGATGCTGCCATTACTAATTCAACTACAATTATTGATGCAGCTAAAACCAACACAAAAACTGCTGCAGTTATTGAAAAAGCAGAATCTGCTTTAGGTGGTGGCGGAAAACCTGCTGCGCCATCATTAACAAACGATGAAGTGATTAATGGATTAAAAGAGGCTTTAAATGTAGGCACTAACAATTCTTCTGGTTTAGCTTCAAAAGTGGACGGTTATTTAAAAAACCCAGCCATATTTATTCCTTGGCCTGCCGAAGCAAAAGACATGAGAGATAAATTAATTAAAATGGGAATGCAGAAAAAAGTAACTGAATTTGAAACATCTTTAAACAGAGCAGCTGAAGAAGCCGCTAAAAAATCAGTTCCTGTATTTAAGGATGCTATTACAGGTATGAGTATTGGAGATGGCTTTGCTATTTTAAACGGAGGCGACACAGCAGCTACCCATTATTTAAGAGAGAAAACATACGCCCCCTTAAAAGAAAAATTCATGCCAACTGTGAAAGAAGCGGTTGCTAAAGTAAAAGTAACTTCTTATTGGAAACCTTTGGCTACAGCTTACAACAAATTACCAGGTGTAAAAAAACAAAATCCTAATTTAGATGATTACGTATGTAACAAGGCCATAAATGGCTTAATGACTTTAATAAAAGACGAAGAAGCTAAAATTAGAAAAGACCCAATGGCTCAAGTAACCGACTTATTGAAAAAAGTATTTGGTGCTAAAAAATAGATTTCCTTACTCGAACTAAAGAACTAAAAAACATCTGTTAATTAACAGGTGTTTTTTTATTTTACTTTAAAGTACTCTTTATACCAATCCATTTCATGATGATCTTTAGCTTCCTTATTAATAATATGTGATGAATCTATTTTTGAATATAAAATTTCCAAAGAAGCATAATCACGCTGACTAATGACTTTAAATCCTGCCCTCATTAACTGAGCGGCACTCACACCCGCTCCAATTTGATATACTTTGTTTTCTGAAAAACGATTACCGTCATATATTACCTGACTACCACAAGCGGCACTCACATCCATCATGACTGCCAAATCTATAGTTTCTACTTTAGCTATTTCCAACATTTTTTCTGAAGCTTTTATCATACCCTCAGACCAATCAATCCCTGATTCTGTTAAAACTTTTGCTTTCCCTTCCAATACATCTAAACCTGTTCCCCCATATGTATCACACATTTCTCTTGGCGAGCCAAATGAATGCTCTTCGGGGCAAAACTTAATTAACTTTACTGTATCATAATTTAATAACTTCAAAACGCTAGGATATTCTCCATTAGCTGAGCCGTCATACCCACACAAGATTCCAGTTAAACAAGAGCTTACTAGGATTTTTAATGGATTTTCTTTGGTAGGTATTCTTAAAGATTTAATGTAGTTTATATCTGTCATGATTATAAAATTAAATAATTAATTATGTTTGAATCTTCTAAATTAATTTTGCCATCTTTATACAAATTTAATAAAAATGACATTAAAAGTACGTTATGAAGGCGTTATTGATTACTTTAAAACGAATGTTCCTATTGCGGAAACAGAATTGCAATACAGCAATCCATTTGAGCTAATTGTGGCGGTAATTTTATCTGCTCAATGTACTGACAAACGGATTAATCAAGTAACGCCAAAATTATTTAAATATTTCCCAACTGCAGAAGTGATGGCAGCGTCAAATTCTGATACTATTTTTAGTTTTATTAGAAGTGTAAGTTATCCTAATAATAAAGCCAAGCATTTAGTGAATATGGCTAACATGCTTTTAAAAGACTTTAATGGAATTATCCCTAGTGAAATTGAAGAGTTAGTAAAACTACCAGGGGTTGGAAGAAAAACGGCTAATGTTGTAGCGTCTGTGATTTATGATAAACCAGCTATGGCGGTTGACACCCATGTATTTAGAGTTTCTAATAGATTAGGATTAACAAAGGCTAAAACACCTTTACAAAGTGAACAACAATTAATTAAACACATTCCTGAACAATACATTGCTACAGCTCATCACTGGTTAATATTACATGGCAGATATACTTGCTTAGCAAGAACTCCAAAGTGCGAAGCTTGTCCCTTAACGGAATGGTGTCAATATTTTAAAACGAAGATTATAAACAAAAACGCTCCTCATTCGTTATCAAATAAAAAATTGACACCTAAAAACGATACTCCAAAAATAATTATGGCAACAAAAGAAATTACGACTTCGAGAATCTCAGTCACCAAAAAGGAAGTTGCGAAAAAAGTGGTTGTAAAAGCGCCAGTAAAAAAAGTTGCTACGAAAAAAGTAGCTTCAGGGACCTCAGCTAGCGTAAAAGAAACAAAATTTGTAGCGCATAGCACAACTTTAAAAGTTGGCAGTAAAGCACCTGCCTTTAAAGCAAAAGATCAAAATGGGAAATTGATTTCTTCTTCTGATTTTAAAGGTAAAAACATTATTTTGTATTTTTATCCAAAAGATAACACTCCTGGTTGCACGATGGAAGCTTGCAGTTTAAGAGATGAATATCAATACTTAAGTAAGCAAAACTTTGTAGTTTTAGGAGTAAGTGCTGATGATGAAAATATGCATAAAAAATTTGCAACTAAATACGAATTACCATTTTCGTTATTAGCAGATGTTGATATGACTATTATTAAAGCTTATGATGTTTGGGGAACCAAACAATTTATGGGGCGAATTTATGATGGTATCATCAGAACTACATTTATTATTAATGAAAAAGGAATTATATCTAATGTTATTACAGATGTAAAAACTAAAGAACATGGAAAACAGATTTTATCATTGTAATTTATTTTCTTAAAAATAAAAAAGCGTCTATAAACCTATAGACGCTTTTTTTTATGTTAGAAGTTTTTATTTAACAGCAAATATCCCCATTTTTTCTAAATCTTCGAGATATATTCTTTTCCCTTTATATAATACTGTAACAAAAGCATCTGTTTGGCCTTTTAAAATAACTTTTATGTTATGTTCGTATGCTGCAGCAAGCGAATTAAAATCTCCTCCAATAGTAATACGCGTAATGCCATCTTCCAGCAATAAATTCTCTACATTTCCTAAGCCTTTTAAATGCGCATAAGTATAGTTTTTAGGGTATTTATATGCTGCAATTTGGACTCTAAATACTAATCCTTCGGCAGTAATATCTCCGTATTTTTCACTATAGTCCTTAATTTTTTGTTGTAATACCGTGTTAGGCTTAAATTTATCTTTTAAAACAATAGGCGCTTTAACAACTGGTTCTTTAATGACTACTGGTTTTACAACCGCCACCACTGTATCTTTTACAACAGGAGGAGCAACAGCAACTGGAGGTAAGGTATCTGCTAAATTAAAGTTAACATCAAATAGTTTCTCATCATAACCTTCTAAGCCCGTTGTATTAATATCTAATGTTTTATAAGGGTATGATTTGTATTTGTAAATCAGTTTAAATACACCACCTGCTGGTAAAGACACTAAATAATTTCCTGTTGAAGAACTACTCGCATACTCTCCTAGCTTTTTATTATTTTGATCAACAATTTCAACCAAAACACTTGCAGCTACTGGCATTCCTTCGGCAGTAATTTTACCTTTAATAAGATATAAAGATGGCTTTTTTCCTATATAACCTGGGTAAACTGTATAAATATCTTTTAGTCCTTCTCCACCTTTTTTACCAGAAGCATAATAACCTCTATCTCCATTAGCAGATAATACGTAATAAATATCATCGTCTGTTGTATTAATTGGATAGCCCAAGTTCACTGGTTTACTAAAAGTAGAATCTTTCCAGTTTAAACGAGACTGAAAAACATCGTAACCTCCCATACTATTTTTTCCTTTAGAGCTGTAAAATAAAGTTATACCATCAGGATGAATAAAAGGTGCGTCATCATCAAAAGCCGTATTGATACTATCTCCTAAGTTTACAACATTACCCCAAGTACTATCTGGCAGTAAAGTAGCTCTATAAATATCTTTACCTCCAAAACCTCCTCCTCTTTCGCTACTAAAATATAAATACTTGCCATTAGCCGTCATTGAACAACTTCCTTCCCAAGAATATGAATTTACATCTCCTTTTAATTTTTCTGGTATAGACCATTCGCCGCTTAATGAATTACTCAAATAAATATCTCCATGATCATCTCCACTATCTCTATACACAAATAAATAAAAACCATCTGCGCTTAAAGCAATAGCCCCATCATGTGTGGTAGTATTTACATTTACAATGGGCGCGGGCTTTGTCCACTGACCATCAATTTGAACAGATTGAAAAACATCCTCAAAATAAGTCCCAAATTTATCAGCTTCCTTAAATTCATTTTGTAATCCTCCTATACATTCGGGACCTCTATAAGTATAAATCATAATAGATTCATCTGCTGAAATTACAGGTACATATTCGTCATTTATGGTGTTAATTCCATTAGCAAAATTAACTATCTTGGCATCAGTAGGGTGAGTGTATAACTCCTTACCATTAATACAAAACTGTTTTAACTGATCTGCATTTTTTTTTGCGTCGGTCATGAGTTTTTTTCTTGTCAAATACTTGTCTAACAAAACTAAAGCCTCATCAAATTTATAATTAAAGTGATTGGCCCTGGCGAAATCATATTCAATATTATCTACTTTTTTATTTTTCTCGAAAACCTCTCCTAATAATTTAAGAGCTGTTTCATGCTTATCATTTCTATACAAGGCACATTTTCCATAACAATATTTTAAAAACTCTTCTTTAGGGTGAGCATTATATAAATTTTCAAATAGCGGTAATGCCATTAAAAAATTACCATCATCAAACATCAATACAGCGCTTAGCATCGTATCTTTTTCTGTTTTTCGCCATTTTTTGGTATTAGTTGTTTGCGAAACTAAATTTAAAGTGAGAAAGCAAAATAAAACTAGGAAATAGAAAATTTTTGATAGCATAAAAAAATATAATAATGAGAGTCTAAAGTAGTGAAAATATAACAGATTCATTCATTTTTTAAAGAAAAAAGGGTCAATTTAAAATATCTAAACTACCTAAGCCTTCTCTTAAAACAAGTAATTCTTCCCCCGAACAATCAATTACCGTTGAGGCATATAAATTACCAAAACCGCCATCAATGACTATATCAACTCGTTTCTCGTACTCACGATGAATAACTTCTGGATCTGTGAAATAATCCATAATATCATCTTCGGTATTATGTAAGCTTGTTGTAATAATTGGGTTTCCTAATTCTCTTATAATTGTATTACAAATAGTATTATCAGGTACACGAATACCCACAGTTTTTTTATTTTGCTTTAAAAGCTTAGGTACATTATTGTTTGCTTCTAAAATAAATGTATAAGGCCCCGGTAAAGCCTTTTTCATAATTCTGAACAAAGAATTAGATATTGGACGCGCATAATTGGATAAATGACTTAAATCACTACACACGAAAGAAAAATTAGCTTTTTCGGGCTTAATGTTTTTTAAACGACATAATTTTTCGATAGCTTTTGGCTTTGTAATATCACAACCAATAGAATATACGGTGTCTGTTGGATAAATAATGACACCATCATTTTTTAAGCAATCAATAATAAATTGAATGTCTTTAGCATTAGGATTGTCATAATTAAGTCGGAGTAACATATTGCTAAAATACGAATAAGAATTATAACATGGTTATATCTTTAATTTTACCATTTTCAACAACTATATAATTCATAAATCCAAGTTTATATTTACCATTTGGAGCTTTTATATCATTAAGAAAAACAAATTCATTTCTGTTTATTTGAGTAAATTCTTGTTGAATTATCAACTCCCCCTCTTTTACGAAATAATACTTTTTCACAAAATCTTTACCTCTACTTAAATAGTTTTTTTCTTTCTGTAAAATTTCAAGATGTTCAGGTGAACTTTTTGAATATTCAATTATTTCATCATCTCCAAAAGAGCTAAATAAACCATTTTCATTATATATGAATTGTCGTAAATTTTCATGTTTATCATAATACTTTACTCGTAATGATTGATTTTTATGATTAGAAGGATAAGCTCTTTCAGTTGAAACTAGACTTCCTTTTTTGTCCTTTATATAACGTTGTATTTTTTCACGACTAAAAAAAGAGGAAACTATTCCTACAATCCCTAAAACAATAAAAATGATTATGAAAAATTTCTCCAATAAACTTTATTTTCCTAGCACCTCTTCTAAAGGCTTACCAGTTGTTCCATTAGGAAAAGACATATGTAATAGTATTGAAATAGTTGGTGCAATATCAACCACATTTACCTTTCTAACTGTACTTCCTTTTGAGATACCAGAACCGAAAAACAATAACGGCACATGTGTATCGTAGCTATAAGATGCGCCATGCGTTGTTCCTGTACTATGATATTCCATCCATGCTGGGTTATAAGAAAATGCTACATTGCCACTTCTAACATGGTTATAACCTTTTTGGATTAAATGTTTAAACGTTCCTTCGGCAAAATCATTGTTCCTTAAAACTTCAGATGTATAGGCCTCTGCAACACCTTTAACCGTTAATAAATAATTCACTAAAGATTGCTCTACTAATCCTTTATCTAATTTCATAGAAACTAGCTTTGAATCATTTAAAAATAATTGCTGGTTAGATATTGCGGAGACTAAACTATCTCCATATTGTTTTTGACAAAAGGTTTTAATTTCTTTCACTAATTGCTTTTCATCAATATACCCTCCTGGAATTTTCATATCCATCAAATGCGCTGGCACATCGCAAGCGCCATGATCGGCTGTTAAAAACAATACATAATTATCTTTACCAACTGTTGTATTTAATACGTTAATCAATTCTTCTAAATCTTTATCTAAGCGCAAATACACATCTTCTACCTCAACACTTCTTGGGCCATAAGAATGCCCAACATAATCTGTTGATGAAAAACTAATACATAACATATCTGTTTGTTTCCCTTTTCCTAATTGCTCTGATTTTAAACACGCTATAGCTAAATCCTTGGTAATCGTGTTTCCAAAAGGCGTTGCTCTTAAAATATCATAATTACTCGTTTCTATTTGGGTTTTATATTCGTATGGAAAAACGGGTGTATCTTTTTTGTTTGGCGCAGCTTCATAATTATTTTTATCAGCAATGCTTTCAGTATATCCTTCAATTGGATATAAAGTATTCCATCCTTTTGATAAGTACTGTTTGGCTAATTGTAAATTATTAAAATCGTTTAACCAAGTTGGTAATTGAGTCATATAATGAGTGCTTGAAATAAATTTACCTGTACTGCCATCAAACCAAAAAGCGCCATTAGCACTATGCCCAGCGGGCAAAATAGAACTCCTATCTTTTAAAGAAACAGCAAATACTTTTGACTTTTGATTGGTATTCAATTTTAATTCATCGCCAATAGTGGTTACTAATAAATTTTTTGGAGACATTAAACCTGCTTTGCTATCAGTACCAACCGATTTCACGGAAGGATCTTCTGTACAATACATTTCTTTTCCAGCTTGCCTTACATACCAGTCGTTGGCAATAATACCATGTGTTGCAGGGCTTGTGCCCGTATAAATAGATGCGTGCCCTGGGCCTGTGTAAGTAGGCACATAATTAAAATGTGTGTTTTTATAAAAATAACCTTCGTTAATTAATTTC
>JBKJPW010000023.1:0-12600 GCA_046594225.1 Bacteroidia bacterium
CCTAAGCACAACATGCCATTTTTAATAATACTAGCTGTTGTATCAATTAATTTAATTCTAAATTCCTTAATGGTTTTGTTTTCTTCTTTTAAAACAGGACACTCATTATAAAACTGATTAAATAATTTAGTTAACTCATAAATATAATTAGCTACAACCGCCGGATTATAAGTATTTGATGCATCCGCTAATATGGCTGGGAAATCGTATTGCAACTTGATTAATTCTTTTTCTTTTTCATGCAATACAATTGTATCTGCTATTGAAATCTCATTGGTTTTACCTTCAAATTTTCTTAAAATAGATTTGATACGAGCGTGTGTATATTGAATAAAAGGACCTGTATGCCCATTAAAATCAATACTCTCCTTAGGGTCAAATAACATTTTCTTTTTAGGATCTACTTTTAAAATAAAGTATTTTAAAGCACCCATGCCAATCGTTTGGTATAAGGTTTCTAATTCTTCTGTTGTAAAGCCATCTACTTTTCCTAATTCTTCGGTGGTTTCTTTAGCCGTAGCCACCATGCCATCCATTAAATCATCAGCATCAACCACGGTTCCTTCACGGCTTTTCATTTTACCTTCTGGCAACTCTACCATGCCATAGCTTAAGTGGTAACACTCTTTAGCCCAAGCGTAGCCTAATTTTTCAAGGATTTTAAATAATACTTTAAAGTGGTAATCTTGTTCATTACCAACGGTGTAAATCATTTGACTAATACCAGGAAACTCCTTAAAACGCTCAATGGCAGTTCCTAAATCCTGAGTAATATAAACCGAAGTACCATCGCTACGCAATACTACTTTTTCATCTAATTTATCTTCTGTTAAATCAATAGCAATGCTGTTATTTTCTTTTTTATAAAATACACCTTTTGCTAAACCTTCTTGTACCACTTCTTTTCCTAATAAATACGTATTACTTTCATAATACATTTTATCAAAATCAACTCCTAGCTTTTTATAAGACACCGCAAAACCATCATATACCCAACCATTCATTGTCTTCCATAAATTAATGGTATCTGGGTCGTTGGCTTCCCATTTTAATAGCATTTCTTGTGTTTGCAACATAATAGGCGCTTGCTTTTCGGCCTCTTCTTTGGTTGCACCACCATCTACTAATGTTTGAACTTCTTTTTTATATTCTTTATCAAAAATCACATAATATTTACCAACTAAATGGTCGCCTTTTAATCCACTAGATTGAGGAGTTTCTGCATTCCCAAATAATTTCCAAGCAAGCATACTTTTGCAAATATGAATCCCACGGTCGTTTACTAAGTTTACTTTAATTACATCATGCCCTTGAGTTTTCATAATGGTAGCAACCGAATAACCTAATAAATTATTACGAACATGACCTAAATGCAAAGGTTTATTGGTGTTAGGAGATGAATATTCCAACATCATTTGTTTGCCACTACTTCTTGCTGGTTTTATACCGTAGTTAGCATCATTGCTAATACTTTTATATTCATTTAACCAAAACTCATTAGATAAAGAAAAGTTTAAAAAACCTTTTACGACATTAAATTGAGTGATAGAAGGATTGTTTTTTATCAGTTGTTCGCCAATTAACTCACCTGTTTTTTCGGGAGTTGCTTTCGCTGCTTTAATGAATGGGAAAGTCACTAAAGTATAGTCACCTTCAAATTCTTTTTTAGTTTTTTGAAGGATAATATCGTTTGGAGTACTTGTTAAACCAAATAATGCGTTAATAATGGGCGATATGCTTTCAGAAATAAAATGTTCAATATTCATGAGGTCAAAAGTACGTTTTTTTAGATTATGATTTAACTATTTAGAAGCTGAATATTTATGGTAATTTTAGTATATTCGCTATTGATAATTTTAGTTATTTTATGAGAAAAATTTTAGTAACCGGAGGTGCCGGAAACGTTGGAGGAGCTTTAGTAGAAAAATTAGTTCAGGATAAAACAAATTTTGTGGTGGTGGTTGATAATTTATCGACTGGTTTTTTATCAAAATTACCATCTACAGAGCATGAAAATTGGAAATTTATTAAAGCGGACGTTAATAATTATCGCGAAATTTCTTCTATTATGTTAGCGTATAACTTTCATTATGTATTTCATTTTGCCGCAGTAGTTGGTGTTATTCGTACTCAGGAAAACCCGGTAAGTGTATTAAACGACATATCGGGAATTAAACATATTTTAAATTTAGCTAAAAATTCATCAGTTAAACATGTGTTTTTTTCTTCTTCTTCCGAAGTTTATGGAGAGCCTGTAGAATTGCCGCAACACGAACATCGTACACCTTTAAATTCTCGTGTACCCTATGCTGTTGTTAAAAATGTGGGTGAGAGTTTTCTAAAGAGTTTTCAGCAAGAATACGGTTTAGCTTATACTATTTTCCGGTTCTTTAATACTTACGGACCAAATCAAAGCACTGATTTTGTAGTATCTCGTTTTTTAGCATTAGCTCTTAAAGGAGAAGATATTACCATTTACGGCGATGGTTCACAAACACGTACATTTACTTATGTAGATGATACTGTTGATACATGCACTACTATTATGAATAAAAAGTTATTGGAAAATGACGTCATTAATATTGGTAGTGATAAGTTAATGACTGTATTTGAATTAGCAAATTTAGTGATTCAAATAACAAATAGTAAATCCAAAATAATTCATGTTCCAGCTCTTAAAGAAGGAGATATGACTCGCCGCCAGCCAGATAACACTAAAATGAAAGAAATTTTGGGACGAGATTTAATTCCAGTTGAAGAAGGAATTAAGCGAATGATGACTAATAAAAAATACCTCCAATCTATTGGATTATAAATTATGTGTGGTATTACAGGAATTGTTAGTCATCAAATAAATAATTCAAGCTATCATTCGGCTATTAAAAAAATGAATGATGCCATTGCACATCGTGGTCCAAATTCTGAAGGCGTATGGAATGATGAGCATTGTTTTTTAGGACATCGCCGTTTATCTATTATTGATTTGTCTGAGGCTGGTAATCAACCTTTTTTATCTCAAGATGGCCGATACATTATGGTGTATAATGGCGAGCTTTATAACTATAAAGATTTAAAATTAGAATTGCAAAGAGCTGAACATGGTTCAAAACAATTACCTTATTTTTTTAAAACAAGCACCGATACCGAAGTAATCTTAGCTTCTTATTTGCGTTGGGGTATTGATTGCGTAAAACGTTTTAATGGCATGTTTGCTTTTTCTATTTGGGATAAGCAAGAACAAAAGTTAGTAATAGCAAGAGATAGGATGGGAATTAAACCCTTGTACTATCATTTTAAAAATAACACCTTGTTGTTTGCTTCAGAAATTAGAGCACTCATTCACTCAGAATTAATTGATAAAAAAATTAATTTAAAATCGGTTGCTGAATATATTCAGTACACCACGGTGCATGCGCCAAATACGATTATGCAAGATGTGTTTATACTAATGCCTGGTCATATTCTTGAGTTTAGAATTGCGAATTCAGAATTACGAATTCAGCAATACTGGAATATCAACGATTTTGCTAATCCTAAAAATAATAAATATAAAGAGGAATTAACTTACAAGGAAACTTGCACAAAAGTTAACGAATTACTTACGGCTTCGGTTGAAAGACGCTTAGTAGCAGATGTTCCTTTTGGTGCATTTTTATCGGGTGGCATTGATAGTAGTGCCATTGTTGGTTTAATGAGTAAAGTGTCTTCCGAAAAAGTTCAAACCTTTAATGTAAGTTTTGATGAAGGCGAATTTTCGGAAGCAAAATATGCGAAACAGATTGCTAAAAAATTTAATACCGAACATCATGAAATTAAATTAACGCCCAACGATTTTTTAAAACAATTACCAGAAGCTTTAGCTGCTATGGATCACCCTAGCGGCGATGGACCAAATAGTTACATCGTATCAAAAGCCACTAAAAAAGCTGGTATTACGATGGCTTTATCGGGCTTAGGTGGCGATGAATTATTTGCAGGTTATGATATTTTTAAACGATATTACGAATTAGAAAAAAAAGGTTGGCTAAACATTGTCCCAGCAAAAGGATTAGCAGGTAAGTTATTAGCTGCTAAAAAAAAATCGGTACAAGGTGATAAAACAGCAGAGATATTAAATTTAGATACTATTAACGGATTTAACGCGTATCCAATTAATCGTAAACTATTTAATCAAAAAGATTATAATGCTTTGCTTAAAGAACAATACAATGCAGATAACTTTATTAAAAACGTCATTAAAAAAAGTGAAACAGATAAACAACACATTTTAAGTAGAGTGTCTTTGTTTGAAATTCAAACCTACATGCAAAATGTATTATTGCGTGATGCTGATCAAATGAGTATGGCAGTTGCTTTAGAAGTACGCGTACCTTTTTTAGATTATAAGTTGGTAGAGTTTGCATTAAGCGTGAAAGATGAATACAAATATCCTCACTCTCCAAAAAAATTATTAGTTGATTCCTTAGGTGATTTATTGCCAGATAATATTGTCAATCGTCCTAAAATGGGATTTACTTTACCTTGGAAAGATTGGTTAAAGAATGACTTAAAAGATTTTTGTGAAGAAAATATCGTTCAGTTTTCAAAACGCTCGTTTGTAAACAGAGAAGCAGTTCTTTTAATTTGGAATCGTTTCTTAAAAAATGATCCAAAAATAACTTGGAGTAGAGTGTGGCACTTAGTGATTTTAAATAATTGGATAAACACACATAAAATTGAGTGCTAAAAAAACGATATTAATTTTATGCGATTGGTTTTTGCCAGGTTACTTAGCTGGTGGGCCAATACAATCAATAGCAACTCTAACAATGCAACTGGGTAATGATATTAATTTTAAAATCATTACCACCGATAGAGATTTTAAATCTAAAAAACCTTACGATACTATTTCTATTAATACATGGACAAATTATGATGGTAGAGAGGTGTTTTATATCAGTCCTGAAAATATGACGCCAGATTTTGTTTTGAAACTAATACAAAATACACCGCATGATATCATTTACTTAAATAGTTTATATTCTAAGCTATTTACTATTTTCCCTTTAAAATGGAAACTTCAAAAGAAAATACAATCTAAAATTGTTTTGGCGCCACGAGGCATGCTAAGAGATAAAGCCTTAGCGGTTAAGCCTTTAAAAAAACAGTTGTTTTTATTATATGCCCGATTTACAGGCTTATTTCAAAACATTCATTGGCAATCTACCTCTAAACAAGAGTCAAGTGAAATTAAAAAAAGAATTGGTGAACATGTTCAGTTAACTGAAGTATCTAATTTACCTGCCAATTCATGCGTAGCTAAGTCGATTGAAAAACAGAAAGGAATACTTCGCTTATGTTTTATTGCAAGAATTGTAGACATTAAAAATTTGAATTTTGCGATAGATGTTTTAAAAGCAATAAAACATGGTCATATCATTTTTGATATTTATGGTCCAAAAGAAGACGAAGACTATTGGCTAATTTGTAAGAACAATGCCGAATCATTACCGAGTAATATTTCTTTTAATTATAAATCGGTTTTAAAACCTGAAGAAATATGTGCCACAATGAATCAATATCATGCGTTATTTTTACCAACTCAAACGGAAAATTTTGGGCATGTCATTGTTGAGTCCCTCAAAAATGGACGATTGGTGGTTATTTCAGACCAAACACCTTGGCGACATTTACAACGTGAGTATGCTGGCTTTGATATTTCATTAGAAGACAAAGCTAAATTTGTAGAAGCAATTGGAATGCTCGTTAATTTAAATCAATCTGAATTTGATGCGATGAGTAAAACATGTATTTCATATATTAATCATCAATTAAATATAGAAGAAATTAAAGCCAAGTATTTAAAACTCTTTGCTTAAAATAGATGAAGTTATTTTTTAGGATAATGTTTTTTTTGTTTTCTGTTAGCATTATTGCTCAGGAAACTCCCATGAAATATTATACCGTTAAAGAGGGATTAGCAAATTCTTTAGTGCCTTCAATTTTTCAAGACAAGCAAGGCAATATTTGGTTCCCTACACTAGGAGGAGGGGTTTCTAAATTTAATGGTTCTGTATTTAAAACATACGGAGTAGAACAAGGCTTAACCAATCAATTAATTAGAAGTGTTACAGAAGATGTTAATGGTAGGATTTTATTTGGCTCAATGGGAGCCGGGATTTTTTATATTGAAAAGGATACTATTTTACCATTTAAAAATGATAGCTTACCTAAAGAGATATTTGCTTTACATACTGATAAAAAAGGTATTATTTGGGCAGCTACTAATGGTGGTGTTTATCAATTGTTTGGTCATGATAGTATTTTGTCATTTACCGAAAAATTTAAATTACCTATTTATGCAGTTACGCATATCAACTCAGATAAGGATGGAGCTATTTGGTTTGCATATGATTCAGAATATGGATTGTATCGCTTCGCAAATAATAAGCTAACTAAGTTTAATAAATTTAATGGTTTAACAAATGGACGAGTACTAAATTCTTTTCATGATTCGAATAATGACACATGGATTACAATGGATGACGGATTATACTTAATTCAAAATCATTCAGACAAAGCAGAAAAAATTACGAATGCCAATTTGCCGCCATTTTATTTATTTGAAATAGTGGAACCCAAAAAAGGTTTGCTGCTAATTGGCAGTCAGCAAAATGGTTTATTGTTTTTTGATGTTAAAACCAGAAAAGTCATTAAGTCAATTAGCCAAAAAAATGGATTTAAAAGTGCCTTGATATTTAGAACCTTTTTGGATTATGAAAATAATGTATGGATTAGTAATTGGGGCGATGGTGTGGTGCGTATGCAATTGTTTGGTTTTACAAAGTATGCAGAAAACGCCGGTATTAAGTCACGTATTGTTTATAATATTCAAAAAACAGAAGATGGATTATTGTGTTCATCACCTAATGGTATTTTGTTGGCCAAAGACAATAATTTCACTTCAGTGCAATCTGAAAAGATTAAAGGAACCGTATTACAGGTTTTTAAGCTTAACGATGAAATTTTTTGTGCCAGAGAAAGAGATTTTTTAATTTTGAAAGGCAATTCGGTTAGAACCTACACGCAAACCAATTTGCTAGCCATTAAAGGAATTACAGCAGATAAGCATGGTAATGTTTATGTTGCTGGTTGGGGTGGAGCTATTGCTGTTTATGATGGCAAAACATTTAAGCCAGTTGGAGATTCTTCTATTGCAGCCATAAAGTATTACTATTGTGCTTTTACTGATTCCAAAGGTAGATTGTGGTTTGGTTCATGGGACGCTGGGTTGATATGTTTTGATGGGCTTAAATGGAAACGCTATTCTCAAAAAGATGGATTGCCGTCTGATAAAATTACATGTGTAACTGAAGATAAAAATGGTAATATTATAATTGGCACTAATGGCGGTGGATTTGTGATTTACAATGGCAGTAAATTTGAAATTATTAATAGTTCAAAAGGACTTCCTTCAAATTCTGTTTATGCAGTTACTGTTGACGATCACCATGTTTTATGGATTGGATTTCAAGGAAGTGTTGTTAAATTTAATTTAGAAAACCGAGCTATAAAAGTTTTATCAACAGAATCTGGCTTTGACGGAGATGTTATGTATAGCTCATTATTAGCAGATAAAGATACTATTTGGATAGGGACTAATAATTATTTGTGGAAATATGTTCAAGTCGATGCCATTGATTTAAACAAAAATTTAAGAGTTTTTATAAAAGATATGCAGGTTAATTATCATTCTGTTTTTATGACTGATAATATGGCATTTGCATACAATGAAAATAAAATATCTTTTAATTATTACACAACTCAAATTTACAATAATGCTTCTGTAAAGTATTCGTATAGATTATTAGGAATAGATTCAGTATTCTCTCCATTAACTAATCAAAGTGAAATTACATTTCAGGAATTACCTCACGGTAAATATACTTTTGAAGTAAAGGCCTGTATCGGAAACGATTGTTCGGAAAGAGTAGCGAGTTTTCAATTTACCATTGATCCACCTTTTTGGAAAACATGGTGGTTTATGACTTTGTGTGTTGTTGGACTAATTATTGGAATTAGATTTTATGTACGTTTTAGAGAGCGAAAATTAAAACAAAAACAAAAGGAATTGGAAGATATTGTTACTGTTAGAACCGAAGAGATTTCTAATCAAAAGAAAATTGTTGAGCATCAAAAGGAATTAGTTCAAGAAAAACAAAAAGAAATAATTGATTCAATAACCTACGCTAAACGTTTACAACAAGCAATTTTACCTCCACAGCATTTTATTAGTAAATATTTGCCTGATAATTTTGTTTTTTATCGTCCTAAAGATATTGTAGCTGGTGATTTTTATTGGATGCATGTTGAAGGGGATTTGATTTTTATTGCAGCTGCAGATTCTACTGGACATGGAGTTCCAGGAGCAATGGTTAGCATTGTTTGTAGTAATGCACTCGAAAAAGCAGTTAACGAATTTAGATTAAAGGATACTGGAAAAATTTTAGATAAGACAACAGATTTGGTTTTAGATACATTTGCTAAAAGTGGAGAAGAAATTAAAGATGGTATGGATATTTCTTTACTATGTTTTAATAAAAAAACGTTACAAGTTACATGGAGTGGCGCCAATAATCAGTTATGGTATATAAATAAAAATGAACTGACTGCTGTGACTGAACTTGTGGAAGTAAAAGCAGATAAACAACCTATTGGCAAAAGCGACCATCGTAAAGATTTTACAACTCATCACATAAAATATCAAGAAGGGATGATGTTGTATTTAATGACAGATGGATATCCTGATCAATTTGGCGGACCAAAAGGTAAAAAATTTAAATACAAACAATTAGAAGAATTATTGGTTTCTAATTCAAGGAAGAATTTAAATGAACAAAAAGAAATATTGAGCGAGGAATTTGATACTTGGAAATCAGATTTAGAACAAGTGGATGACGTAACGATTATAGGAATTAAATTATAGTGTATGAATTTATTTATTACAGGCATAGGAACTAATGTAGGTAAAACGGTTGTATCGGCTATTTTAACCGAGGCATTACAAGCAGATTACTGGAAACCCATACAAAGTGGAGTAGTGGAAGGGAAAGATTTGGATACTGTTAAATCGCTTATTTCAAACACTAAAACAGTCATTCATCCCGAAACCTATTTACTAAACGAACCTTTATCTCCTCATTTTGCTGCTAAGCTAGATGGTATTGAAATTGAACTAGATAAAATACAATTGCCTTCTACTAGCAACCATTTAATTATAGAAGGCGCAGGAGGTTTATTAGTGCCTATCAATTCAACACAATATGTAATTGATATTGCTAAAAAATTGGATTGCGAAATTGTATTAGTTATTTCTAGTTATTTAGGATGTATAAATCATTCGCTACTTTCAATAGATTATTTGAAAAGGAATAATTTTAAAATTTATGCTGTAGTATTCAATGGCGAATTTGACTATGAAGTAAAAAAAGCGATAATGGATTGTGTTCCAAAAATCAAAATAATTGATATCCCAACGATCGAATTACTCTCAAAAGACTCTGTTTTAAGCATATCTAAGTTAATTTAAGGATAAAAAAGCTCTTTTTTGAGTCATATTTCAATTTATAATTCATCATTCATCATTTAAAATTGTTTTTCCTTTGTATCTTTACGGCTCTTTAAAATAGGATATTATGATAAAGCCAATTAAATTAATTGAAGTAAAAAGCGAAATAGGAGCAGGTACTCGTGGATCGAGTATGGGAGTAGATGCCATTAAAATTGCAGCCTTAGATTTTGGAAGTAATTTCTTTAAAAAATTTAAAGCTGTTGAAGTTCAAAACGAAAATCATTTATTATTAGAACCCGTTGTAAACGATTATGCAAAACGTGTAAAAGGTATTTATGCTTTAAACGAGCGTTTAGCTAACGAAATAAAAAAGACCTTATTAAAAGAAGAAGTGCCTATTGTTTTAGCAGGCGATCATAGTTCTGCTTTAGGAACCATCAGTGGTATTAAAATGGCTTATCCTAACAAACGTGTTGGTGTTATTTGGATTGATGCGCATGCTGATATTCATACTCCTTATACAACACCCAGCGGAAACATGCATGGCATGCCAATTGCTTGTGTGTTAGGTGAAGACAATAAAGAGCGTCAGCAAAATAAACCGGATGACGAAACGATTGAATACTGGGAGAAGTTGAAAAATATGGGAGGCATTACTCCTAAAATTTATTATAATGATTTAGTATACATTGCTTTACGTGATTTTGAACCACAAGAAGATTTTTTAATTAAAAAAAATAAAGTACGCGTATTTAACTTGCAAGAAATTCGTAAGAAGGCTGTTGAACGTGTAGCAATTGAATCTTTAAACTACTTAGACCATTGCGATATTATTTATGTGAGTTTCGATGTAGATAGTATGGATAGCCGTATCAGTAGCGGAACAGGAACTCCAGTGCCAAATGGTATTACCGAAAAAGAAGCCGGAAATTTAATTTACTACATCATGCGTTCTAAAAAAATTGTATGCTTTGAAATGGTAGAAATTAACCCAACGCTTGATAAAGAAAATTTAATGGCAGAAAATGCGTTTGAAATTTTACAAAAAGCAACTAACCAATTGAATAACGATTTTTAGAATTTAATTCGAACAATCGTCATGCTGAACTTGTTTCAGCATCTGCTCTAAAAAGATTCTGAAACAAGTTCAGAATGACACACAATACAAAATGAACTCTCTCAAAACTATAAACGCGTATTTCATTAAGTATAAATGGCGTTTGTTAATGGGTGCTTTGTTTGTTGTTCTCTCTACTATTTTTTCAATATATCAGGGTGTTATTGTAAGAGATGCTACCAACGAAATTGTTGATTTAATTGCTAATCACAAAATTGTTGATGCTACAAAATTTATAGTGTTTGGTTTAACCTTATTAGGCTTGGCCTTAGCAAGCGGATTTTTCTTGTTCTTAATGCGACAAACCATTATTGTGATGAGCCGTCATATTGAGTTTGATCAAAAAAATGAATTATACACACATTACCAAACATTAGACGCTTCTTTTTATAAAAATAATAGTACGGGAGATTTAATGAATCGTATTAGCGAAGATGTTGGTAAAGTGCGAATGTACACTGGCCCAGCTATTATGTATTTAATCAATACATTTTCAACGGTGCTCATTGTGTTAGTTTTTATGCTTAAAATAAACTGGCAATTAACTTTGTTAGTGTTTGCTCCTTTACCATTATTGTCGTTTGTAATTTATAAAGTTTCTGATTTAATCAATAAAAGAAGTACTGTTGTGCAGCAAGGTTTATCAAAATTGACATCGCACGCACAGGAAACGTTTTCAGCAATTAGAGTTATTAAAGCATATGCCCGTGAAAAGCATTATATCAGTGAATTAGAAAATTTAAATAATGATTTCAAAAAACAAAATTTACGTTTAGCCATTGTTGAAGCTTTCTTTCAACCTGTATTAGTGTTAATGATTGGCGTAAGTGTTATTGCTACCGTTTGGTATGGCGGACATTTAGTAGTAAATAAAACCATAGAGCCAGGAAACATTACTGAGTTTATTTTGTATGTTTATAAACTAACCTGGCCCTTTGCTTCTTTAGGATGGGTAACGTCATTAATTCAAAGGGCTTCAGCTTCTCAAACGCGCATCAATGAGTTTTTACAAACTAAATCAACCATCGTTAATACGCCTGAAGTAGCCACTAAAATTGAAGGGGATATTGAATTCAAAAACGTTGGTTTTGTATATGCCGATAGCAAAATTGAAGCGGTTAAAAACCTGAATCTTAAAATTGAAAAAGGCAAAACCATTGGTATTAAAGGACAAATAGGAGCAGGGAAGTCAACGCTCGCTAATTTGGTTACGCGTTTATACGATACAACATCTGGAGAAATTTATATTGACGGACACCCAATAAAAAAATATGATGTATTTGCGTTAAGAAAAAGTATTGGTTATGTGCCTCAAGAAGTATTTTTATTTTCGGACACCATTCGTAATAATATTGCTTTTTCAACCAACCATGATTATTCTGAACAAGAAATTATACAAGCTTCAAAAGATGCAGGCGTATATGATAATATCATGGCTTTTCCAGAAGGATTTGATACGGTGATTGGAGAAAGAGGCGTGACTTTATCGGGAGGACAGAAACAGCGCATTTCTATTGCCAGAGCCATTATTTCTAAACCTCAAATTTTAATCTTTGACGATTGTTTATCAGCCGTAGATGTAGAAACCGAAGAATTGATTTTGAATAACTTAAAATCAATTATGAAAGATAAAACCTCTATCATTATCAGTCACCGTGATTCTGCATTAAGGTATGCTGATAAGGTGGTTGAGTTGTAGGTTATTCGAACTACGAAGTAGGGCGTGTTATAAGTTGACAGCCGCATTTAGTGAGAACAGTACCAATAGAACACAATGTTACTAATTACGAAGCCATATATCTGACAGAAACCGAATGCCACCCAAAGCAATTTGTGAAAATTGCCAGAGCGTAAGCAAAGTTTACAAGCTTTTTTGCAAAATTAGGATTGCAGGGCTGGTTTGTGCGTTTTGCAAATGGGCTTGGAAACTTAG
>JBKJPW010000060.1:0-2565 GCA_046594225.1 Bacteroidia bacterium
ACTGAGATTTTAGAGATTGTAGCTGGTGCTGAAGCATTAAACGGATAGTAAACATTAAACAAAATCTTAAAAAGCTTCAACAAAATGTTGGGGCTTTTTTTATGGAAAAGCCATAGAGTTCGGTAGAAAATAATTGTGTTATTTTAATAGCAAATTTATCATATGTTGGTAATTGTGCGGCTGATTTTGGCGAAAGAGAGGGAACCGCCATTCTGCGAATTATTTGCGGGGCAAATGGTGTTTGTCCGCCAGCTGGCGGATTGGGTTTTTGTTTCTTTTTTGCCAAGAAAAAAGAAAATGAAAGATAAATTAACTGTTAACAGTGTCATGGTTTAAAAGCATCTACAAATTGTAGACGGCTTTTTTATACCATAAACAAGGTAGCAATGCAATGTTTAACGTTATATAGCTTTAAAATATCATTTTTAATGCTGACATTTGTACTCGAACTAAAACCACTACAATGATTATTCTTTTATTCTTAATTCTTCACTGGTACCTTTCTTTGTTTGGACAAACATTTTTCTTACACCGTTATAGCGCGCACAAAATGTTTACAATGAATAAATTTTGGGAAAAATTCTTTTATTTATTTTCTTGGATTACACAAGGGTCGTCTTATTTAAACGCGCGTGCTTATGCCATTTTACATCGTATGCACCACGCTTATAGCGATACAGAAAAAGACCCACATACACCACACTTTTTTAAAGATGCCTATCAAATGATGATGCATACTCGTAAAATTTATAACGATGTATTAAATAAACGTGTGGTAGTAGAAGATAAATTCGATCGTAATTTTCCTGAATATCCTGCAATTGATAAAATAGCAGACAGTTGGTTTACTCGTATTGGCTTTGGTACAGCTTATTTTATTGTGTATTTATTGGTTTTTATATACGTACCGGGTTATCACTGGACCGTGTTTTTATTATTACCAATTCATTTTTTAATGGGACCCATACAAGGCGCTATTGTTAATTGGGCTGGACATAAATATGGCTATAGAAATTATGATGAAGGAGATAAATCTAAAAACACGTTGATTTGGGATTTCTTAATGTTAGGAGAATTATTTCAAAACAACCATCACCATGCAGGAGCTAAACCAAACTTTGCAAACAAGTGGTTTGAATTTGATCCAACCTACCCAGTAATGTTGCTTTTTGAAAAGCTACGTATCATTAAAATGGTAAGAGTAAAAAAATAAATTCGCTATAAAGGGTAAAATAAAAAGCCTGTTCATTGAAAGATGAGCGGGCTTTTTTGTTTTTGTCACCTCGAGTTTTTACACTGAGTTGACTCGAAGTGATAGTTGAGAGGAAAACTACTCTCTTATCATTTTTTTGCCATCAATTACTTTTCCGTCAGTTATTAAAGTTCAATTACCTTATCAATTGAATATGACCTTTATAATTTTTTTCTTTTGTTTCAATAGTATAAAAATAAACACCATCTGTGCATTCTATCCCTGATGTTGTTCTACCATCCCATTTTATTGTTTTTTTAGATGATTCAAATATTTTTAGGCCCCATCTATTGTAAATCATACAGTTTATGTTTTCATCTCCATTTAAAGAAAACTGCCAAGAATCGTTTGCTCCATCGTTATTTGGGGTAAAAATATTTGGCATCAGATTTAATCCACAAGATCTTAATTGCACAGAATCAATGTAGATGTATGTAAAATCAAACATGTTTGGATCACCGCCAGATGTAGAATGGATATTTGTGTTTAAGTCATTATTGAAGTTGCCTATAATGATATACTCCTCTGTACCGGTTGCAATAAATGACGATTCAGCTTTAATCCAGTTCAATGTAGAAAAATTATCTTTATAATCTAATTTATATACAGTTGTTGGATTTATTATATTTTGAGAATAAAAGCCAATAGTATCGTTAGACAAACCTAAATAAATGTTATCACAAGAGTAAACACAACTGTCGCCAAGCGAAAAATACATCGAAAAACAATATTTTGCATCTTGTAACAATATTTGCGAAAGTCTAACTGCAATATATTCTCTATAATTTGATTGAGAATTCCAATATAATGTTAAACCTGCATAATTACTACCTTGATATGGGTTTTGGGAACCGGTAAAATTATTTGGAACAGCATACCCACCTAATGAACAACTATTAAATAAATCACTTGACATAAAATTCGGATCGAACCATTCATGAGCATAATCTATCTGTCCTCCAATACTGGGGCACATAACCGTGTCTTCAAAGCTTCCATTGGGAACTAAATTAACTTGGCTTTTTGTTTCACAACAAAAGCACAACAAAAACAAAAGAAAAATATAAAAAGGTTTATTCAATTAATAAGGTTTGTTGCCATCATTTTTTGTTTACGCTGCTTTGTTTTGGCTAAGGAAAGTTAGCAGGAAAAACCTTGATTTCAAAATTTTAGTTTGCTTAAACAAAAAACGCCCCACAAAAATGCGAGGCGTTTTTAAACTAAACAATGATATTACTTCACTAATTTTATAGTTTTTAATGAGCTTCCTTTCTCATTAGTAATACTTAAACTATAAAAGCCTTTCTCTAAAC
>JBKJPW010000040.1:0-4085 GCA_046594225.1 Bacteroidia bacterium
CCATCTTCAGTCGGTAAATATTTATCTACTTCTGGTAATACTAATGGCAATTCGTTTTCGCTTAATGCATACGGAATATCATTTTTATAGTAAATAGGAATTGGTTCTCCCCAATAACGTTGGCGGCCAAATACGGCGTCACGCAAACGGAAATTTATTTTTCCTTTTCCTAGTTTTTGTATTTCAATTTCCTGTATCGCTAATTTAACAGCATCTTTTACTTGTAAGCCATTTAAAAAATCAGAGTTTACTAAAATTCCTTCCTTCGCATCGTAAGATTCTTTTTCTAAATTACCACCTTTTACAACTTCTAAAATCGGTAAACCAAAATGTTTTGCGAAACTATAATCTCTTGAGTCATGCGCTGGAACTGCCATTACAGCACCTGTTCCATAACCCGCTAATACATAATCACCAATCCAAATAGGAATTTGTTTTCCTGTAAAAGGATGTTCCACATAAGAACCAGTGAACACGCCAGTAATTTTATTTATGTCAGCTTGGCGTTCACGCTCGCTTCTGTTTTTTGCTTGTGTTACGTATGCTTCAACTGCTGCTTTATTATCAGGAGTTGTTAAGCTTTCTACTAATTCATGCTCCGGTGCTAAGGTTACAAAAGATACGCCAAATATGGTATCTGGGCGAGTTGTGAAAACTTCTATGTCACCCTGAACTTGTTTAAGGGTCTCATGAGATGCTGAATCAAGTTCAGCATGACGAGAAACTTTGAACTTCAAACTTGTTCCTTCGCTCTTTCCAATCCAGTTACGTTGTGCTTCTTTTAAACTATCTGTCCAATCTAATGTATCTAAACCATCTAATAAACGTTGTGAGTAAGCAGAAATACGCATACTCCATTGTTTCATTAATTTACGTTCTACAGGATATCCGCCACGCTCACTAACGCCATCTTTAATTTCATCATTTGCTAACACGGTTCCTAATTGCGGACACCAATTCACATAAGCTTCGCCTAAGTACGCAATACGATAGGCCATTAAAATATCTGACTGCTCTTTTTCTGAAAAGGCCTTCCATTCAGTAGCAGAAAATGATTTTACGTTTTCGTCGCAATTTGCATTTACATTTATATTTCCGTTTGTTTCAAATTCAGAAATTAATGTTGTAATGTTTTCAGCTTTGTTACTGTTTTTGTTATACCAGGAATTAAATATTTGAATAAAAATCCATTGTGTCCATTTGTAATATTCCGGATCAGACGTTCTTACTTCTCTGGCCCAATCAAATGAAAAACCAATTTTATCCATTTGCTCGCGGTAACGCGCTATATTTTGCTCCGTTGTAATTTTTGGATGTTGCCCTGTTTGAATCGCATATTGCTCGGCCGGTAAACCAAAACTATCATAACCCATTGGGTGCAATACGTTAAATCCTTTATGGCGTTTGTAACGCGATACAATATCAGATGCAATATAACCCAAAGGATGCCCTACATGTAAACCAGCACCAGATGGATAGGGAAACATATCCAATACATAGTACTTTGGTTTATCTCCACCATCTTTAGCAGCAAAGGTTTTGTTTTTTGCCCAATATGCTTGCCAAGTACTTTCTATCTCTTTAAAATTATATTCCATTTTCTTCGAATTTGCGAAGAACAAAGATAATTTTTTGTTTAGGATATGGAAATATTAAAAAACGAAAGAATTCTATGATTCTGTAAGACTGTGAAGAGCAAAATTTTGAGGGATTTTGCCTTGTATATCTTTATAAAAATCCATAATCAATTTCATGTCAGCATTAAAATTTCCAGTTGGAAAAATTATTTTGTCAATGCCACATTCTTTTTTAGTGTAATCAATAAAACCCAATGCTATAGGCACTTTAGCATTTAAAGCAACATGATAAAAACCTGTTTTCCATTTATTTACTGCTGAACGCGTGCCTTCTGGAGTAATTAACAAAAGCAGTTCTTTACGTTCATTAAACAAATCAATCATGGCATCAACCGTTCCTTTTCTTGAACCATCAGGGTTTATGCCTCTATCAATTGGTAGAGCTCCTAATTTGCTCATTAATCCTTTAAACGGAAACTTAAACCATTCTTTTTTTATGGTGAAGCGAGTATTAATATTCATGTCTTTTAATGCTCCCATGGCATAAATAAAATCCCAGTTGCTAGTGTGTGGCGCGGCTATGATAACACATTTTTTAATGTCTTTAGGAAGATAATGGGTTACTTTCCAGCCTTTTAATTTGAAGAAGAAGTTGAACATAGGACGATGAGATTTATTTACTCTTTAATAGCTTTGAATTGCTTTTGATAGTGTGGCATTTTTATTTCAATAAAATAAATGCCTGAAGCAAAATATTGAAGGTTTACGTTTTCGGAAGTTGAACCAGAACGTATTGTTTTTTGAAAAATGGATTTTCCGAAAATATCTTTTACTTCTAAAGTGCTATTATTTCCAGTTACTTCAATGGGAAAATAAATGGTAATAATGTCTTTTGTGGGATTAGGACCGAATGAAGAATAATCTTTGTTTTCTAATGTATTTACATTAGTATAAATACCATAAGGAATAATTTCGCCCAATGTATCAGTACCGTCAATGATGGTGGAAGTGCAGTAATATTCATTCACTTCAAATACACCCATAAATCTATTTGCTTCGCCATAGCCTTCTATAAAAGTTTCGCCAATCTTACCAAATGAATTGCTGTCTAATCCCATAGAATAATATACTTTAGGATTTTGAGATGATTGTACATAATCACAATGACTATAGCTCGGTTTCATTTCTCTCAAATACCCTGAAAAACAAGAGTATCCGTAAGTTTTATAAAAATGATTATTAGATGTTTTTCCAAAAGTGATGATGTAATTACCTCCCATGGAAGGATGAATAAATTGATTATTATATGAAGTATAAAATTGGTCCCAAGCTTGTTGACTTGTGCCTATGTTATTATAAGTGTATGTATTAATTGGTTCTGAAGGAAATGTATTTGGGTTACTTATAATACAATATCCTCCCATACCACTTGCGCAATTATTTACACAACCTTTTCTATCTTCTATATATGAATTATATGCTGTTGCGCCAGTAATATTAGATGAAGTAATTGTTTTTTTTGCATAGTAATAGGAACTACAATGTGAGCCTGGCATACTTGCGTAGCTTGCAGTTGTGGAGTAATAATGAATGACTCCAGGCTTTAACTTAAAGAAATCATAATAGTTAGGAACCTTTTCTCCGAAAACAGCTATTGTATCATAGCTGCTTTTGTTTTCGATGCCGCGTAATTTATAATAGAGTTGTTGTCCAAATTTTGCAGGATATTTTACGATACCAAATTGTTTTGAAATAATGATTGTATCATTTGTACTTAATAAAATGGTTTTAATTGAGTCAGTATTCCCGAAGTAATTTTTTAGATCCATATTAATTACTTGTGCGTTAATGTTTCTAGTCACATTAAATAACCAACTATCTCCAATAGTTGAAAAACGAGGAATAATATAATTACTTGTATCACTTAAACGGTATTGATTATTTGAATACACAATTCTTCTTTGCATAAACTGTGGCTGATTTATCATAATATAATTTGAATCAGCAACGCCAGCCTGCGGATAGTAAAACCAACAGCTATCACATTTAGTTGCAATTCTATTTAAACAATAGGTTGTGTCAACGCCCTGTACTTTAATACTATCTGCAAATATCACAACGGTGGTATAGCTTTCGTTTTCTAATGAATAATTATAACGGTAGTTTTTATTAAATACTGCCCAATTCTGAGAATAGGTATGACCTAAAAAACTTATAAAAAATATGGTTAGTAATATTCTCATTAACTAAAGATATAGAAATAAAAGCAATTAACCGCAAAAAGATTGTAGTGACAGCCCGGTTCGGCTCCCGCCGAACGTGCCCAAATTATCTGTCCGAAGTTTGAGATTGCTTCGTCGTACCTCCTCGCAATGACGAGGCAATTAATATTTAATCCCCGAAACTCCAATATTTTCAATGGGATGCCAAGTGGTTTTTATTTCTTGTAAATCGGTAATGTAATATGGGCCTTGTTCTTTTTCGTCGCTCCAATTTTTATGCCATGTA
>JBKJPW010000216.1:0-36452 GCA_046594225.1 Bacteroidia bacterium
CTTAGGTTGCCAATTGGTTAATGATTTAATCTTATCCGCTGCCCCTAATAATCTTTCTACTTCACTTTTTTCAGGACGAAGACGTACATCATCGGAAATGATTTTTGCTTTTGGATTTATCTTGTCAATTAATGATTGGGCCAAATCTAGTATTGAGATTTCCTGCTGCGTAGCAATGTTTATTTCCTGCCCGATTGTTTTATCTGATTTAGCAATTTCTATAAATCCATTAGCCGTATCTTTCACAAATAACAAATCGCGCGTAGGATGCAAAGCTCCTAATTTAATCTCCGTTTTACCAGCCAATAATTGAGTAATAATAGTTGGTATAACTGCTCTTGCACTTTGGCGTGGCCCAAATGTATTAAAGGGACGAACGATGGTAACTGGTAAATTAAAACTACGATAAAAAGAATCTGCCATCGCATCAGCTCCGATTTTTGAGGCAGAATAAGGGGATTGACCTTGCTTTGGATGTTTTTCGTCAATAGGGACATAAAGAGCGGTTCCATATACTTCAGAAGTTGATGTCACTAAAACCCTTTCAATATTAAAATCACGGGCGGCCTGTAAAATATTTAAAGTTCCTTTTACATTAGTATCTACATAACTATCGGGTGAATGATAACTGTATGGAATTGCGATAAGTGCGGCAAGATGATAAATAACATCTACTCCTTTTACAGCCGTTCGAACACCATTAGGGTCGCGTACATCACCGGCAAAAATTTCGATTTGATTTAAAATTTCTTTTGGAAGTGTATCAAGCCAACCCCAAGAGTTAAATGAATTATAATAAACAAAAGCTTTTACCTTATGTCCTTCCTGAAGAAGTTTTTCAACTAAATGGCTTCCGATAAAACCATCAGCGCCTGTTACTAATATTTTTTTCATTATATGGTGTAAAAGATAAAAATGAACTTATAATTAAAGAATTGAATCATTACGAATTTCTGTTCTTCCCAATTTCATAAATAATTTCTCGAAATAATTATAGGAAAAATAGCTCAATATGAAAGTTAATATTATTGCCAAATACATAAGGTGTGCTGAATTATGAATAACTTCCTTTAAGCATAAATTGCTAAGCGTAAAAACAATAGGATGAAGCAAATAAACCGAATAGCTTGATTCTCCTAACAAAGTAAATGGTTTGTGAATAATTTCCGGGAATTTATAATTCAATTTATAAAAAAACATACAAATCAAAAAACTACTACATGTGAAAATCATTCTGTTCATTCCTGTCAATAAATCTATTCTGATACCAAAAGCAGGATAAAAAATCAATAATCCCATACCTGATAGAAAGGTGAACATTAATATATAAAGTGGCATTTTAAAATTATAAAATAGTTTGCCAATTGCAAACCCTCCAAAAAAAAGAAATAAATTATTCAATGGATTGAAATAATCTCTAGCTTGATCGGCAGGAGGTAAGCCAGAGTGCAGTTTTATAAATGCAAAATAAACAAAGATTAAAAAAATAATTACTCCAATTAGCCAAAAAATTGGCAAGCTTTTTTTTGAATAAAAAATAAATAATGGAAAGAAAGCGTAAAACACAAGCTCATTACCTATGGACCAAACCCCAGTAGAAAAACTTACATCCCACATAAAAAAGCCGAATAACCCTGTAAGATTAAGTACTAGATGAAAGAAGTTAGGCGTCTTATTACTAATTAAAATTGCAATAATAGTAACTAGCCAAAGCAAAGGAAAAATTCTAAAAACCCTCTTTTTAAAAAACTGGATTATTTGAGACCACGTTGGTTCCATTTTATCATGATACACATGAAATAGTGTTAACCCGCTTAAAATATAGAATATAGCAACGCCATAAACTCCTATTCTACCCATAAATGTATCCGCTGTAAAACTTCCAAATGTCCAACTCAAATAATGATAAATCATTACGCCAAAAGCAGCAATACCTCTTAAATAATCAAGATTATGTAGCCTGTTTGCAATCATCACAAAAAACAATATTCCATTATATTGTGTCTATCATTTTCCATTTACTTGGCAGTAAAAAATCTGAACCTACCGAAATGGTATTTTTAACAACAAAACCCGCAATATCACTTTGCCTCAATATTTTTTCGTTTTTATCTAAATCTGTTACATGGAGATGAATGGTGTATTTACCGTATCTTAAAAACAAACTCTCAATTTGAACAGAAACTTTTACCGTTCCATCTTCGCCGTTGTAAGCGATAAATTTCACCTGTTCTGAATCCACTTCGGCTAGTAAACGGTATTCAATATTAAAAATACCAATTCGAAATTTTAGATTTTTTATGTTCTTATCAACCTCCAATTCAAAATCTACTGTCAATGTTTGCCCTGTCTGTATTTTAAGATGGTTATTTTCGTATTCTGAATCCAGGGCAGATAACTTGACGTTTTTTAAAAAAATATTTTTATTAGATATTATTTGCTGTTCATTACTTTCAAATTTCAAAAAGTATTTTTCTATTCCTAAACCCATATCCTCTCCTGAAAATTCAACTTTACCTTTATTCAATAAAATAACACGCGTACAAACAGTCGTGATTTGAGTCATAGCATGAGTCACAAAAATTACAGCAGTACTTTTTAGTAATTGCTGAATACGATTCATGCATTTTATTTTAAATCCTAAGTCTCCAACAGCCAACACCTCGTCAATAATTAAAATATCAGGCTCCATTTGTGCTGCTATGGCAAAGCCCAAGCGCACTTTCATTCCTGAACTGTAATTTTGTACTGGCATATCCAAAAATTCACCTATTTCTGAAAATTCAACAATACTATCAAATTTGGCATCGATTTCTTTTTTGCTGAAACCAATAACAGCCGCGTTATTATAAATATTTTCTCTACCTGTTAAAATTGGATTAAACCCAGCTCCTAATTCAATCAAGGCCCCTATTTTACCATACATGGTAATACTTCCTGTATCGGGTGAGATGAGTCCGTTGAGCATTTTTAAAAGCGTACTTTTTCCGGCACCATTATGACCAATTAAACCGAGACATTCGCCACGTTTTACTTCAAAACTCACATCATTTACTGCCCAAAACTCATCGCCACGTAGTTCTCTCTTTTTAGAAGAACCTATCACTCCACTAAATACATCCAGCAATCCAAAGTATAAACTTTTTTTTAAGTCTTTTGAAAATTTCTTAGAAACCTGTTCTGCTATTATTAATACATCACTCATCTTAAGCGCTCATTCGTTCGGTTATTATTGGCATTGATGTTCGATAAACAATCATTGCTAAAAGAGAAAATATTAATGTACAAACTGTAAAAATTAACAGAAAGCCTGTATTTTCAATGGGATAACCTGTTAAGGAATTCCTAAGATCGACCATAATATAGGTTAGTGGATTAAATTCCATTAATTTTTTCATGAAACCTTCAATTGGGACATTATATACTACAGGAGTTAAATACATCATCACTTGCATTAAAATTGGAATAACTCTAGTGATATCGTGAAACAAAATAGCTATAGGAGTCAAAAAAACACCCATACTCATAAATGCCAGCATAGCTATAAACAAAATAGGAAAAAACCATAAAATAGAGAAAGAAACAGGTGTTTGGTAAACTAACATCAATCCAATAATTAAGCCTAATTTAATAAGTAAATTAAAGAGTATCTTAATAGCGCCTAGAGTAACTAACGCTTCTTTTTGAAAATTAATTTTAGTAATAATCGATTTATTAGAATTAACACTGGTAATACTCATTAATAAGCATTCTCCAAAAACTGACCATATTGTTGTTCCAATAACTACAAATAAAGGATAGGGTATGTTTGTTTCAGATACTTTAACGGTGCCTGTATAATTCAAAAAAATCCATACAGAGGCACTCATTAATACTGGAGCAAATGCCCAAAATATACCTAAAATAGATTGGCGGTATTGTGCCCTGACATCTCGTTTAGCTAATTGCTTTGCTAAATAAAATGAGTCCTTGTATCCGCGCAAACACTCTATTAAAATTTTTGGCAAACTATAACTATTACTGCTCTTATATATTTTTTTTTCTAATATCATTGATTTAGGATTTCAACTGATTGAGTATTTTATCACTATAAAATGATGCAATGGTACTTGTTACTTCTTTAATCTGATCGTCAGTTAACTCATAAAAAAATGGCAGACGCATTAACCTTTCCGAATATTTATCTGCTTGGGTTAACTCATCTCCTGAATACAGATCTTTATAGTAAAGGCTTTTGTGCAGACTTAAATAATGAAACGAGCACGATACGGTTTTATTTTTTAAATAGCAGATAAGCTCTGTTCTTTCTTTTAGCGAAGAGCAGATAATATAAAACATATGCCCGTTATTAGTTGCATAATCAGGAATTACAGGCAATTCAATTTTATGATCAAGTTGTAAATTACTCAGTTTTTCTTTGTATAAATTCCAAATTTCAATTCTTCTTTTCTGAATGGGTTCAAGGTTTTCTAATTGTGCGAATAAAAAAGCAGCAATCATTTCTGAAGGTGAAAAAGAAGATCCTATATCCTCCCATCCATATTTTTCTACTTCGTGTCTAAAAAATGCTGATCTGTTAGTTCCTTTCTCCCAGATTATTTCTGAGCGTTTTATAAACTGATCTGAATTTACCATTAACATACCTCCTTCGCCTGAAGTAATGTTTTTAGTATCATGAAAAGATATTGCTCCTATGTGTCCAATGGTACCAAGTGCTTTTTTTCTCCCATCCTTACCTTTATAAAAACCATCGATTGATTGAGCTGCATCTTCTACAACAAATAAATTATGTTTCAATGCCAGTTCCATAATTTTATCCATATCACAAGCAATACCTCCGTAATGCACAACAACAATAGCTTTTGTTTTATTAGTAATAAGTAATTCAAGATCCTCACTAATACATGGATTTTCTGATTTAGAATCTGCGAATATTATTTTTGCACCTCTTAAAACAAAGGCATTTGCGGTAGATACAAATGTATAGGAAGGCATAATAACCTCATCGCCATTTTTTATATTCAATAATATGGCTGCCATTTCTAGAGCAGCAGTACATGAACTTGTTAAAAAACATTTTTTTATATGGTATTTTTTTTCGAAAAAATTCTGACATAACTTTGTGTATTTAGCATTTGCAGATAATACACCTGAATTAATTACATCACTTATGTAATTAATTTCGTTTCCTGTTATGTATGGTTTATTAAAGGGAATCATTTAATCTGTGTTAAAATTCCTTCTGGTAATTTTACTTTTATACTTTGTCCTATACTCTCTAATAATACTTCAATAAAACGCCCTTCCTTATTTTCTATTACAAAACCTTCTATATTTTTTAATGGGCCTGACGTTATTTTTACTTTATCGCCTTCTTTATAATTTTTAGTTATTCCATTTACCTCTAATTGATATCCTAATTCAATGAGCTGTTTTAGTCTATCAATTTCTTCATTACGAATAATACCAATTGTTCCATTACTTTTCACAAAACCTACTACTCCTCTGGTTTGTAGGCTCTTTTCAATTTCTGTATACTCAATACGCACAAATACATACCCGTTCAATAATGGAACCTCTACCATTTTTTTTCGATCGCTCCATTGCTTCATTACTTTTTGTAAAGGAACATAAGCCTCAACTTCTTTAGCAAGAAGTAGCTCAACTGCTTTTTTTTCTGCTCTCGACTTTACATATAGTGCATGCCATTTTTTTTTCATGTATTAAAACATTCAGGTCTTTTATGGCTCCGCCCTCTCAGTCACATATAACCAAGCTGCCATTTAAAACTTTTAAAGTATCTATTTACTCCAAAGAAGTAAATAGGTGCTCATTTTCAACTCTTTATCTAAAGCTTCGTCTAAAGTTGTGTATGTTTTCACTTTAACTTTTCTCGACACTTCACTTTCCACTTTTTTTAATAACCTATCAAGATATTCTTTATTTATTTTGCCAATTAAAACAAGTTCAATTACCTCATCATTTAATCCTTTTGCTAAATTTCCAGCCAAATAAGCATATTGTAAATCTCCTAATTTTAAGATTATTTCCTCTATGATTTTGTCAATTCCAAAATACTTTTTAACCAGACTGTGTAAATCATTAAAAAATGAATTACTGGTATTTACCTTAAATATTTTCTTATTACCTTCCGCAGAAGCGTTTAACAATCCAGCTTCTTCAAAACGGTTCAATTCTATACGGATAGAGTTAGTAGATTCCTGAAATTCTTCTTCTAAATTTCTAAGATAAGCTGTGTTATTGCTGTTTAAAAAAAATTTAAGCAACAGTTTTATCCTTGTTTTTGATGATATGAGAGTGTCAATCATGAATTGAGTAACAAAATTACTCGTTTTTACGAATTTCGCAAGTAAAATATAGAAAATATAGCCATCATGATGGGCCTTTTAATGTTAGAATAAACAATTATATTTACCAATACTAGTAGTAAATATAAATAAATGCTTTTTAACTCCATTAGTTTTGCCATATTTTTACCTGTTGTCTTTCTTTTTTATTGGTTTATCACCAATAAAAATTTAAAACTACAAAATGTTCTATTACTAGTTTCAAGCTATTTTTTTTACGCCTGTTGGGACTGGCGATTCTTATTTTTATTAGTTTTTTCGACCTTACTGGATTTTTTTACGGGATTAAAAATGTTTGACGCAAAAAATCAAGCGTCGCGACGTTTTTGGTTTTGGTTAAGTATTTCTATCAATTTAGGCTTTCTTGGAATATTTAAATATTACAATTTTTTTGCTACATCATTTGCCGAAGCTATGACACTTGTGGGCTTTCATGTAAATCCATGGACTTTGAAGGTGATTCTTCCTGTTGGTATTTCTTTCTACACATTTCATGGTTTATCTTATGTGATTGATATTTATAAAAATAGGATTAAAGCTGAAAGAAACTTTATTGATTATGCAGTTTTTGTATCTTTTTTTCCATTACTTGTAGCTGGACCTATAGAAAGGGCAACACATCTTTTACCACAAATTCAAAAACCAAGAATATTTAATTACACACAAGCTATTGATGGATTAAGGCAAATTTTATGGGGTTTGTTTAAAAAGGTTGTAATTGCAGATCAGTGTGCCGACTATGCCAACTTGATTTTTAATAATTCACAAGATTATTCTGGAAGTGTTTTAGTGTTAGGCGCTCTATTTTTTACTTTTCAAATTTATGGAGACTTCTCGGGTTATTCGGATATAGCTCTGGGAACCGCTAGGTTATTTGGCATTGAATTATTAAAAAATTTCTCATTCCCTTATTTTTCGAGAGACATTGCTGAATTTTGGAGACGCTGGCACATTTCTCTTTCAACCTGGTTCAGAGACTATTTGTATATCCCTTTAGGAGGAAGTAAAGGGGGATTATGGGTAAAAATCAGAAATACATTTATTATATTTTTAGTAAGTGGGTTCTGGCATGGAGCAAATTGGACGTTTATAGTATGGGGATTATTAAATGCCATTTATATTATGCCCTCCATTATTTTTAGTACTAACAGAAATAACCTTGATAGTATAGCGCATGGAAAACATTACCCAAGCTTAAAAGAATTTTTCTCGATGGTTCTCACCTTTGGCTTAACTGTATTTGCTTGGATATTTTTTAGGGCCGAAAACATTAAACACGCCTTCAGTTATGTTCATCAAATGCTAGGAGGATTAAAGTATAAGGGCGGTTATATACAAACACTTCAGTTATTTTCAAATAAGATTAATATTAGCATTATCGTTTTCTTAGTCATATTTATTTTAGTAGAATGGTTTGGCAGAGAGAGAAAATATGCCATTGAATATTTAGGGTTAAAATGGAAACGACCAATACGATATGCTTTATATTATTTAATCTTATTTTCAATATTTTGGTTTAGTGGGGAAAAGCAACAATTTATTTATTTTCAATTTTAATTGAAACATGAAAACATTTATTATAAAAACATCGCTTTTCCTATCGTTATTACTGATGCTTTACCTCGTAATGTCTATTTGGATTCCTGATAAAAATAAAATTGGTAACGATTATATGGCAGGAATTATTAAAAAACACAGGTTTTTAGATTCAGTGAAAACAAAAAAAATAATTTTTGCGGGCGGGTCTAACCTTGCTTTTGGCATCAATAGTTCTGAGATTGAACAAGAATTTAAAACTCCCGTTGTCAATTTAGGCTTACATGCTGGTTTAGGCTTATCTTTTATGTTAGAAGAATTGAAAAAAAGTTCAAATAAAGGTGATGTCATCTTTCTTTCAATTGAATATATGTTAAGTCCTGAAGGAGATTATAAATTAAAAAAATTGACGAGCAGCTATTATGTAAATGCAAAAAACTATTATTCTACCAATTATTTGAGTGAAATAAACATGCATATCGATCGTACTAAAGAGAATCTTAAAAATCTTTTCATAGAAGAACAATCATTAAGCACACCCTCTAAAAAATCTAGCCCTATTGTTTATTCTAAAAATGCCTTTGACGCTCATGGAGACGTGATATCTCATTTAAATAAAAAAAGGTCTGAAGATCTTTCAAACAGGGGTGTTATGAAATATAAATATTGGAAAGGAATAAAAGAGTTGAATGAATTTAAAAAATATGCTGAAGAAAAAAACATTCATGTGTTTTTCTTATATCCCAATTATCCGATTTCTGAATTCAAAAAAAATCACGAAATCATTCAAAAATATTCAACCGATTTATCAAGAGACTTGAAGCTAGTAATTTTAAATCGTCCTGATGATTTTGTTTATAATGATACTTTATTCTTTGATACAACTTACCACCTTACTAAAGAGGGAAGGGAAAAAAGAACAAGAAAGTTAATTGAAATTATTAAAAAAAATGAGAGGCTTGGCGTCTTCAACCTTAGTTCTGATCTCTAAACCAATTTACAGTTTGTTGTAGGCCATCTGATACTGAAACAATTGGGTTGTAATGGATTGTTTTTTGAGCCAAAGAAATGTCAGCATAGCTATCCTTAATTTCTCCTCTTCTTTCGGGTAAATAATTAGGCGGGAAATCCAATTTATCTAAGAATTCAGCCACTTTTTTATAAATCTCATTAACCGAAATGGTACCTCCGCATGCCACATTCATTACAGTACTTTTTGGTAAAGTGTCTGTTTGTATTGCTAATAGATTAGCTTTAACAACATTGGCAACATATGTAAAATCTCTGGTATTATTCCCAGTACCATAAATACTACCCGCTTCATTTTTAAGAAGACTGGCAATAAATTTTGGAATAACTGCTGCATAAGCTCCTTCTGGATTTTGTCGTTCACCAAATACATTAAAATACCGAAAACCTACTGTTTGTAAATCATACAAAGATGAGAACACAGCGGCATATTTTTCGTTTGTATGTTTGCTAACAGCATACGGTGAAAGCAAATTTCCTGTTTTGCTTTCGGTTTTAGGGAATGTTGTATCATCTCCATAAACAGATGAAGAAGATGCGAATATAAATTTTTTAACTCCACATTCTTTTGCGGCAAATAACATATTTACAAAACCACTTACATTAACTTCATTGGTTTTAATAGGATTTTCAACACTACGAGGAACCGACCCCAATGCGGCGTGATGCAATACAACATCTATTTCACGACAAGCTTTTTTGCATACTTCATAGTCTGTAATACTTCCCTCAATAAATTGAAAATTTGGCAAAAGCATTAAACTTTCTAAGTTTTTTTTAAATCCAGTTGACAAGTCATCTAAAACTACTACTTTTTTTGCTCCGTTTTTTACCAGAAATTCTGTTAAATGAGAGCCAATAAAACCAGCACCTCCAGTCACTAAAAAGTTTTTTAAAGAAATTGATTGTGTGTCGATAGACATAATTTTTATCTCGTTTTATAATTAATCAAAAGTATAATTAAGATTTTTTATAGCCGTATCCATAGCCGTATCCATAACCATAACCATATCTTGAATAATAGTATTTACTGCGCTTGCGTTTTACCCCATTTAACACTAGATACACATCTTTGATGGCATTATCTCTAACCGTTTTTTCAAACATCCGGATGATAGATTTAGTAGCAAATTTAGTATTTACAACCAACAAATTAATATCTGAATATTGCATTAAATATGCTGCATCTGATAACATTCCAGCTGGAGGCGTATCTATTAGTACAAAGTCGAAATGCAGTTTAGAATAATCTATTAATTCCTTTAATTTTTCAGATAATACTAAATCAGATGGGTTTGGAGAAATTGGGCCTGATAAAATGGTGTACAAATTAGGAATCAAGGTCGGTTTAACAATCTCTTCAAGGGTGTTTTGACCCATCATAAAGGTACTGATTCCAATTTCGGCATTCATTTCCAGTGCTTTTTGTATGCGAGGTTTATGTAAATCCAATTCAAGCATCACTACGCGTTTACCTCCTTTTGCCAAAATGGCTCCAATATTAATGGTAGTGAACGTTTTTCCTTCGCCGGGCCCATTAGACGTAATTAAAATTGTTTTTTTATCAGAGTTTAAAATAACATATTGCAAATTAGTGCGTAATGTCCTAAATGCTTCGGCCATAAATGAATTAGGGCTTTCGTCAACCACAAAACCCAACTCATTGATGTCTTTTTGAAATGGCAAATCTCCAATAATGGGCAAAGAAGTTGCTTCTTTTAATTCATCAACCGTTTGTATAGTCGTAAAAAATAATACTCTCAAAATAATAATGACTAGGGCTATTGCTAAACCAACAGCGGCATAAGTTGACATAATTTTATTTTTATCAGGGCTCACAACACCCAAACTTCTGGGGCTATCAATTACCTGAATGTTAGGTACAATAGATGCTTTAGCAATTTTAGTACTCGCTCTACGCTCTAATAAGAAATTATATAATTCTTCGTTTACTTTTACTTTGCGTGAAATATTAAGTAACTGTCTTTGTTTAGGAGGAATTGATTTTATCTCAGACTCATAATTATTAATTTCTCCGTCAACATTTTCAATAATTTTATAAGAAGCATTTCTCGTATTATTTAAATAAACCAAAATGGTTTGTTTTAATTTTTTAATATTTTCCCTATACTCAATAATGTGTGGGTTAATTTCTTTAGAGAAACTTAATTGATTATTAATAGTTAATTGCAAAGCATACAATTCTCTTACTGAAGTATTTAAAAAGGCATCATCATCCACCAAATAAACATTGGGTGGTAAAAACTCAGGATCTTTATCTTCAATAATGTATTTTTCTAAGTCATTAATGGCATCAATTTTTAAATTTAGCCCTGTTTTTTTACCTTCAAAACTAGCTAGCTTCTTAAAAAAATCTTCTCTTTCCCATCCTAAATCTAAGATATTATGTTCTTGCTTAAAAATTTGCATAGTATCTTCAATATCATTTAAAGAAAGGCTCACCTCCACTAATTGTTTATCAATATATAAAATGGTTCTTTCATTAATATCAAATCTGGAATTTACTGATTTATTAATATATACCTGCGACAAGGTATCTAAAATTAACATGGCTCTTTCTGGTATAATATCATCCATGGTTAATACCAATACATTAGTATAATCAGGATTTTGAACCTTTAATGATTTTTTGAAAAGTTGAACTAGATAGGGCATATTATGCACAACAATTTGATAATCTAATTTCCCTAATTGATTAGCTGCCTTATTTCCAAAATCTACTTCTCTATTGACAGTCAAGCTAAAATCAACATCAACTAAAGTTTCATTAAATTTTCCAATTTTTTTAGTTTCAACATCGTTAATAATGTATTTTAACTCAAAATCATTATTATTCAAAACCTTAAAATCCATAGGGATTTCGTACAAGTTCGGGTTAATTGTATTCACCTCTACATTAAAAGGCGTACCTTTAAATTGTTCTGTAGTTCTAACTCTACCCACTAAAAAATACGAAACTTGTAACCTGTTTTTTAATTTATTAATGGTCTCCTTCATGATATCATAAGAAGTAATAATTCTTATTTCATTAGAATTATCTACATACGATCTGGAGCCGCTATAAAAATTACCACCATCTGTAATTACACTTCTTTCGTTGTAAGTGTCATGAGATTTTAATAATTCAACAGAAGCCTGATAAATACTTTCTAATTTATATACATAAAAATAGCCTATCAGATAAAAAACGGGAACAATTAAAAATGGGATATACCAATTTTTTGAAATTATTCTCCAAATGAGTTTAAAATCATTAATCTGTATAGGGGAAGTGTTCTTTTTTGGCTCCACAAATAATTTTATAAATCTCACAAATATAACAATTTGGCATGATTTTTAGCAATAAATTGCGGTTACATTATTTTTCTCTATATTTACAATCAGTAATTTTAGTTTAATGAATAAAAAGATTTTTATACTTATCGTTGCATTTTTCAGTGTAACATCGCTTTGCAAAGCCTTGCCACCGCCACCACCGCCACCAGGCGGCGGAGATGTGCCAGGATGTTGGCCGCCTCCGTGTATACCTATTGATGGCGGAATATCTTTGCTAATTGCTGCTGGTGCTATTTATGGCGGCAGAAAGTTATACAAAAAGAAAACAGAAAAAAAATTACTATAATTCTCAACCCCCGCCAGCTGGTAGGGGTTTTTTTGTGTATGTTCAAAAAAATCAAAGACAATACCTTTCAATTTTTTTTGTTAAAAGCATCCGTTCTGTATGGTTTATGCTATTTTTTATACGAATTTGTAATAAAGCGAACTACAAATGGTGACCAGTTATTTATTAGACAAATTATCAATTTATGTCAATGGATTTTTGATGGATTAGGCTATAAAACATTTGCTAGTCGAGAAGTAAATGATGTGCAAGTTTTTGGTATTGATGGTTCAAATGGCGTATGGATTGGAGGCCCTTGCAACGGAATTACCTTAATGTTTCTATTTGCTATATTCGTTATTGCTTATCCCGGAAATTTAAAAAATAAATTATGGTATGTTCCTACAGGAATTTTAGTGGTGCACTCTATCAATATTTTAAGAATATTAGCACTTGCCCTCATTGCCAATTATTATCCAAGTTATTTAAATTTTAATCATACATACACATTTACTTTTATAGCCTATAGTGCCGTATTTGGTTTATGGATGCTTTGGGTTAATAAATTATCAAAAACAAAATTTGTTGAAACTCAGCCTTAAATATGTGTGCTTTTTTGGTCTGTTTGCCTTTTTGGGCTTTAGCAGGGAATTTGTATTTGTAAATATTAACAGCCAACTTTTTAGTTTATATTACCATCATTCAACCTACGCACTCCCAAATAGTTTGTCCATACTCAATGATTGCAGTTATTCCACATTATATTTTCTAAAATATCCGCTTACATTTATCTATTTTACAGCATACTTACTCACTAGTTTTTTTGCAGTTCGCGTAATTTGTGAGCGTAAAAAAAATTCAAAATGGATTATATATATTTATGCAATATTGTTAGTTTTGTCTGGTATTTCAATGCTATATAATTATATAATAAACAATCAATGGAGTGGGGATGAATATTCTTTTAGTCGTTGGATAATGGGTATTGCTCAATCTCCTTTAGTGGCATTTTTCACTATTGCCTCTAGTAAACTATTTAACAAATTTCAAAACGAACAATAAACCATATATCTATGAAATACTTATCATACCTGTAGCAAACACTAAATAAATGATGAGTATACCATCCCGAATTAATTTCGGGGCAAGTAATGACAATTAAAAAACAAAAACTACATATGAAAAAAGACACTGCTATTTTTAAATTAATAAAAGAAGAAAAAGACCGTCAAACTCGCGGTATTGAATTAATTGCTAGCGAAAACTACGTAAGCGATCAGGTCATGAAAGCGATGGGAAGCGTTTTAACCAATAAATATGCTGAAGGCTTACCGGGTAAACGTTATTATGGTGGTTGCGAAGTGGTTGACAAAGTAGAGCAATTAGCTATTGATAGGGCAAAAGAATTATTTGGTGCAGCATGGGTAAACGTGCAACCACACTCTGGAGCTCAAGCTAACGCTGCGGTGATGTTAGCTTGCTTGAAGCCAGGTGATACTATCTTAGGTTTTGATTTATCGCATGGTGGACATTTAACACATGGGTCTCCGGTAAATTTTTCTGGTAAATTATACCGTGCTACTTTTTATGGTGTTGACGAAAAAACAGGATTGGTGAATTATGATAAGGTTGAAGAAACAGCTAAAAAAGAAAAGCCAAAAATGCTTATTTGTGGCGCCTCTGCTTATTCTCGCGATTGGGATTATGTGCGTTTACGCAAAATTGCTGATAGCGTTGGAGCATTATTATTAGCTGATATTTCTCATCCATCTGGATTAATTGCAAAAGGTATTTTAAATGACCCTTTACCTCATTGCCATATTGTAACTACTACCACTCACAAAACATTACGTGGGCCAAGAGGTGGAATGATAATGATGGGTAAAGATTTTGAAAATCCAATGGGAGAAAAAACTCTTAAAGGAGAATTAAAAATGATGAGCGCTTGTTTAGATATGGGTGTTTTTCCGGGAACTCAAGGAGGACCATTAGAACATGTAATTGCAGCAAAAGCCATAGCTTATGGTGAATGTTTATCAGATGAATATATGTTGTACTGCGTGCAAGTCATAAAAAATGCACAAACAATGGCTAAAGCTTTAGTTGAAAAAGGATATAAAATTATTTCTGGTGGTACTGATAATCACTGTATGCTAATTGATTTACGTAGTAAAAAACTAACAGGCAAAGAAGCTGAAAAAGCTTTAGGTGAGGCAGATATTACTGTCAATAAAAACATGGTTCCGTTTGATGACAAATCTCCATTTGTGACTTCTGGTATTCGTATTGGAACTCCTGCTATTACAAGTCGCGGATTAAAAGAAAAAGATTGCTTAAAAGTTGTTGATTTTATTGATGCTGCTTTAAAAAACAAAGACAATCCTAAAGAGTTAGCAAAATTAAAATCAAAAATTAATACCATGATGAGCAAATATCCTTTATTTAAGGATTAAAAAAAATGACTGAAATAAAAAATGCCTCGATAAAAATTATCGAGGCATTTTTTTTCAGAGTTAAGTAACTATATTTTTATACCAATCACGCACACATCATCTACCTGCTCTAATTCACCTTTCCATTTATCAAAAACTGAAACTAATTTTTCTTTTTGTTCAGTAAGAGGTAAGTAGTGATTGGCAACTAGGTTTTCTTTTAATTGTTTGTATTTAAATTTCTTACCCTTTGGTCCACCAAACTGATCAGCAAAACCATCTGTATAAACCAGTACAGTGTCACCTTTTAAAACATCCAATTTAAATAATCTAAAAGGTTCATTTCTAATGCCAATGCCTACGGGCATTTTATCCGCTTCATATTCTATTATTTCTCCTTCTCTAATGACTAAAGGCGCATTATTAGCAGCAGCATACGTCACTTCTTTTGTTTCTAAATCAAAGCATAATAAGATAGCATCCATTCCATCCTGTCCTCCATCTTTCGAAATATTTTTTATCAAACGTTGTCTCACATAATCCAATACTTTGTTTGGTTCAATAATTTTTTTCTCATTGATAGCTTCGTTCAAAAAAGAAATATTTAGTAAACTCATAAAAGCACCTGGTACTCCATGTCCAGTACTATCACAAACAGCTAAGTAAAAATGCGTGTCGGTTTTTGTTGCCCAATAAAAATCTCCACTAACAATATCTTTAGGCTTAAATATGACATAATGATCATTTAGAAATTTTCTTAAAAAAGACTCATTTGCTAAGAGCGTGTATTGTATGCGTTTTGCATAGTTAATACTATCTAAAACTTCTTTTTGTTTTTCCTCTATAATATCTTTTTGATGTACAACCTCTGCCGTTCTTTCTCTAACCGTATCTTCCAAGCCATGAACCAAATTACTAATCGATAGTTGCATTTTTCTAAATCCATCTGCTAGTATTCCGATTTCATCTTTAGTATTTGAACTTAGCTCCACATCAAAATTTCCATTGGCTATCTCTGCCGCATCAATGGTTAATTCTTTTAACGGTTTTGTAATTTGTTTTGATACAACATAAGAAACAAATAGTACAATAAGCAATAAACCAATAAAGCCTTGAATGATGTGATTACGCAAATTTACAACATGAGAAAACGCTTCCTCTTCATCTATTTCACTCATAATAGCCCAGTTCATTCCAAGTATTTTTAATGGCTTATAGGCAGACAAAACAGATACTCCTCTGTAATCATCAAATATTTTTGTGTTTGATGCTCCACTCAAAGCTTCTTGCGTTCCTTTTGTTTTAACTTCTTGTAACCCTATAGTACTGTGAAAATTTTTGATATTTTCAATAGTTGTTTTATCAGTACCAATTTCGTTTAGCATTTTAAAATAGTTTAAACTATCTTCTATCAAGAAGCGTGACTGGTTTCTCAATTTATAATCTTCTCCGATAATATAAGTTTCTCCTGTTTTTCCTAATCCAACATTTGACCATTGATGATTACTGGTCATGATACTATTAATCTTGTCGATTGGCATCTGAAATGCAAGAACGCCAATAATTTCATTTCCTTCAAAAATGGGACAAGCTATAAAAGAAGCATGTTCATTATAAGAAGGCAGATAGGCAGAAAAATCAACTAAATTAACTTCTCCTTTATTTTTAATTTTACAAGCTTTACTAAAGCAATCTGCAAAATTTGTTTTACTAAATGGGCCCGTGATTAAAGATGAACCAAAATCAAACTCTTTATAAACCGTGTATACAACATTACCTGTTTTATGATCGATTAAAAATATATCATAATAGCCAAAACGTTCCAAGAAATTACGAATCACAGGATGGTATTTTTTATGAACGCTATTATAGGAACATTTAAAATTAATAGAGTCTAATAAATGATTAGACCCAACTGGCAGTCCATTTGAAATCATAAACTGATCCTGAAGAAAACTTGCGTTGTTACTACTATAACTAACAACCTCCTCTTTACTATACTTTTTAGAGCCAACGTTATTTACTCTTGGTAAAATGATAGTGTCAATATATCTTTCCACGTGTTTCTTTGAAAGTGCGAATGTTTCATCAGAAATACTTAATTCTTTGTCTATATTATCAAAACCATATCTGAAGCTTTTCATGGCATCAATCATACCAGGGTCTTCCGACATAGTAAGCAACTGGTCTTTAATTTGCTGAAAGTAATCTGCAATTTGATTGGCTTTTACTTCTCTAACCGCAGTTAATCTGTTAAAGCTTTCCATTTCAAAAGAGGACTTAGCTTGTTTATAGCTTATTATCCCAACAATCAACATTGAAAGAAATGCAATTAGAAAAAAGACAATAGTTAATTTAATTCCTATTTTCATTTGTTTTAATTATTGTTTTTTTATTATCATTCCTTCACTGAATTTATCGTTTTGTTACCTTATAAAATAACCAGTTAATTATTGTAGTAAACATATCAATTTTGTAGAGTGATAGTTTTACTTATAAAATTGTCATTTTATTTTGGATTTACGAAATTTCTTTTCAGAAAAAACTTCATAAAAAAGCCCTATCCACCAGCTGGCGGATAGGGCTTTTATTTAATTATTATTTAATACCCAAAAACATCTTTTAATGTTAGGTACTTAACTGTACCATATTTTTCTAATGTTTTAATATCTAACATATCTTTTTTACCTAATATAAGTATGGAAGCTGGTTTGTTTTTAATTTTCTCATCCTGAAACTTCTTCACATCATCATAGGTCATGGTTGTTACATTAGTATAAATATCCTGTCTGATATCTGTTTTTAACCCAAATTTTTCGGCATTTACATAATCAAATAAAATCTCTGCTTTATTAATACGCTGTGTCTTAATGTCTTGTAAAATAGCTTCTTTAGCTGCTCCAAAAGAGATGTCAGACTTTGGAATACCATTTAGTAAATTCATCATACCCGTCATTGCTTCAGGTAATTTATCAGCTTGTGAACCGATATAAGAAAAATTATAGTACGGCGACTTTGGATCACTCGGTTTTCTGTATGTTGAATAGCAAGAATAAGCCAAAGCCTTAGATTCTCTTAAATCCTGAAACACAACTGAACTCATGCCACCACCAAAATACTCATTATACATACTAATTAAAGGAATGTTTTTAGCATCAAACTTATCTCCTTCTGTTAAAATAACAATTTCTGCCTGTTTCATATCATAATCAACAACATAAACTGTATTGTTAAAAGTTTGCAAAGTAAATTTCTCTTCGGTTGGCACTGGTTTCAATCCGCCTGCTGGAACAGTATGAATTGTATTTAATGCTTCTTTAACATCTCCCACTAACTTTGGACCATAATACAAAATTTTATGTTGGTAAGTCATCAATGATTTTATTAAATCGGCAATTTGTGATGCCTGTAATTTATTTAACTCATCTTCAGTTAACACATGGGTAGCAGGATTAGAAGACCCAAACTTCGCATAGTTTACCATCATCTTTTGTAAGATTGTGCGTTTTTCTTGTTTAGCATCGCTTCGCTTTTTTAAAACATCAGACACTAAGTTTTTAAGAATTATTTCATCCACTTTAGGGTCGGCAAATAAACTTTCAAATAAACGCGTTGCCTTTTCAAAGTTTTCATTTAACCCAGTTAAGCTTACCCACGTTTGATTATCTGAATTAAACACATTGAACGAACAACCTAGCTTATAAAACTCTTGTTGAACTTCAGCTGGCGTCATTTTACTTGTTCCTAAATAAGAAATATAATCAATGGCAATAGGCAATGTTTTATCGTTGTTAGTACCCATATCAAATGCATAATACAAATCAAACAATTGATTTTCTGTATTCTGACTATACAACACTGGAATATTTCCATTCATAGTTGTTTTCATCACATCTTTATCATAATCAATAAATTTTGGTTGCATATCAGCAATTTTTGCTGATAAAATATTTTTAACAAAAGGTGATTGATCTTCTCTATTCACCTCAACAGGTGTAATTTGAGGCTTCTCCACTTTTTGGATGTTTTTATCTTCACCAATTTTTTTATAAACTACCACATAGTTATTCTCCAGATAATTTGTCTTTACAAAATCTATGACCTCTTGTTTTGTAATTTTTGATAAACGTTCCACTGTATTGACAGATTGTTGCCATTTAGCATCATTAGTAAATGCATCCACAAAAGCCATCGCGCGTGATTGATTATTTTCTAGCTCTTTAGTTTTTTGTAATTTCATATCAGTAATTACAGCGCTCATTAACCAATCAGGAAACTCACCTTTTTTTAATAATTCTATCTGACCATATAATAATTTTTCTGCCTCTTCTAATGTTTGCCCCTCTTTTGGTGAAGCAAATAAAATATGTGTTGAGTAATCCTTTAACACATAAGCAAAGCCTCCACTATTTAATACTTTTTGTTGTTGACTTAAATTTAAATCCAGTAACCCAGCACTTCCGTTTGATAACAATAAATTAATTAGAGTAATCATATCGGCATCTTTACTTCCTGTTCCAGAAAAACGCCAGGCCATGGCTAAATTTGCAGCATCTGGGCCAATAATTTCTTTAATTATTTTTTGTGTAATAGGCGCTTCTTTCTCAAACGTATAAGGAGTTACAGGTTTAGAAGACATTGTTCCGAAATTTTTTTCAATTAATTTAATCGTCTCATCAGGATCAAAATCACCACTCAAGCAAATTGCCATATTATTGGGAACATAATTAGCATTAAAATATTTCATAATCTCCTTCATAGAAGGATTCTTTAAATGATCAATAGTTCCTATGGTAGTTTGTTTCCCATAATTATGATTTATAAATAATCCTGAAAATACAGCTTCCCATAATTTGCTATTATCGCTATCCAAGCCTCTATTTTTTTCTTCGTAAACGGCTTCCAATTCGGTATGAAATAAACGTAACACTGGCTTTCTATAACGTTCTGCTTCTATTTTTAGGAAATTTTCTAATTGATTAGTTGGGATATCATTTACATATACTGTTTGATCAAAAGAAGTAAACGCATTTGTACCCTGAGCTCCAATACCTGCTAACATTTTATCATACTCGTTAGCTATAGCATACTTTGCGGCAACTCCTGATATACTATCAATTTGATGATAGATTTTTTTACGTTGTCCTTCATCTGTTGTTTGGCGGTAAGTTTCGTATAAATTTTCAATTTTTGTAATTTCCACAGATTCTTTCGCGAAATCTTTAGTTCCAAATTTATCTGTTCCTTTAAACACCATATGCTCTAAATAATGTGCCAAGCCTGTAGCTGTTGAAGGGTCATTTTTACTCCCAGCTTTTACAGCAATATAAGTTTGAATACGAGGTGCATTTTTATATACACTCATATATACTTTTAATCCGTTTTTTAACGTATAAATTCTAGCTTTAAATGGATCATTTAAAGCATATTCGAAATTAAGAGAAGGAACAGGTGAGCCGTCTTTGGCACTTGGTTTTGTAGTTGGTTTGGTTTGAGCGTTTGAAATAGTAACTACAAGTGCTAAAGCAACTGGTAAAAGAGATTTTAATAGAACCATATGTTTATTTATATATCTAACGAATATAACTAAAATTATTAAGCCTATAAAACCGTTTATGTAATTAAAATGACAGCTCTAAAAGAGCTAATTATTTATAATTAATGCGATAAGTTTGCGGTTATAAAATAAAAAACTATATTTAATAATAAATTAAAACTATGGAAAATACAGAATTTAAAACGCTAGAAAATACAGAATTCAAAAAACTGTTAAAATTTAATGGCGACCATGGCCAGTTAATTGGCTTAAGAATTATTAATCATATTTTAACTGCTATCACAATAGGCATTTATTATCCTTGGGCCAGAGCAGCTTATTTAAAATATATTTATGGTGAAACTGAGTACATGGGTACTCGCTTTGTATTTCACGGAACTGGTAAAGAAATGTTTATTGGCTTTTTAAAAGCCATTGGAATTATTGCCGGGTTATATGTATTGCTATTATTATGTGTGTTTTCTCAAATTGTTGCACTAATGTTATTGAGCATATTAATATTTTATGTTGCTATTATTGTTTTAATACCAATTGCCATTCATGGGTCTAATAAATACCGTTTATCCCGTACTTCATGGCGTGGGATTCATTTTGGGTACAGAGGGCAATTAGGAGAATTTATGAAAATGTATTTGCTTGAATTTTTATTAACCGCAGTTACATTGGGCATTTATGCTTCGTGGATGCACGTTAAAGTAAATAAATATATTAAAGGTCATACTCGTTTCGGTAATATTGAATTTTCGTTTGAAGGAGATGGTGCAGATTTGTTTTTAATAAAGTTAAAAGGAGTTTTTTTAACAATTATTACTTTAGGAATTTATTCCTTTTGGTATTATAAAGAGTTAATTAATTTTGAAATTAGTAACACAAAAGTTATTCAAAACGGCAAACAAATTCAACTTCGCTCATCAATTACAGCTGGGAAAATTTTTGAATTAATTATTACAAACTATTTAATTATTATTTTTACTTTAGGTATTGGCACTGGCATTGCCATTAACAGAGTGATGCGTACTGTAATGGAAAACATTGAATTTGACAGTGAAATAGACGCGAATTCACTAGTACAAACAGAATCTGAATATAAAGATGCATCTGGAGATGATTTAGCAGGAATGTTAGACATTTCTATCGTTTAATTTTTGATGACCGAACGTTGCTTCTATTTTGATGGGCAAACTGCTCAGGCAAATGAATGTACAATTCATGTTGCTGACGATAACTTGTATATATACTTTTCTAATGAACCAGATAAAACAATTATTTGGAGTAGAGTAAATATTAAAGATTTTGACCTTAATGGCAACCAATTAATTATTAAGTACGGTGATTTTCCACAACAAACCATAGAATGTAACGGAAGTAATAGCGTGCTATTTTTTGAAAAGTTAAGTCAAAGAAATTTTTCAAAAAAATCGAAAAGTTTTTGGTTAAAAAACAAAGGCAGTGTTGCTATCATATCATGTATAGTATTTGTTTTGATTTGTTTAGGTACTTATTTTATATTATTACCTTGGGTTGGCGAAAAATCAGTTTCTATAATTCCTAAAAGCGCCGAAATTGAATTAGGCAATAGTATCGCCGAATCCATCTTACAAAGTAGCACCGAAGAAGATTCAGCAACCTATTATGCCAATTTATTTGTTGCTAAACTAAAAACTAATACATCCTACTCTATACAAATTACAGTTGTTGAATCTGATGAGATCAATGCTTTTGCATTACCTGGTGGCAGAATATTTTTGTATTCAGAAATTGTTAAAAATTTGAAAACGCATGAAGAATTAACTGCTTTACTAGGTCACGAAATTTCACATGTATCCAATCAACATTCCTTAAAAAGTATTTGCCGTACAATGGCTTCTAGCTTGTTTATAGCTTGTTTATTTGGCGATGTTACTGGAATCTCATCTGGCATTGTGCAACAAGCAGATCAGTTTAAACAATTAAATTACTCACGCGAATTAGAATTACAAGCAGATGATAAAGGCTATGAGCTTATGTTACAAAACAGAATATCACCTAAAGGAATGCTTGATTTACTAAATCTATTAAAAGAAGAAAGTAAAGACACACCTGATTTTATGAAATATTTGAGTACACATCCCGAAACAATTGAACGTATCAAAAACATTGAATCAAAAAAAGAGGTAGCAACTCGCTACGATGAAAATCGAGAATTAAAATATATTTTTGAAAAGATAAAGTATCATTTAGATTAATCTATTTAAAATCTAATCCGTCCTGATTGCCTTCCTGTCCGCCCATTCCTTTCATTTGTTTACCTCGTTTAAAGATAGAAGCGTCCATTTTACCAAATAAATAAGTTATCGTAAAACGGAAGTAACGCGACTCTCTACGACGAGATAAATCCTGATTATAATAGGGTGTTTCAAAATGCGTTCCCATTCGGCGAGTATTAAATACATCACTTAAGGTTGCGTTAAAAATCCATTTGGTTTTGTACATATAATTTAAAGAAACATCCATCGAATAAATTTCGTTAGCAACCCCTAATAATAAAATTTTAGGAGATTCGTAATTACCATTTACTTGTAAAGTAATATTTTTCGGGAATTTATATGAGATGGTTGTTTTGGCATTCCATGCATAACCTTCTGCTTTTACTTCTGGTTCGGTTGGAACAACTTTTCCTTTAATGTAAATATAATAGGCATTAGCATTAACTGTCCAATCTAAGTTTTTAAAGAAAGTCCATTTAAAAGTATTTTCAAAACCATAACGAATAGCATTGTCACCATTGATAGAGGTGTTGACTAAAACATTAGTCTTGGTTGGATCTGGATCTGGATAAGCTACATCTGTAATTGGCTGTTCTTCGTAACGAAAATACCCTGATGCTAAGTAACTTCCTTTAGAAAATATTTTATTATAGTTGGCTTCTGCAATATTTTTAAATTCTGGTTTTAACTGTGGATTACCAATACGGTAATTTTGTTTATCAGCAAACATTACAAAAGGCATTAACTGAAAAAAGTTTGGTCGTTGAATTTTTCTGCTAAAGTTCAATTGAACTTCTTGACTCTTTTTTAATTTTTTTGAAAAATAAATGGCAGGAAATAATGACTTTAAGATGTCATCAGAAGTAGATGGGTAATTATAAGAGAATTTTTTATTTTGATCAGTTATGTTACCAGCATAATAAGACTGTTCAAAGCGCAATCCTGCTTGATAACCAATGTCCCAAAATGTTTTGGCACTGTAATTAACATAAGCTGCATTCACCATATCATCAATCACATAACGGTTACTCATAATTGTATCTTTTTGATAATTATCTTCGTTACCCGAAGCACTACTTGTGTTATTAGAGCTGATAGAGTTTTTATAAAATGCTTTAATACCAGCTTCAAATTTTTTAGTGTCTGAAATTGGATTTACATAATCTGATTGAAATACAAATTGGTTAGCAGTGGTTGATCCAATGTTTTTTTGATAAGTGGTTGGCAAAATACTATCTTGGCCAAGGGCGCTTAATATAGTATTAGTGGCAAATAAATAACCATTCTTAGAAGTTGTATAATTATAATTTCCATCAACTGTAAGTTCTTTTCCTACTTTTGGAAATGTTTTTTTATATAATAATTGTGCATTATAATTTTGAAAAGCAGCTTTCTGTTGATTTGATTGGTCTCCTGAAATTGAAACTGGTACAGGTAAATTTAAAAAATCGCCATTGTATTTTTGATTATCATTAGTTTTAAAAACACCTGCAACAATCATCCCATTCAAAGAAATTGTGTTACGATTATCAATATTATAATCAATACCTAATCTTCCAAAATTAAATAAGGTTTGCATTTGAGTTTTATTGTCTTGATTATAATGGCCTGTTGTAACACCACTATCTAACTGAATACGCTTAGTGAAACCCGTTGTATTATTAATAGCTTGATTAAACGAATACATCAATGATGTATTCCATTTTCCTTGCTTCACATTAATATTTGCCATTCCGCCGTAGCGATCGCCAGTGCCAATATAAGCCATTACCATTCCGTTATAGCCAGGCTTTCCGTTTTTCTTCATCACTACATTTAATACGCCGCCTGTTGTGCTCGCATCAAATTTAACCGAAGGATTTGTAATGATTTCTACTCTATCAATTTGATCGGCTGGAATTTGTTGTAAAGTTAATGTTGTTGGTCTTCCATCTACATAAATCATTGGTGATTGATTTCGTAACTGCACATTTCCGTCAGCATCAACGGTTAAGCCTGGAATATTTTTCATGACATCAACAGCCGTTCCTCCTTTTACAGATAAATCCTTTTCTACATTATACGTGCGTTTATCAATTGATAATACAACGGCGCTTTTTTCTGCAACAACGTCTACTTCTTTCAGTAATTTATCATCAACCGATAATTTAATATTACCTAAATCTTGGTCAACTTTATCAGGTGGACTCAAATACACTTTTTGTAAATAGTCTTTATATCCAATAAATTTTATTCTCACTCTAACTTGGCCAAATGATGGTAAGCCATCTACAGCAAAATCTCCATTTTCTTTAACTAATCCGCCGCCCAATAAACTATCCTTGCTAAACCACAGCACCTGAACTGAAGCGTATTCAACAGATTTTCCTGTAGTAGCATCCAATACTTTACCGTATACTCGGCCCAGTTTAGGATCTTTCATACCTTTGGGCATACCAGGCATTTGGGCATTAGCCATAAAGCCAATAAAAAAGGCTGAGATCAATAATAAGTTCTTCATGTGAAAATTTATGTTGCAAATGTATAAACAATACCTACTCGGGTATAACAATTTATATGAGCGGTAGTTTAGCGTGACACGGCCTATTAAAATGATGGTAATATCTATTAATCAGAAGGCCATAAAAAAAGCCCCCGCCAGCTGGCAGGGGCTTAAAATTACTCTGGCTTTGTAGTGTCTTTACTTTTTTCTTCTTTTTTTTTATCTTCTGACGCTGGTGGCGCTGGGGCTGGTGTTGATTTAGAAGTTGAAGTACTTTTATTAGTTGCTGTTTTTACGGAAACACCAGTTTCGTTAATAGCTCTTTCCTGACCTCTGCTTGGTGGAGGTGTTGTTGAACTTTCTTTCTTTTTCTCTGGCTCTTGCGCATTGGCTGTAAAACAAACCATCATAACCGCAAGTATTAAAATTATCTTTTTCATCTTAACTAAAATTTATGAATAAATGTACAAATTATTTTAAAAGTTCTTGTGCTTCTTGTATAGAAATAATTTCGCCTTTAAATACAGCAATTACAAATGCTTCTATCAATCCTTTATCAGCCAATTCCTGACGGTACTTATCTGCCTTTGAATAATCGTTAAATGAACCCACTGTGTATCTAATCATTCCAGAGCCTGTTCCTTGTTTTTCTAAACCTTCTAAATCTTTTGTTTTTTCTTCCATATCATTTGCGCCAGCTCTGCGAAGTGCTCCCAATTGAATTTTAAAACTTACCAAAGATTTATCTACCGAACTAAATGATTCTATTTTAGTAATATCTTCTTTTTCTTTGGTTTCCATAGTTGCTTTTGTTGTACTCATTGGAATACGTTTGCCGTCTTTATATGCCGTTATAAAGGCATCTCCATAACCGTCTAATACTAAATCAGCTTTTAAGTTTGCTGCGCCTTCAATTGTTTTAAATCCTTTAGTTGCATAACGGTAAACGTCATCGTCGGTTTTAAGTTCTAATATAGTACCTGCATATTTAAACACATCTTTTGAGATTCTATTTTTATATGCACCTAATTGAACGCGATACACAATATCCCCTTTTGAAAATTCATTAGCGGCCGCATCTACATCTGTTACTGTATTTGTATTTGTGGTAGAAGAATTTGTTGATGTATTAGTAGCTGTTGAACTATTTTTTTCTAATAACTTATTAATTTCATCATCAGAAAGCGTTAGCATGTCACCATTTTTAAAGTAACCAATTTTTGCATTTTTATTTCCTTCGGCAATAACCTCGTTTCGGCGTTTTACTGCATTTTGAATTTCTTTATAAGTTCCCGCTGTATATAATACCGTTGAATTATCTGGTAGTGTTGTTGATTTAACATCCCCAATACTTAATAAATAAGCCATTTCATCATTTGGAACAGGACCTGAATACCTTGCTAACTCTATCGTATATTCTTTGTCGGATTTACTTGCATCTGTTGTTGCTTTAGTTGAACTTGTATCTTTTTTAACTGCGTAAAAATTTTCTACAATTTCTTGCTTCACAACGTTACCACTATCCATATACATATTGTACCAATTTTGCCAATATTCATCTGTTAATGCAACGCCTTTATCGTCAACTTCAAGCCCTGTAGGCGATGCTAATTCATCATCTGCATGATTTGGCACTCCATCGTTGTCATCATCAAACGGACAACCAAATGCATCTACTTTAACACCTTTTGGAGTTCCGTGGCATTTATCATCCCAATCTTTTACTCCGTCTTCATCATAATCACCGTTATCAATTGCTAACCAATCTACATTATCAAAATAATCATCTGGCAATGTATCTCCTTTCGATTTTTTCTTAAATATTAAGTCGTATTGCAATGCAAATGATGTGTACACAAAATTGTCTCGTTGTTTAGTTCCTTCTCTGGCACCTAAACTGTTTTTAGTTATGCCATCTATATAATCTGTTGTTGTAAAATAGTATTGGAAACCAATTTTAAAATCAAAACGATCTGTGATTTTCATCAAGGCACCTGCTCCAACTGGAAAAGCCCAGGCTCTTTCTTGATATTTTCCAAACCCGTCTTTATTAGCCTCTCTAATATCTGTTTCATAAACATAATCTCTATTTAAATTAACTGCCAATGAAGCTGTTGGTGCAGCTTCATCTATATTTTTAATAGAGCCATCGCTCCAATAGAAATATTTATTTCCGTACCTATCATACTGATCCGTTTTTGACAAAAATTCAAATGAATTTACCCCTACTGAAACCCAAGGACGTATACGACATCTATCGGGGATAAAGTTTCCAAAGTCGTACAATAAACTTAAGCCACCTGAACGAATTTCAGATTGAAAATTTTCTTGACGATTATCAATCCATTCGTTGGCTCCTAATTTACCAAATAAAATATTAAAATTTAGTTGTAATGGTTTAAGTAATCTTTGAGAAATATTTAAATCATAACCCAAACGTGCTGTCCAAGGTGCTTGGTAATGCTTAGCATATAAATCACCATGAAAAGATAGCATCCCTGCTCCTAAAGAAATTTTAGGTTTAAAAACATCTCCCAATGATGGGGGATTAACTTGGGATTTTTGTTGTTTAACAGTTGGAGTTGGAACAGCTGTTGGTTCAGTTTTTGCAGAAGTATCCGTTTGAGCTTTAGTAAAAGAACAAATTAAAACAAGAGATATAAAAAGTACTTTTTTAAGCATTGACTGTGGCTTATACTGCAAAATTAAAAAAACAGTTTTATTTAAACCATTTTTGACTAGTAATCATAAGTGCTTCTTGAACTGTTATTCTTTTAGCTCCATTATAGGCAACCACAAAAGCACTATTACAACCTTTTTGTTTTACATTTTCTCTATGTGAACGAGCCTCTTTGTATTCATTAAAATTACCTACCATAAATTTATTAAAGCCCTGAGCCATTTCACTTTTAATATTTTCTGAAATATTAAATTTCTTAGCAAGTACATTTGACTGAATAGCATTAGTAAATGCTCCAATTTGTACATTATAAACCACACTACCTTCTTTTTTAGTAACTGTTGCTTTTGGCTCTGTAGTAGCTACTGGCTCAGTTTTTACAGGTTCGGTAGTAGTAACTGGCTGTGTTATAGGTTCAGCTGCAACTGTTGGCGTTTGAACTGGAGTTTCTGTTTTCACAACATCTGCCGTTTTAGCACCAATTGCATCTATCTGTAATTTTATTTTTTTGCTTTGGTCATTTTCTAAATAAGAAAATTCGCCATTATCCAACTTAGCATCATTAGAGGCAGATGGAGTTTTTTCTAAAACATAAGACACTACTAGTTCTTCGTCGGTTGGTAATGATACCCAAACAAACTTCAATTTACCATCAGCTACAGAACATGAACTCCCATTTAATTTGTCACCTTTGGCATTAAACCCAGCAGGTAAGACTTCTTGAAATTTAGCAAATCCTTTGATGTTACCTTTTTTAATTTTAACCTCCACGTTATACTCATTAGCATTAGCTCCGCTAACAATATTTCTAGAGCAAATAATATTTGAATTTGGTTCCGTTGGATTATCCAAAGAAGAACTTGATGAAGCGGGAGGAGTTGACGAGGTAGTTTCCAGAGGTGTTGAGGATGTAGCCACGGGTGTTGAGGCAGCCTCATCTCCAATCATTATTTCAACTGGAGTCATTTCCACTACTTCCTTATTGTTATTATTTACAAAAGAAAATTTAGAAGCGATCGTTTTTGCGCCAGCAGCTGAGGCATCAGCAGTAATAATAAACTTAACTGCAAATTCAGGGTCGCTTGGTACTGCTGTCCAAATAATTTTAGCAATATTGTTAGCAAACGAGAAATTTCCTGTCTTACTATCTACTTCTTTTACAGTAAATCCTTGAGGTACTTCTAACTGAAGTTTAGCAAAACCACCAATACTACCTTTATTAACTTTAATTTCCGCTGTAAATTCTGTAGCTACGCCTGCGCTTTTTGGAAAATTACCTGAAATAGTTACAGGTGTATCGCCGAAAAAAAAGCTAAATAAAAATACCGATACAGTGTTAAATAAAATAATAAGTGGTTTTATCATATGCTTAGTTTACTGCTCAAAGAAATAGTCGATGAGCTTATTTATCTTCTCAACATTAAATGAATTTTCTCCTTCGAAGAACCCATCAATGGTTTTTGTAATTTCTGCGGCTGATATGTTGCCATCTTTATTATAATCTGCTTCAACAAATTCTGCAGGTATTTTAGAAGCTTTACCCGTTTGTGATTGATTAGCTTTTGCTTTCTCTTCTATTTCTTTTAAATAAGATAAACTTGGAGCGTTATTAAAGCCTTCGCTTCTTTCAGTAGATAAACTATCCCAAGCTAATTGACGTTTTGCTAATGCTTCTTCATCAATTGTAATACCGTTACCATCAACTTTTGCTCCTTTTTTAGATGTTAATTCTTTATCCATGTAATCAAATACACCATCATCATCTTTATCATCAGGACAACCTTTTCCATCTACTTTAACGCCTTTAGGAGTCCCTAAACACTTATCGTCTAAATCTTTAACTCCATCTCCATCTGTATCTGAATTATCAACTGCTTTAAAATCCACGTTACTGTATGCATCTTTTGGTCTTTTACCAAAATGAATATTAAGTCCTACATTTGCTGAAGCCCAACTATCATTCCCTCCTTTTTTGTAATTATCAATATAATCGCTCATACAAATATTGTATGTAACTCCTACTCTTAAGCTAGCTCTAAAACCCATATTAAACTTAGCACCAATACCTACAGGGATATAAAATGTGTTACGCGCATAGCTTGAAAGAGAATCTTTTAGCTGTGTTTCATATTTATAATCTCTTTTGATAGCTACGGATAATGGATCATTAGAAGTAGATTCCTCTAAATTACGTATTGAGCCATCTGTCCAATAATTATACATGGCACCATTTTTATCCCTTAAATCTCCATATGGATCAAACATTAAATAACCAAAGCCTGCATGAATATATGGGGAAACATCTTTTTCTTTTTCACCTAACTTATCAAAAAAGGCATATAAATTAAGACCTCCACCCATTACAGTGGACTGAAAATTTAAATGAGAAGATTTATCATTATCAGTACCAGCCAATTTACCGTACATACCATCAATGCCAATACCCAATACTTTACCAATACGGTACTCAACACCAAAGTTGTATCCTAATCGCATGTCGCTAAAAAAGTTAGCATTATTTTTTTTGCCAACATCCCCTAAAAATTTTAGTCCTCCAGCTTGCGCTGTTACTGACAATTGAGCAAAAGCATTGTTTAAAACAACTAAGCAAACCGCTAAAAAAGATAGTTTTGTAGAAAGTCTATTCATAAATTTATCGTTTAATAATCGATTAAATTAGTTGTTTTCTCGATAAAAACAAAACTAAATCAAAAAAAACGTTAAGTTTTTGTGAATAGAAGGTAATTGTAAACAGTAATTTGTTAGTTAAATGACTTTTACCCATTAAAAAAACGATTTCTTGTTATTGTTAAGCCCTTTTTGAGTTTTATAGCTTGCAAAACCGAAGGTATATCTGTGTGATTGGTTTTTAAAATAATGGCGATTGCTAAAATTTCAATCTGTACTATCAAACCATACCAAAATGAAATTACAAAACTAAAACCACAGCTATTATTTAAAACAATATCAATAAAAAACCACAAAAGCAATAAAGCCCAAAATTTTGATAAAATGGTGTGATAAGAAATTCTTTCATGAAATTTTAAAAATCCAAATGCGATGATAAAAAATTCGAAGAGAACTAAAATTCCAATTTCAAGCAAATGTGTTTTCAAAAATAAGGTATGATTGATGCAAATATAAAATAAACAGCTAAACCAAAATACGGTATCAATTTTAGTATCTAATTGTCGCATCTCTGGATTTGAAATATTTAATCGCCTAGCAATTATTCCATCAAACACATCACTCATAATTGCATATATACTAAGAGCAACTATAATTGATGGTGATATATTAATCCATGAAAATACAATTATTAAAATAGCCACTACTAACCGTGAATACAATAATGTGAGAGGGATTTTATAAAAAAATTTAGTTTTCATTAGGATTAAAAAAATGATAAACTACTTTTTTGTAAATGTTGTTTTATGACATAAATCAACAACTACAGAGTCTTTATGAAAAGGGTAAGTTATGATACACGTAGCATAATTTTCTCTAGAAAATGTTTCTTTAATTACTGTCCTATAATAAAGCCCACCTAGTTGTTTAACTTTAATTCTACACTGAAAGTAATGTGGTCCTGCCCAACCTATTCGCCTTTGAATACGAGTTTTATATTTTTCAGATTCCCATTTAGCATAAGTTGTTTTCTGGTCAATAGACATTATCAATGCTCCAAAATATATACAACTATTTAATGACATTAAGAAAACGGAAAATAATACAATAACTAAAAATCGTTTTGAGTAATTTATCATTGTGATATAATTTATAATATGATTATTTATTCTTCGCATTAAACCCTAAAGAAGCACCAATTCTAAATCCATCTTTACCAGGAATTACATATATGTTAACTGGCAAGTTTAATTTTCCTGATTTAAAAGTTCGTCCAAATGCTAATACAAAACCTGTTTGAATTGCATAATCACCTCTACTATCTAATCGCTCTTTAATAGTGAATGGATTTTTTACATTTTCATTTTCCGGATTACTTGTCCATTCTTGCTCTCTATGCCAAGTGTTTGTTGTGTCGTAATAGCCTCTTGATTTTGGTGATAAATTAATCGTTGGTCCTAAAGCAAATTCCCAACCATTTACATTACTTCGTAAACCATGTAATAATGAAAAACCAGGAATAAAATAACCTTGATCAACACCTGTTATCATAGGAACAAATTCGAATAATGCCTGAATTTTCCCTTCATTTAGATACTGTTTTTCAAACTGATAACCAAACTGAAACATCATCGGAAATGCCTCAAACCCACCAACTGATTTATCAGCTTGTAAAATATTGGCTGTATTGCCAGTAAATGTAACAAAACCTAAACGAGGTCCGTCTAGCCTTAATCTGTCTTTTGAAGGGTTATTTAGTGCGTTATCAAAGCCATTGCGTTGAGTTAATTTGGCTAAAACATTTTCATCAACTATTTTGTTGAACATAGTACGAACCGTAACATTAGTAAATGCTTGCAACTCATCGGGTAAATTTAAAAACTCCATTACCGTTGTTTTTTCAATAGACTTAGATTTTACATCAATTAAACGTAATGTGTAAATTATAGACTTTGGATATAGTTCGATACTTCCACTTAGCATTTTATCTGAATGAATAGTTTCACCAATTTCAGTTAAACACAATTTACCAAAACAGTTGTTGATGCTTAGTTTATTTTTTTCTACCATATAGGCTACGTCGTATCTATCCATTACTTCAAAAGTATCGAGCTTTTCTAATTCTGTTCGTACTAAGTTCCCCATTTGTTGTGGTTCGCTTTTTAGGCCCGAAATATCAATTGATAAAATGGTTAATGTAGATTTTTCCTTTTTTACATCTTGGGCAATACCTGAATTTATATATAAACAAGCGGCACCAAATAAAACGATTGATTTAAAAGTTGTTTTCATTTTTTATTTGTTTTAATAATTAATAAAGTAAATCTGTAAAGCAAGTCATGGGGGTATTGGTTATTTTTTCAGCACCATATAACTGCTTGATATTTTTGATAGTGCTTTTAGTAATTATAATTGTTGAAAATATAATTGCACTGGATAATATGATGTTTATGGTTTGTTTTAAGATTGATGTTTTCATGATTTATGTTTTATTTATTAATAATTAATTAGTAGCCATTATATATATCTACAATTTCACTACGCTTATTTTTTTTCTTGTTTCGATAAACGATATTCACTACATGGCCAGAAATTCTAAGAACAGCGCCCGCAACAAAAGCTGAAACTAGATTACTTGAATTGTTAAATCCCGCTCCTCCGTTAACTCCAAATGCGCTTCCTAAAGCTGCCAAATGAATACCTGCGCCTGCTAAAAACAAACCAGGAGCAAGAGCAGCTTCTTTTAATTTATATTCATTTAGTTTTTTAAATTCTTTTTTAAGTATGAGCTGCGTCTCAGAAGATGGATGATCAGATATCATAGAATACAATTTTCTATCGCTGATTGCTCTTTCATGATAAATTATTTTGTTACCAGAGAGTCTTAATCTATCTGGATTTACACTCAACTGTCTATTAATATTGATTGGTTCGACAACTACAATCGACTTTATAGTATCCCTAGCTCCGTTAGAGTATACTATCAAAAAAATTTCGTTTTTAGAAGATAAATAATTCGGGCCATTTAAATTATCAAAACGTTGATACTTAATTTCTGAAATTCCTATCTCCATTATTTTAGCTACAACAACTGTTTTATTTTTAAAATGGATAGTGTCTTGAGCATTGATAAAAAATGAACTCATTAATACAATAACCATTGAACAAATTTTAACAAGTTGATTTGTATTTATTTTGTTTTTAGCTTTATTTAATAGAATAAATAGATGAATAACAACTACAACTATTAGACTAATTAGTAAAGTGATTTTTTCGATGTTGTTTAAAGTTTCCATAATTATTTTGATTAAGATTTATAGGTCAAAATTAGATGGAAGGAGAGCTTTATTGAAACGGCTTTATAGACCAAACCTGTGGTTTATTGCAAAAAGTCCGAATTGAAGAACTTTATATCACCATTAATCAGAAATTATTTGTAATAAATAAGGTCATAAAGGAGTTAATTTGCGTTTTTTGCAAATAATTAATACATTTATTAGTATTAAATACCACAAAGAATGGCCAATAAAAAAACAGATTTTCCAATGCAAGAAGCATTTATTAAGCATTTAAAGCAAGTTGTACCTGCAAATGTTTCGTTAGTAGATGATATTGCTGATTTATTACAAATAAGTAATGATAGCGCCTACCGTCGTTTGCGTAACGAAACCGAATTGAGTTTAGATGAAACTTACAAAATATGTAAGCATTACCGAATTTCAATAGATTCGGTTTTATCAAATAAAGGCGATTCTGTTACTTGCAATTATATTAAACTAACCGACTCAGAAGAAAACTTTGATAATTACTTAACTGGGTTATTAATGCAATTAGAGCGCTTACAGAAATCTGAAGATGCAAAAATTATATATGCGGCCGAAGAAATTCCTATTTTTCATTCATTCTTTTCAAAAGAATTAGCTGCCTTTAAATTATTTTATTGGCAACGTTCGGTTTTAAATATACCAGCTTATCAAACCAAAAAATTTGATTGGGATGTGATTTCTGAAAAGCAATTAGAAATAACAGATAAAATTCATAAAACCTACCTTAAAATTCCTAGTACTGAAATATGGACAGATGAAACTATCAATACTACCATTAAACAAATAGAATATTATTTTGAATCGGGAGCATTTAAAGAAAAAGAAGATGCTATTTTAGTTTTACAAGAATTAAAAAAAATGGCTCAAGCAATTAATCAATATGCTGAAGAGGAAAATAAATTAAAAAACTGTTCCTTTAATTTATACAATAGCGATTTAGTGATTGGTACAAATTGCATTCATGTTACCGTTGCAGGTTCTGTTATGTCGTATATTTCGTTTAATACCATGAATTCGTTAACCACTAGCAATAATCAATTTTGTGAGGAAATAGAACATTGGATGAAAAACCTGATAAAAAAATCAACGCTAATTAGTAGCATAGCTGAAAAACAACGCTTTCAGTTTTTTAGTAAAGCATATAAGGCTATTGATTTATGCATTGAACGAATTAAGAATTATTAGGCCCCACCCCAGCCCTCCCCAAAGGGGAGGGAGAGTAAAATGTAAAAAAACAAAACATGAATTCACACTATAACATTATCATAGTTGCAGGCGGAACAGGCTCTAGAATGCAATCAACTGTTCCAAAACAATTTATTGAAATAAAAGGTAAACCTATTTTAATTCATACTATAGACAAATTTTTGGAGTTTGATGAATTCATCAACGTCATTGTCTGCGTTCATAAAGATTATATGACGGATGCTAATTTTATGCTGGCAGAATATTTTCCAGATAAAAATGTACAAATAGTTGCTGGCGGTGAAACCCGTTTTCATTCTGTGAAAAATGGATTAAATACTATTACAAACAAAAATGATATTGTTGGTATACACGATGCAGCTAGACCATTTGTGAGTGTAGAAACCATTAAACGTTGTTTTGAAACTGCTGCACAAAAAGGAAACGCTATTCCTATCTCTCCAATTAATGAAAGCTTAAGAATGGTAACTAATAGCATTAATAAAGCAGTGAGTAGAGATGATTATAAAATCGTACAAACACCACAATGTTTTTTAGTATCAAAAATAAAAGAAGCCTTTCAACAAAATTACTCTCCATTTTTTACAGATGATGCTACAGTGCTAGAAGGAATGGATGAAACCATTAATATAGTGGAAGGCAACTTTGAGAATATAAAAATCACCAATCCGTACGATTTAAAATTTGCTGAACTGTATTTATGATGACAACGGAAGAAATAGCAGATGCATTAGAAGTAACTGGAAAATTAATGGAGCTTCATAACGAAAATCCATTTAAAATTAAATCCATTAATAGTGCGGCTTATAAATTAAGTAAAACACGAATCGATTTAAGCAATCCAACAGTTGAGGAGTTAACAAAACTAGAAGGTATTGGTAAAAGCCTAGCTGAAAAAATAATTGAATTTACTGAAACAGGAACTACTAAAGAATTACAAGAACTCATGGCAAAAACTCCTATAGGAGTAATTGACATGTTGGGAATAAAAGGTTTAGGGCCAAAAAAAGTAAGACAATTATGGGCAGAACTAGAACTAGAAAGTGTTACCGAATTATTATATGCTTGCAACGAAAATAGATTAATTGAATTAAAAGGTTTTGGCGAAAAAACTCAAAATACCATTATTCAAAACATTCAGTTTAAAATAAAAAACACAGGTTGGTTTCATTATGCTTATGCTGAAAAAATAGGGCAACCCATTATTGATGCTATTAAAGAACAAACAGATTTAGTAAGCTTTACAGGTGCTATGTATCGTAAATGCGAAGTGATTGAAGAAATAGATACTTTCATCACCAACTAAAATATCTATTTCTTCAATCACTTCGCATTTACGA